>NZ_CP094526.1:8012500-8312500 GCF_029910095.1 Bradyrhizobium sp. ISRA464 | reverse complement strand
TCCTGCCATCGCTTCTTGTGACATCGATCTCGTCACCAACAGCGACATCCTTCAGGAAGCGGAAATGGGTGTCGCGATGCGCGGAATAAACCGCGACGCCGCGCTCGCCGGCGTCGACCGTCTGCTCGAGGTGGCCAGGACCGAAGGCCAGCGCCTGGCCGCTGCTGCCGGCCAGCGCGATCGCGGAGCCGTGAAGGCGCTTCACCTCGATGCGGGCAACCGGCCAAGTGTCGGCCCAGCTCCACGGCTTCACGGGATGCCCGGTGGCGATCGTCCTTGCAAGCGCGCGCTCCAGCAGCACCTGCGCGAGCAGCGCCTTAGCGTGGATGTAGGCGCCCTGGCCGAACAGGATCAGGCCGATGAGGGCGAAGACTGCGGGGGCGATGAAGCGGGGCATTGCTTGCTCCCGTCATTGCGAGGAGCGAAGCGACGAAGCAATCCATCCTATCCTGGCGCGTTGACATGGATTGCTTCGCTTCGCTCGCAATAACAGCTTGGGTAAAAGTGGCGCGCGCGGCCCTTGGGGACGGGTGGGAGGCCGCGCGCGCTTTTGAAAGAGGAGGTCGGGGGCACCTCCTCCTTTCATCCGGCGTCAGTTGGGCGACGTCTGACGCCGGTTGAACACCAGCATGAGCAGGCTGACCGTGAGCAGGATCACGCCCGCGATCATCTTCAGCTCGGCGTCGGTCGCGGTCTTCGGCAGCTGGATCGTGGGTGCCGTGGTCACGACCGGCATCGGCCGCTTCAGCGCCGCAAGTTGTACCTTGCCATCGCCCGCGTCGGCGCGGCGTTCGGTCGGAGCCAATGGTGCACGCGGACGCTCGCCGAACACCTTGGCGAAGTCCCAGCCGGCGGGCAGGTTGAGCGGCAGCTCGGCGAGCTTCAGCGGTTCGCCCTCGGGACGGCTCGGCGTCTTGTCGACTGCGACGAGGCTGGTGAGCCGCGTGACGAGCTGATGCGCCAGCGCCAGCGCCAGGATCGTCTTGTCCGCGTCCTCAGGGCTCACCTGGCGCGTGGTCCGCGCGACCTCGGCATCCGCGATCTTGCGGCGCGCCCACAGCTTCGAGAGGCCCTTGCCTTCGGCGGCATTCGCGAGCGGCAGCGTCACGCTCCACGGGCGGTCGCCGATGCGGCCCTTGATCTCGATCGAGCCGGCGAGCTTATCGAGCTTGGCGGCAAGCACCAGCGGTTCGTCACGATAGACGTCCGGGATCGCCGACGGCGTCAGATCGGCGGTCGCCTCGGAGAATTTTGCGGACAGGTTGGTCACCGCCGGATTCTCCAGCTTGGCGAACAGGCTGCGCATGCGCTCCTCGACCTGCTCGACCGAACCGATATGGGTGAAGGCGCCGCGGCCGAGCTCGGCGGCGCGCGTCATCAGATAGGTGTTGGGCGCCGAGCCGATGCCGACCATGAAGACCCGCGAGCGTCCGCGCAGCGCACTGACTGTCTCGAACAATTGCTGCTCGTTGCCGACAGCGCCGTCGGTCAGGAACACGACCTGGCGGACATAGCTGGCGTCGTCACGGTTGGTGTCGGAAAGCGCCGCGCGCATCGCCGGCAACATCTCGGTGCCGCCGCGGGCCTGCAGAGCGCTGACGAACGACGTCGCATTGGCGATGTTGCCGCTCGTTGCGGCCACCGGCGTCGGAAACAGCACGTCCATGGTGTCGTCGAAGCGGATCACGTTGAAGCGATCGGTCGGCTGCAGGCGGCCGAGCGCGTACAGCAGGCTTGCCTTGGCCTGGATGATCGAGGTGCCGCCCATCGAGCCGGAGTTGTCGATCACGAAGATCACTTCGCGCGACAGCGGCTTCTCGCTCGCCTGCTCGACCGAGGGCGGGGTGACGAAGGCCAGCAGGTAGTCGGAATTGCCGACATGCTCGCGGAACAATCCGACCGACGGCGCCTTTTCGGCGGCCGGTTTCCAGGTCAGCTCGAAGTCGCGATCCGCCGGCACCGGGCCTTCTGCCAGTTTGATGATGCGCGTGGTGCTGTCGGGGCTCTCGATGTTGACCTTGTGAAAGTGGCTCTTCACCTCGTCGAGCGCGAAGCCGGCTTGCAGGTGCACCGTGATGTTGGTCGGATTGATCGGGGCATTGTCGGCGGGGTCGAGCACCGGCGGCGAGATGCGGTCGCGATCCGGGACCGGATCGGTGGCAGTCGTGCCCCAGCCGCTGCCATCGGCACGGAGGTCGACGCTCTGCACCACCAGCTGCGGATTGTAGCGCGGGCCGACCACCATCGGCACCCGCAGCGAGAACTCGTTGCCGTTCTGCTGCACCGGCTCCTGATATTCGATCTGCACCAGCACGGTCTCGCCGGGACCGATATTGGCGACCGAGTTGGTGAAGATGTTCGGCCGCTCCTGTTCGGTGAGCGCGGCCTTCTGGCCGCTCGAGCGAGCCTGTTCGTAGATGGCGCGGGCCTGTGCCGCTCCTTGATGTCGCCGACCACGACGTGGTTGCCGACCACCATCTTTAGCGTGTCGACGGCGCTGCCGGCCGGCAGCGGATAGACATAGGTCGCCTCCATCCAGCTTTGTGTCGGGTTGCGGAAGAGCTGGGTAACGCGGGCGCGCACCGTCGGGCCCGACACCGTGAGATCGACATCGATGCCGAGCCGCGCCGCGTCCGCATAGCCGTCGTCGGTCTTGAGCAGCAGCGAGCCGGAGCGTGCGTCGGCCGGCCGCAACGCGGCCTGCTGTGGCTGCTCCGCCGACCACACCGGATCGAAGCTCAGGAAAAGCGCCGTAAAGCCGATCACCAGCGCGGCCACGCCTTCCACCAGGAAGAACAGCAGGATGCGCATCCTGCGCGACAGCCGCATCCGCTGGCTGCTCTCACTTACATCGCAAATCGTCATTTTCATCACTCCGAGCGAGGTTTTCGCTGCCTCGCAATCATGGAGAACGGGGGCTCTGGCGCGAGCAGAATGATCGGTAATGATTGGCCGCGGTTCGGCGCGGTCCGCCGATGGCCGCGGCGGGTTCGTGCGGTTTTGTGATGGATTGTCCGGTCTGCTAGACTGCGCAAATCGATAAGGGAATCGCGCAAGGGGCTTCGATGCCGACGCCGGACAAGCAGCTTTCCGCCGAGCAGAGCCGGCAGGTGGCGGAGACCATTCGCGAGGAAATCGCGCGCCGCCGCATCTCGCGGCAGACGCTGGCCGAGGAGGCGAAGCTCAGCCTCTCCACGCTGGAAAAGGTGCTCGGCGGTCGCCGCCCGTTCACGCTCGCGACCACCGTGCGGCTCGAACAGGCGCTCGGCGTGTCCCTGCGCAAGCTGCCGGAGGCCGCGCTCCCGCCCCCCGCGGTCGAAGCGAACGGCGAGATCGCGCCGGATGCGTTGGGGGCTTATGCGCGTCGCGCCGTCACCTGGATCGAAGGAATCTACATCACGCTGCGCCCGTCATTCGGCGAGAAGGACGCAGTCTACGCCTATCGCACGGAAATTGTCTGGGACGCCGCGGCGTCATCGCTGGCTTTCCGCGAGGGCGAGCGCCTCGACGCCACCTACACGCAGTTCGGCGAGGTCGCCGTCCCCAATCAGTCGGGCTTCGTCTATCTGGTCACCAACCGGCATGGACAGCATCGCCTGATCACGGTGTCGCGTCCGCGCATCACCGGCGAGATGTACGGCATCATCACGACATTGCTCGCCGGCCGCGGCTCGCTGCTGACGCCGATCGCGGCGCCGATCGCGTTCCTGCCGGCGAAGAACGTGCCCAATCCGAGCGTCGGCCGGGTGTCGGCCGGCGATCCGAATTACGACGTCTATCGCGAGCATTTGCGCCGGACGATCGACGAGCCGTTTGCGATCTTCCTGTCTGGATAGAGTATCAGGCCGAGTGACGTCGGAGGAAGCGAGGCTATGCCGGCCGTGGGCTCGGCGGTGCGACGATCCCGGCGAGCAGCACGGCCAGAATGCCGGTCAGAAAAATGCCGTCGAACGTGCCGGCTCCGCCGATCGAGGCGATCGGCGCACCGAGGCTGCCTATCTTGTCGAGGTTCAAGAGATCGGCGCCGAGCAGCGTTCCCATCGAGCCGCCAATATAGGCGAGGGGGGCTGCGTATTCGCGGGACAGCAGCAAGGCGAGGATTGCGGTCGCGATGACGGGAACGAACACGGGAACGGCGATTCCCATTCCCTGCACCGGCGTGGCGCTGACATGCACAATGAAGGCGATGACGGCGGTGGCGATCGCGGCCCTGAGCCAGAGCTGATAGCGAAGGACGAGGTAGGTGGACATCACGGTGGGAATCACCGCGCCGCCGACATTCACGGCGAGGATCGTGCTGGGCGACACCACGAAGGGCACGACATAGCGCATGCCGAAAAAGTCGACGATCTCACCGGATCGCACCGGCGGGCCGGACAGCACCGTGATCGGAATGTTGAAATAGCTGCCGATCAACGAGCCGAACAGCAGCAACAACGCGACCCCCGGACCGACGCCGAGGCGCATATAGGCGTATCTCAGGATGCGAAGCTGGATCAGGATCACCAGCGCCACGGCCAGCAACACCAGGATCGAAAAGAATCCCGGCGTCAGCGGCAAATACTGAACGTTCGAATCCATCGGTATGACCGTTTGGTTTCGGCCCTACCCTGTTAGTTGGGAGTTTCGGGGAGCGATCACAAGGACGTCCATCACGCCGCGATCGCCTAGAGATGATGCGATTGGGTGATGGCGGACGCGAAGGAGAGGCGCTCCCTCTCCGCTTGCGGGGGAGGGTTGGGGTGGGGGTGGCTCCACGATCGACACCCTCTGTGGGAGGGAGCCCCCACCCGGATCGCATCTATCGATGCGATCCGACCTCCCCCGCAAGCGGGAGAGGTGCACCGAGTTCGTCTCACCGGTCTCGTGAGATCCGTCCTAGCCGCCGGTCTCCGCGCTGATGATGTCGCCGAACAGCTCCCACTGACCGTTCTTGAACCGCATCATCTTGAGCTGCTCGATCGGGGCGAAGTCGGTCGCGCTGGTGTTGACCCGGATGCCGGGGATCAGCGTGTCGGGCGTGAAGTCCTTCAGGCTCGCCGCCTGCTTCATCACGTTCTCCCGGGTGAGATTGTCGCCGCACTGCTTCAGCACCTGCACCATGGTCTGCGCCGCGGCGTAGCCGTAGACTAGGTTGGCGTCAGAGATGTTGGCGCCCGGCATGTACTTCTCGATGAAGGCCATGAACTTCTTCATGCCCGCATCATCCTTCCATTGCGGGTCGGAGGCGTCCTTCAGGTAGCCGGCCGACAGCACGCCTTCACCAGCCTCGAGACCGGCGGGCTTCATCACAGCGCCGATCGAGATCGAGACGTCGGTCATCACCTGCATTGGCTTCCACTGGAGTTCGGCGATCTTCTTGATCGCCTGCGCCGCGAATTTCGGCGTCGAGATGTTGACGAACACGTCGGCGCCGGTGTCCTTCAGCTTGACGATGTGCGAATCGATCGACGGTTCGGTGGTCTCATAGCTTTCTTCCGCGATAATCTTGGCAGACGACTTGTCGAGGACCTCCTTGAGGCCGGCCAGGTAGTCCTTGCCGAAATCGTCGTTGGCATAGAAGATCGCGACCTTGGCGTTCGGCTTGGCCTGCAAAATATATTTCGCAAAGATCCGCGCCTCGACGCGATAGCTCGGCTGGAAGCCCATCGTCCACGGGAATTCCTTCGGATCATTCCACTTGCTGGCGCCGGTGGCGAGGAAGAGTTGCGGCACCTTCTTGGCGTTCTGATACTTCTGCACCGCGGTCTGGGTCGGCGTGCCCAGCGCGTTGAACACCAGGAACACCTCGTCGCTTTCGATCAGCTTGCGGATCTGCTCCACCGTTTTCGGCGGCGAGTAGCCGTCGTCATAGGAGATCCAGTTGATCTTGCGGCCATTGATGCCGCCGGCATCGTTGATCATCTTGAAATAGGCTTCCTCGGTCTTGCCGATGATGCCGTAGGCGGAAGCCGGACCGCTATAGGCCTCGACATTGCCGATCTTGATTTCGGTGTCGGAGACGCCGGTGTCGTATTTCTTTTGTGCGAAAGCGGCCTGGGTAGAGAGCAGGCAGAGCGCCGTGGCGGCCGCGAGCAGCGACAGTTTCTTGGTTGTCATAAAGGCATTTTCCTCGATCTATTTTGGTTGGGGACTTACGCAACACACCCGTAGCCGGTCCCGGCAGACGGTTACGGGGCAGCTCCTTGTCTCGGCATGAACAGGAAAACGCTACACACGTTTGCGGGATCATGCCGCAGTATCGGTCGGCTTCGGCAGGTTGAACTGCTGCCGGAGCGTGGGCTTATGAATTTTGCCTGTCGCATTCCGCGGCAGAGCGTCGATGAATTCGATCAGGCGCGGGCATTTGAACCGCGCCAGATTGGCCTGACAATGCGCGTGAACCTCGGCCGGTGTCAGCGAGTGACCGGGCTTCACGACAATGATCGCCATCCCGACCTCGCCCCATTGCTCATTCGGGATGCCGATCACCGCGGCTTCGGCGACGGCCGCCAATTGATGCAGCACGCTCTCGACCTCGGCCGGATAAACGTTCTCGCCGCCGGAGATGTACATGTCCTTCCAGCGATCGACGATGTAGTAGAAGCCGTCCTCGTCCATCCGCGTCGCATCGCCGGTGTGCAGCCAGCCGTCGGTGAAGGAGGAGGCGTTGGCGTCCGGCCTGTTCCAGTAGCCCGGCGTGACGTTAGGGCCCCGCACCCAGAGCTCGCCAAGCTCGCCGACATCGGCATCGCTGCCGTCGGGACGCACGATCCGCACTTCGGTATGCAGCAGCGGTTTGCCGGACGAGCCGGCCTTGCGCGCGGCGTCCTCGCGGTCGAGCGTCAGCACCGCCGGTGAAGTCTCGGTCATGCCGTAGCCCTGCTGCAGCGCGACGCCGCGGGCTTCCCAGGTCTTCAGCAGCGGCACCGGCATCGGCGCGCCGCCGACGCCGCCGTTGATCAGACGGCTGAAGTCCGAAGTCGCGAAGGCCGGATGCTGCGCCATGAACTGATAGATCGAGGGCACGCCGAAGAACACGTTGATGCCCTGGGTGGGATCGCTGATCAGCCTGAGCGCCTCGCCCGGATCGAACGTGCGCATGATCAGCACGGTGCCGCCGGCATGCAGCACCGGGTTGGTGTAGCAATTCAGCCCGCCGGTGTGGAACAGCGGCAGCACCGTGAGCAGCACCGAGGACGGTGAGATATAGGCCGGGCCGCCGAGATTGACGCAATTCCAGAACGTCATCCCGTGCGTGATGATCGCGCCCTTGGGCTGACCGGTCGTGCCCGAGGTGTACATGATGGTCGAGATGTCATCGAGCATCACCTCTTCGGTCCGCTCGAGCGGTCTGGCCGACGCGATCCCGGCCTCATACGATCCGCCCGGTCCGAACCGCATCATGGACGCCACATTGCAGAGCTTGGCGACCGCGAGCGCCGTGTCGGCGAGATCGTCGTCGTGGATCATCACCTTGGGTGAGGCGTCGCCTGTGATGTAACGCAGCTCGGGAACGGTGAGGCGGGTGTTGAGCGGCAGGAAGATTGCGCCGATCCGGAAGCAGGCGAACTGCACTTCCAGCGTATCCGTGGTGTTCAGCGCGAGCACCGCGACGCGGTCGCCGCTGCCGACCTTGAGGCTGTCGCGCAGATGGCTGGCCAGGCGCGAGACGCGCGCGTCGAGCTCCGCATAGCTGAAGCGGCGCCCGCTGGCGAGATCGACGATCGCGATCTTGTCCGGCGTGCGCCGGCAATGATGCGCGATCCAGTCGTAGTAACGAACCGGCACGTTTCCCTCCTCCTGGAACGGCAGTCTTGCGCCGCCTGTTCCTGGCCCAATCGATGGCATGGATCAGCAGTGGAGGGGGCCTATCGGGATACTGTCTTGCGTTTAGTGGCTGGGAACAGCCAGCCTGGACCCCGGTCGCCTCTGGACAGCCACTCGACGCAAGTTAGCGATGAGAAATCCGGACATCGTCGGATGCGGGAATCAACGGAGCGAGGCGGATGGCAAACCCGTTCTACACCAGCGAGCATGAGGCCTTTCGCGAGGTGATGCGCCGCTTTGTGGCGAAGGAGATCGAGCCCTTCGCCCATCAATGGGACGAGGCGGGCGAGTTTCCACGCGAGCTCTATGTGAAGGCGTCCGAGATCGGGCTGCTCGGCCTCGGCTTCCCCGAGGAATATGGCGGGATCGCCGCCGACCAGTTCATGAAGATCGTGGCCTCGCAGGAGCTGGCGCGTGCCGGCGCCGGCGGCATTAGCGCGAGCCTGATGAGCCACACCATCGGCTCGCCGCCGATCGCGCGCGCCGCGCGGCCCGAGGTGAAGGCACGCGTGCTGCCGGAGGTGCTGTCGGGCCGGAAGATCTCCGCGCTCGCGATCACCGAGCCGAGCGGCGGCTCCGATGTCGCCAACCTGCGCACCAGGGCGCGGCGCGACGGCGATCATTACATCGTCAGCGGCGAGAAGACCTTCATCACCTCCGGCATGCGCGCCGACTATCTGACGGTCGCGGTGCGCACCGGCGGCGAGGGCGCCGGCGGCGTCAGCCTGCTGCTGATTGAGGGCGATACGCCCGGCCTCTCCCGCACCAAGCTGAAGAAGATGGGTTGGTGGGCCTCCGACACCGCAACCCTTCATTTCGACGAATGCCGCGTGCCGGTCGAGAACCTGATCGGCGAGGAGGGGCAGGGCTTCAAGATCATCATGCAGAACTTCAACAGCGAGCGGATGGGCATGGCGGCGGGCTGCACGGCCTATGCCCGCGTCTGCGTCGACGAGGCGATCGCCTACGCCAAGGAGCGCAAGACCTTCGGCAAGCCGATCGCGCTGCATCAGGTCATCAGACACAAGATCGTCGACATGGCGCAGAGGGTCGCGGCCTCGCAGGCGATGCTGGAAATGCTGGCGTGGCGGCTCGGCCAGGGCGAAAGCCCGGTCGCGGAGATCTGCATGATGAAGAATCAGGCGACGCAGACCATGGCTTACTGCGCCTCCGAGGCGGTGCAGATCTTCGGCGGCGCCGGCTTCATGCGCGGCGTCAAGGTCGAGCGCATCTACCGCGAGGTCAAGGTCAACGCCATCGGCGGGGGTACCGAAGAGATCATGAAGGATCTTGCGAGCCGGCAGATGGGGCTCTGAACGAAGCTGGAGGGGTTGTGGTCGAGTTGGACGACGGCTGCGATCCCTCCCCCTGAAAGGGGGAGGGCAGGGTGGGGGTCAAGCCGCGAGTCCGACTGCCAGTTTGGCCCCCACCCGGCCCGCTCGGCGTTGCCGAGCGCGCCGACCTCCCCTTTCAGGGGGAGGTGAAAAGCGAGACGACGAGGAAACGCGAGAACACAATGCTCTTCACCGCCGACCATGACGAACCCCGCCGTGCCCTGCAAAAATTCATCGCGGCCGAGATCAACCCCTATGTCGACGAGTGGGAGCAGGCCGGTATCTTTCCGGCGCATGAGCTGTTCAAGAAGCTCGGCGATCTCGGCTTCCTCGGCCTCAACAAGCCGGTCGAGTTCGGCGGCCAGGGGCTGGATTATTCCTACGCGCTGATGATGGCCGAAGAGCTCGGCGCCATCACCTGCGGCGGCGTGCCGATGGCGATCGGGGTGCAGACCGACATGGCAACGCCGGCGCTGGCGCGGTTCGGCTCCGACGAGGTGCGGCGCGAGTTTCTGGCTCCGGCGATAGCGGGCGACCAGGTCGCCTGCATCGGCGTCTCGGAGCCCGGCGCCGGCTCCGACGTCGCCTCGATCAAGACGCAGGCGCGCTCCGACGGCGACGATTACGTCATCAATGGCGGCAAGCTGTGGATCACCAACGGCACCCAGGCCGACTGGATCTGCCTGCTCGCCAACACCAGCGACGGCCAGGTCCATCGCAACAAGTCGCTGATCTGCGTGCCGATGAAGACGAAGGGCGTGCAGGTCGCGCGCAAGCTCGACAAGCTCGGCATGCGCTCCTCCGACACCGCGCAGATTTTCTTCGACAATGTCCGGGTGCCCAAGCGCAACCGGATCGGCGAAGAGGGCCAGGGCTTCACCTATCAGATGATCCAGTTTCAGGAGGAGCGGCTGTGGGGCGCGGCGGCCTGCCTGAAGGCGCACGAGTTCATCATCAACGCAACGATCGACTACACCCGCAACCGCAGGGCGTTCGGCGGCTCGATCCTCGACAACCAGGTGGTGCACTTCAAGCTCGCGGAGATGCAGACCGAGGTCGAACTCCTGCGTTCGCTGATCTATCGTGCCGGCGAGGCGCTGGTTAAGGGCGAGGACGTGACACGGCTCGCGACCATGGCCAAACTGAAGGCCGGCCGGCTCGGCCGCGAGCTCACCGACGCCTGCCTGCAATATTGGGGCGGCATGGGGTTCACCAACGAGACGCCGGTCAGCCGCGCCTATCGCGACAGCCGCCTCACCTCGATCGGCGGTGGCGCCGACGAGGTGATGCTCATGGTCTTATGCAAGATGATGGGTACGCTGCCGGGCCAGAAGAAATAGCCGTCAGACATGATCGGCAGGCTGAACGCGCGGCCGGTCGAAGCAGGAATGGAAGCAGACATGCTCTATCAGGAAAGCCAAAAGGTCATCGCGCTGAAGCATCGCCTTCAGTCGTTCATGGATCGTCATGTCTATCCGAATGAAGCGCGATTCTATCGCGAGGCGGAGGAGCTTGGTCCGTGGAAGGTCTATCCTGTCGTCGAGGAGCTGAAGACGATCGCGAGGGACGAGGGGCTCTGGAATCTGTTCCTGCCCGAGAGCGAGCACGGCGCGGGCCTGACCAATCTCGAATACGCACCGTTGTGCGAGATCATGGGACGGTCGCACCTTGCGCCCGAGCTGTTCAATTGTTCGGCGCCCGACACCGGCAACATGGAAGTGCTGGCGCGTTATGGCACCAGGGAGCATCAGGAGCGCTGGCTCAAGCCGCTGCTCGCAGGGGAGATCAGGTCCTGCTTCGCCATGACCGAGCCGGCCGTTGCCTCGAGCGACGCCACCAATATCGAGAGCTCGATCGTGCGCGACGGCGACGACTACGTGATCAACGGCCGCAAGTGGTACACCACCAACGCCACCGATCCGCGTTGCAAAATCTGCATCTTCATGGGCAAGACCGATCCGCACAATCCGGACCGGCATCGCCAGCAGTCGATGATCCTGGTGCCGATGGATACGCCCGGCATCGAGGTGCTCCGCCCGCTTCCGGTGTTCGGGTTCTATGGCGTGCCCGACCGTGCCTCGGAAGTCGTGTTCACCAACGTACGCGTCCCCGCCAGCAACATGCTGCTCGGCGAGGGCCGCGGCTTCGAGATCGCGCAGGGGCGCCTCGGACCGGGCCGCATCCATCATTGCATGCGATTGATCGGGCTCGCCGAGCGCACTCTGGAGAAGATGTGCGTCAGGACCAGAAGCCGGGTTGCGTTCGGCAAGCCGGTCGCGGAACAGACGGTGACGCAGGAGCGGATTGCCGAATCGCGCATCATGATCGAGCAGGCGCGGCTGTTGACGCTGAACGCGGCCCACATGATGGACACCGTCGGCAACCGGGCCGCCAAGGCCGAAATCGCCATGATCAAGGTCGCGGTCCCCAACATGGCCTGCCAGGTCATCGACTGGGCCATCCAGGCGCATGGTGGCGGCGGCACCAGCAACGATTTCGGGCTCGCCGCGGCCTATGCAACGGCCCGGCTGCTTCGTCTTGCCGACGGTCCGGACGAGGTGCATCGCAACCAGATCGCGAGGCTCGAACTGCGCAAGCATAGCAATGCATGAAGCGAGTTCGTCGGCTCCGCGTCGTGGAATCCTGCAACGCGGCGCGATGACGTTGTTGCAGTCGGCTCGCGCGCGCTCCATGGTGGCGCGGCCAAAGAACATGGGAAATGCCTGATGATCACGCTGTATCACTGCGACGCTGCGCGCTCGTTCCGTCCGTTGTGGATGCTGGAGGAGCTGGGGCTTCCCTATGAGCTGAAGATGCTGCCGTTCCCGCCGCGTGTGTTCGCCAAGGAGTATCTCGGCATCAATCCGCTCGGCACCATCCCCTTTATGATCGACGGCGAGACCAGGATGACGGAGTCCTCCGGCATCTGCCATTACCTCGGCACCAAATACGGGCCGTCGCCGCTGATCGTCGGCGTCGACGAGCCGGCCTATGGCGCGTTCCTGAACTGGATGTATTTTTCCGACGCTACGCTCACCTTCCCGCAAACGCTGGTGCTCCGCTACAGCCAGCTCGAGCCGGAGGAGCGGCGCCACCCGCAGGTTTCGGGCGACTATGCAAAATGGTTCCTGGGCCGCCTGCGCGCGGTGGAGGCCGCGGCGGCGAATTCGGAATTCCTCTGCGCGGGACGCTTCACCGCCGCCGATATCACCAACGGCTATGCGCTCAGGCTCGCCACCAATATCGGGCTCGCCAAGGATTTCGGGCCGAATGTCGCGGCCTATTGGGCTCGCCTGCAGCAGCGCGACGGCTACAAGCGGGCGGTGGCGGCAGAGCAAAAAGCCGGGGTGGAACAGAATGTTGCGCCAAGGGTGCGGCCCTGATTTGGCGGGCGTCCGTCTGTCCCGGAATTAACCCACGCTTTCGGTGACAGCTTGCGAATTTGCGCTATGGTAGCCGCCGTCGCAGTGGCCAAAAGAGCCGCGCGCGGAGGAGCCTGCCATGGATGCCATTGTGCACGCAAAGGACCAAGATTCCGGCCACCGGATGCTGATCACGCCGGAACGGGTGTTTTACGCCGGGCTGCTCGGCCGCCCGCGCGAGCGCTGTCCGGGCGCGTTCTATGTTTATGTTGCGATCCGCGACGGCCTGCATTTGTCCACCAGCGATGGCCGCCAGTTCCATGGCGAGCTCGCCGTGACCATGCCAAACCTGCGCCACACCATCACCAGCGAATACCGCTCGGCGATCGCGGTGGTGATCGAGCCGGAAAGCGTGCCCGACGGCACGTTTGAGGCGGTCGCCCGCCGCCTGCAAGGCCCGGACTCCGGCCTGTTCGCAAATCGCATCCGGGCCGCCTATGCGACGCTCGCCGAGATGCAACATCGCGACGCGATCTCGAATGCCGAGTTCGACACCATGTGCTTCGGCGATGCGCTGCCGCAACGCGTGCTCGACCCGCGCGTGGTGCGCGCGATCGCCCGCATCGGCCAGTTTTCCGGCGAGCCGGTGACCGCGGCGGGTTGTGCGGCCGAGGCGGGGCTATCGCCGTCGCGCTTCCTGCACCTCTTCAAGGAGGAGACCGGCATCTCCTTCCGCTCCTTCCGCGCCTGGAAGCGCGCGCGGCATCTGCTGCACTTCGCCAACCAGGATATCAACCTCGCGCATCTCGCGCAGGACATCGGCTATCCCGACTCGACCCATTTCAGCCACTCGATCCGCCGCTTCTATGGTCTGAAGCCGCGCGCGATCTTCTCCGGCTCGCGCGATCTCGCGATCTATCGGACCGGACAGGCGGTGAACGAACCGGTGTTGACCTAGGTCTCGCGCGGCAGCTGCTTGCGTAGATCCGCCTCTCCCCTTGTGGGAGAGGCCGGATTGCATCGCAGGTGCAATCCGGGTGAGGGGTTGCGGTCCATCGAGGGACCTGAACCCCTCACCCGAATTTTCCGCTAGCGCGTAAAATCCGACCTCTCGCACAAGGGGAGAGGTGAAGAGGGCCGCCTACTCGCATTTTTCAAACCTACAAATTCGCGCCCTCGATCACCTCGCCGAACCGCAGCCATCCGTCGCCCTCGATCCGCTGCAACTGAAGTTGCCGCAGCGGGTGGTGGTTGGTCGGGCTGGTGTTGACGCGGATGCCGGGCAATAGCGTGGGCACCTCGATGTCCCTCAAGTTGTTCGCCTGCGCCATGATGTTGCTGCGGCTGAAGTTGCCCTTGCATTGCTCGAGCACGATCTTGAGCACCTGCGCCACCGTGTAGGCATAGAGGTTATAGCCTTCCTTCGGATTGCCATCGGGAAAGTACCTCGCCATGAACGCGACGAAGTCCTTCACGCCGGGGTCATTGGCCCAGGTCGGATCGGCGACGTCCTTCACATAGGCCGACGAGATCGTGCCCTGCGCCTTGTCGAAGCCGACCGGCGCGATGGTCGAGGAGATCGAGGCGGCGCCGCTGGCGATGAAGTGCATCGGCTTCCAGCCGAGTTCGTGGATCTTGCGGATCGACTGCGCGGCGAATTTCGCCGTCGTGCCCGAGATCAGCACGTCGGGACTGGCACCGCGTAAGCTGACGATCTGGGAATCGATCGTGGGATCGGTGACCTCGTGCGAGGCCGCCACGGCCAGGTTTGCGAACCGCTCGCCCAGCACGTCCTTGGTGCCGGCGACGAAATCCTTGCCCAGATCGTCGTTCTGGTAGAGCACCGCGAACTTCGCGTTCTTGTTCTGGCTCAGCGCATACTTGGCGAACACCTGCGCCTCGGTGCGCGCGCTCGGCGCAAAGCCCATGGTCCAGGGATAGGTCTTGTAGTCGCCCCATTTGTCGCCGTTCACCGACAGGAACAGATGCGGGACCTTTGCGGCGTTGATGTATTTGACGACCGCCGAATTCGGCGCGGTGCCGAGCATGTTGAACAGGAAGGCGACGTTGTCGCTCTCGATCAGCCGTCGCACCTGCTCGACCGTCTTCGCCGGGTTGAACGCGTCGTCGTAATAGATGTACTTGATCTGGCGGCCGGCGATGCCGCCTTGCTCGTTGAGCATCCTGAAATAGGCTTCCTGGCAGCGCGCCTGCACACCGAGCGCCGACACCGGGCCGCTCAGTGACGTCGTGCTGCCGATCCTGATCTCGGTCGCGGTGACGCCCGGCGTGTCGTCGGCGAAGGAGGGACGGAGACCAGTGAATGCCGTGAGGCCGGCGCCTGTCGCGCCTGCGAGCCATGTGCGCCGGTTGATCGAGACCATGACGTTCTCCCCGCGATGCCGGCGTGTCGCGCCGGGCTTTTGCTCGCGGCAAAGTTAACGCGCTGCGTTGCTTTCCGTCTTGTGTTGACCGGCTGGCGACGTGTCGCCGCATCAGAGCATCGGGGTAGCCAGTCAACGCAAGATGGCGCCGAGACAAATTTCTCATCATGGGAAAATCAGCAGCGCTAGTGCGCTGCAACCTGGACAAAGCGACATCATGAGCGACAAGGCCGTCATCACCTGCGCGCTGAACGGCGTGCTTACCGATCCCAAGCAGCACAACGTTCCGGTGACGCCGGAAGAGATGGCGCGCGAGGCCAAGGCCGCGTTCAACGCCGGCGCCAGCATCATGCACATCCATCTGCGCCAGCAGGAGTCGAACAAAGGCCACCTGCCGTCGTGGGAGGTTGGTGTCAGCAAGGAGATCCAGCAGGCGATTCGTGAGGCCTGCCCCGGCGTGATCATCAATCACACCACCGGCACCTCGGGCCCAAACTATCAGGGTGCGCTCAACTGCGTGCGCGAGACGCGGCCCGAGATCGCCGCCTGCAACGCCGGCTCACTGAACTATCTGAAGGTGAAGGCCGACAACACCTGGGCCTGGCCGCCGATGATGTTCGACAACGCGGTCGAGAAGGTGCAGGATTATCTCGCTGTGATGAACGAGGTCGGCACGATCCCCGAATTCGAGTGCTTCGATGTCGGCATCGTGCGCTGCGTCGGCATGTACCGGCAGACCGGCATGTATTCCGGCCCGCTCGAATACAACTTCGTAATGGGCGTTGCCTCCGGCATGCCGGCCGATCCCGAGCTCTTGCCGATCCTCTTGAAGCTGAAGGCGCCGGAAGCGCATTGGCAGGTCACCGCGATCGGCCGTGCCGAGATCTGGCCGCTGCACCAGCGCGCGGCCGATCTGGGCGGTCATCTGCGCAGCGGGCTGGAGGACACGTTCTATCTCGGCGACGGCACCAAGGTGACGTCGAACGGGCAACTCGTCGAGGCGCTCGCGGCCTGTGCGAAGCGCGCGGGACGCCAGATTGCGAGCCCGGCTGAAGCGCGGCAGATTTTCGGGGTCAGGCACTAGCTCGGCGCATCGCGAGTGGGCCCGAAAGTACCGCGAACTCGATCAACCTCTCCCCTTGTGGGAGAGGTCGGCATGCGAAGCATGCCGGGTGAGGGGTCTGTCTCCATGGATAGAGCCCCGTCACCGCAACCCTCTCCTACGAGGGGAGAGGTAGCTCACCGCCGATGCCGATGAACTGGAGGAAAAGCCACATGCAGGACCTAACTGCAACCGGCGGCGTCGCCGGGCCAGGCCGCATCGGACGGGTCGCGATCGGTGACCTCCTGAAACGCGCCGCGCGGCGGTTTCCCGATCGCATTGCGCTGACCGACGGCGACCGCCGCGTCACCTTCACCGAGCTCGAACGTGACGCCAACCGGTTCGCCAACTACCTCGTGCAACGCGGGCTGAAGCCGGGCGAGAAGATCTCGACCATCTGCAACAACTCGGTCGAGTTCGTCAAAGCGCTGTTCGGCATCCATCGCGCCGGCCTGGTCTGGGTGCCGATCAACACCATGCTCGGTCCGACGGACATGGACTACATCCTCGGCCATGCCGAGGTGCGCTTCACCATCATCGATGACAATCTCCACGCCCAGGCCGACCGGCGCGCTGCGCTGGAGGCACGCGGCATGGAGATGATCGCGATCGACCTGACCGGCAACGTCGCAAAGACCGGTCTGCAAGAATTCAAAGGTCTCCTGCAGGGCCAGTCCGACATCGAGCCCGAGATCGAGATCAACGACCGCGATCTCGCGATGATCATCTACACCTCGGGCACGACCTCGCGGCCGAAGGGCGCGATGCATTGCCATCTCGCCGTGGTCATGGCCGTGATGAGCAACTGCATCGAGATGCAGCTCTCCCGCGACGACGGGATTACCGGGCAATTCCCGTTGTTCCATTGCGCCGGCCATGTGCTGCTGCTCAGCTATCTTTCGGTCGGCGGCCGCATGGCGCTGATGCGCGGCTTCGACCCCGTCGCCTGCATGGAGGCGATCGTGCGCGACAGGCTCACCGTGTTCGTCGGGCTGTCGCTGATGTATCAGGCGATCCTCGACCATCCGCGCCGGCGCGATTATGATCTTTCGGGCCTACGCTGCTGCATCTACACCATGGCGCCGATGGGCAAACCGCTGCTCGAGCGCGCCATCGCCGATCTCTGCCCGAACTTCGTGCTGTCCAGCGGACAGACTGAGATGTATCCGGCGACGACGATGTCGCGGCCGGAGGTGCAGCTCAACCGTTTCGGTAATTACTGGGGCGAATCGCTGATCGTCAACGAGACCGCAATCATGGACGACAGCGGCAATCTCTTGCCGCGCGGCGAGGTCGGCGAACTGGTGCATCGCGGCCCCAATGTGATGATGGGCTACTACAAGGATCCGAAGGCGACCGAGGAGGCCCGCAAATTCGGCTGGCATCATACCGGCGATCTTGCCTTGATCGACGCGAATGGCGAGGTGCTGTTCCTCGACCGCAAGAAGGATATGATCAAGTCGGGCGGGGAGAATGTCGCGTCGGTCAAGATCGAGGAGACGCTGCTGGCTCATCCCGCCGTGCAGAACGCCGCCGTGGTCGGCCTGCCGCATCCGCAATGGGGCGAGGCGGTCTCGGCCTTCGTCAAGCTGAAGCCGGGCGCGGTGGCCGACGAAGCCGGGATCGAGGCGCATTGTCGCAAGCATCTCGGCGGCTTCCAGGTGCCGAAGCTGGTGCGTATCCTCGAGGAGATGCCGATGACCGCGACCGGCAAGCTGCGCAAGGTCGAACTGCGGCAGAAGTACAGCGAGTATTTTTCGGAGCGCGCCTAGTGGCTACCATCGAGAACACCATCGCAACCGGCGGCGCGGCCTTCCAGGCCAACCGCGACGGCATGCTTGCGTTGATCGCGCGGATGCGCGCGCTGGAGGAGCGCACCCGTGCCGCTTCGGCGGCTGCGAAGGACCGCTTCCACAGCCGCGGGCAACTCTTGCCGCGCGAGCGCGTCGCGCTGGTGCTCGACCCCGGCTCGCCCTTCCTCGAACTGTCGACACTCGCCGGCTACATGTTCGACGTGACCGATGCCGACAAGAGCGTGCCCGGCGGTGGCCTGATCGCCGGCATCGGCTTCGTCTCCGGCATCCGCTGCATGGTCAGCGCCAACGATGCCGGCATCGACGCCGGCGCGCTGCAGCCGTACGGCCTGGACAAGACGTTGCGGGTGCAGGAACTCGCGCTGGAGAACAAGCTGCCCTATGTGCAGCTGGTCGAGAGCGCCGGCGCCAATCTGCTGCGTTACCGCGTCGAGGATTTCGTCCGCGGCGGCAATATCTTCCGCAATCTGGCGCGGCTGTCGGCGGCGGGGCTTCCCGTCGTCACCGTCACCCACGGCTCCTCGACGGCGGGCGGTGCCTATCAGACCGGCCTGTCCGATTACATCGTGATGGTGCGCGGCCGCACCCGGGCCTTCCTGGCCGGGCCGCCCTTGCTCAAGGCCGCCACCGGCGAGATCGCGACCGAGGAGGAGCTCGGCGGCGCCGAGATGCACACCTCGATCTCGGGCCTCGGCGACTATCTTGCCGAAGACGACCGCGATGCGCTTCGCATCGCGCGCGACATCATGGCCAAGCTGCCATGGGACCGTCCGCAGTCCGCGCAGGCCGCGTTCAAGCCGCCGCGCTACGACGCAGAGGAGCTGCTCAGCATCATGCCGATGGACCACAAGCGCCCCGTCGACATGCGCCAGGCAATCGCGCGCTTCATCGACGATTCCGACTTCACCGAGTTCGGCGCCAATTACGGCCCGGCGACGGTCTGCGGCCACGCCCGTATCGAGGGCCACGCCATCGGCATCATCACAAACAACGGTCCGCTCGACGTGCCCGGCGCCAACAAGGCGACGCATTTCATCCAGGCCTGCTGCCAGTCGCGGACGCCGATCCTCTACATGAACAACACGACCGGCTACATGGTCGGCCGAGCCTATGAAGAGGCCGGCATGATCAAGCACGGCTCGAAGATGATCCAGGCGGTGACCTCGGCGACGGTGCCGCAGATCACGCTCTATTGCGGCGCCTCCTTCGGCGCCGGCAATTACGGCATGTGCGGTCGCGGCTTCCATCCGCGCTTCTGCTTCTCCTGGCCCAACGCCAAGACCGCCGTGATGGGCGGCGAGCAGGCCGCCGAGACCATGGCGATCGTCACCGAGGCCGCGGCCGCGCGGCGCGGCAAGCCGATCGAGAAGGAGAAGCTTGACGCGATGAAGGCGCAGATCACCGGCGTGTTCGATGGCCAGATGGATGTGTTCTCGACCAGCGCGCGCGTGCTCGACGACGGCGTCATCGATCCCCGCGACACCCGCAGCGTGCTGGCCGAGGTGCTGGCGATCTGCCGCGAGGCGGAGGCGCGCAACCCGCAGCGCATGCAGTTCTCGGTGGCGCGGCCATGAGCGGTGCAGCAGTGAAGCGGACGCCGTTCTTCAAGATTCTGATCGCCAATCGCGGCGAGATCGCGCTGCGCATCATGCGCACCGCGCGACGGCTCGGCTACGGCGTGGTCGCGGTCTATTCCGATGCCGATCGCGATGCCCTGCATGTGCGCGAGGCCGACCAGGCGGTGCAGATCGGCGAAGCGTTGCCGGCGCAGTCCTATCTGAAGATCGATGCGATCATCGCCGCAGCGAAGGCGAGTGGCGCCAGCGCCGTGCATCCGGGTTACGGCTTCCTCGCCGAGAATGAGGATTTCGCGCAGGCCTGCCGCGACGCCGGGCTCGTGTTTATCGGCCCGTCGCCGGAGGCGATCCGCGCGATGGGCAACAAAGCCGGCGCCAAGGCGATCATGCGAGAGGCCGGCGTGCCCTGCGTGCCGGGCTATCAGGGTGTTGACCAGAGCGACGGCGTCATGCTGGCGGAAGCCAACGCGATCGGCTTCCCCGTCATGATCAAGGCTGTCGCCGGCGGCGGCGGGCGCGGCATGCGGCTGGTGACGAATGCCGCGGCATTTCCGGATGCGCTGCGCAGTGCGCGCTCGGAGGCGCAGGGTGCGTTTGGCGATCCGACGGTGATTCTGGAGCGTGCCATCGTCGATCCGCGCCATATCGAGATCCAGGTGTTCGGCGACCGCTATGGCAACGCGATCCATCTCGGTGAGCGTGACTGCTCGGTGCAGCGGCGGCATCAGAAGCTGATCGAGGAAGCGCCGTCGCCGGCCGTGACGCCGGAGCTGCGCGCGCGGATGGGCACGGTCGCCGTGCAGGCGGTGAAGGCGATCGGCTATGAAGGCGCGGGCACGCTGGAGTTCCTGCTCGACCGCGACGGCAATTTCTATTTCATGGAGATGAACACGCGGCTGCAGGTCGAGCACCCCGTCACCGAGGCGATCACCGGGCTCGATCTGGTCGAGCTGCAGCTCCGGGTCGCGCGCGGCGAGCCGCTTGGGTTGAGCCAGGAGGACGTCACCTTCTCCGGCCACGCCATCGAGGTGCGGCTCTGTTCGGAGGATGCCGGGCACGATTTCATGCCGCAATCCGGCACGATGGCTTTGTGGCAGATGCCGGACGATGTTCGCGTCGAGCACGCGCTGCAGTCGGGTGCGGAGATCCCGCCATTCTACGATTCGATGATCGCGAAAATCGTCAGCCACGGCGCGACCCGCGACGAGGCGCGGGGGAAGCTGATCTGCGCCCTGGAGCAGGTCGCGGCTTTCGGCGTCACCACCAACCAGGGCTTCCTGATCGATTGCCTGCGCCATCCGGTCTTTGCCAGGGGCGAGGCGACCACGGCCTTCATCGCTCAGAACCGCGATGTGTTGCTGGCGCCGCGGACCGACCGGGCCAGCGACGTCGCGCTCGCCGCGCTGCTGCTCTACGTCACCAACCCTCACGCGCCGCCCTGGCAGCGCGGCCGGTCGCTCGCTGCGACATTCCCGCTCCGCTTGCGGATCGACCTTGGCCATGGCGTGCAGGAGGTCGAGATCACGCGCGAGCGCGACGGCAGCTATGTCGCGGCCCGCAATGGCGACCGCTTCAGTCTCGAGATCGACGAGCTCGGGCCGGACAGCATCCGGTATCGCCGCAACGGGTTGATGGAATCGGCAAGGTTCCTGCGCGATGGCGATCGGCTCTATGTCCTGCATCGCGGCGTCACGCTGTCGGTCCGCGATCTCACGTTGGCGCCGCCGGAAAGTGCTGCGGCCGCTGGCGGCGACGGCAAGGTCCGCGCCGCCATGAACGGCCGTGTCGTTTCGGTGCTGGTGAAGGCCGGCGACACAGTCGCGGCCGGCCAGCCGGTGATGACGCTGGAGGCGATGAAGATGGAGCATGTGCACACCGCTAGTGTTGCGGGCACGGTGTCGTCGATCGATGTCGCCGAGGGCGAGCAGGTGACGACGGGTAAGATTGTGGTGGAGATAGAGGCGGACAAGCAAGCGGCCTAAATAGCGTCATTGCGAGGAGCGATAGCGACGAAGCAATTCAAGGCTCCGCATATGCCGCACGATGGATTGCTTCGCTTCGCTCGCAATGACGGTCACTGACTATCTTTACGTCCCGTCCCGTCATTCAGCCAGCACGCCACCTGGTGGCCGGTGTCGGCTTCCTTCAACGCCGGACGCTCGGTTTTGCAGCGGTCGATGGCGAAGCGGCAGCGGGTGTGGAAGGCGCAGCCGGAGGGCGGATTGATCGGGCTCGGCACGTCGCCGTCGATCATGGGTGCCAGCCGTTTGGCCTTGGGATCGGCGATCGGCACCGAGGCGAGCAGCGCCTGGGTGTAGGGATGGCGCGGGTTGGCGAACAGCTCGTGCTTGTCGGCGATCTCGACGATGCGGCCGAGATACATCACCGCGACGCGATGGCTGATATGTGCGACGACCGCGAGGTCGTGCGCGATGAAGAGATAGGAGAAGTTCTGCTTGCGCTGCAGGTCGATCAACAAATTGATCACCTGCGCCTGGATCGAGACGTCGAGCGCCGAGACCGGTTCGTCGCAGACGATCAGGCGCGGACCGAGCGAGAGCGCCCGCGCGATGCAGATGCGCTGGCGCTGGCCACCGGAGAACTGATGCGGAAAGTTCTTCATCTGGTCGGGCCTGAGGCCCACCTGCTGGAACAATTCCGCGACGCGGTCCTGCTTTTTCTTTCCTGTCGCGAGGCCGTGCACGGTCAAGGGCTCGCCGACGATGTCGCCCGCCGTCATGCGCGGGTTGAGGGAAGCAAACGGATCCTGGAACACGATCTGCATCGAGCGGCGATAGGGCCGCAGCGCAGTCTTGCTGAGCGGCGCGATGTCCTCGCCATCGAGCTTGATCGCGCCGCTCGTCGGCTCGACCAGCCGCAGCACCGTGCGCGCCACGGTCGACTTGCCGCAGCCGGATTCGCCGACCAGGCCGAGCGTCTCGCCCGTGCCAAGCGAGAAGCTGACGCCGTCGACCGCATGCACGGTGCCGACCTGCCGGCGCAAGACGCCGCCGCGCACCGCGTAGTGCTTGATGAGGTCGGTGACTTCCAGGAGCGGACGCTGCTCGGTCATGACGCCTCCTCCATCTCGTCGGCGCGCCAGCACGCCGCCCAGTGATTCGGTCGGACCTCCTCGAGCGGCGGATAGGCCTGGCGGCAACGGTCGACCGCGAGCTTGCAGCGCGGCGCGAAAGCGCAGCCGGGCGGCAGCTTGGTCAGTGACGGGACCATGCCGGGGATTTCGACCAGCCGCGCGTCGGCCTTGGCGTCGGACGAGGGCACCGCGGGGATCGAGGCCATCAGTCCGCGTGTATAGGGATGCAGCGGAGTCTCGAACAGCGCCTCGACGGTCGCTTCCTCGACCTTCTTGCCGGCATACATCACGATCACGCGCTGCGCGGTCTGCGCGACGACGCCGAGATCATGGGTGATCAGGATCAAGCCGGTGCCGAGCCGCTTCTGCAAGTCGACGATCAGGGCGAGGATCTGCGCCTGGATGGTGACGTCGAGCGCGGTGGTCGGCTCGTCCGCGATCAGCAGCGCCGGCCGGCAGGCGAGCGCCATCGCGATCATTGCGCGTTGGCGCATGCCGCCCGAGAGCTGGTGAGGATATTCCTGCGCGCGGCGCTCCGGCTCGGGGATGCGTACCAGCCGCAGCATGTCGACTGCCTGCTTCCAGGCTTCCTTGCTGCTGACCTTCTGGTGCAAGCGCACGGCCTCGATGATCTGGTCGCCGATCCGCATCACCGGATTGAGCGAGGTCATCGGCTCCTGGAAGATCATGGAGATGCGATTGCCCCTGACGTCGCGCATCGCGGCCTCGTCGATGGTCAAGAGGTCGGTGCCTTCCAGCGTCACCGAGCCGCCGATGATGCGGCCGGGCGGGTCGGGCACCAGGCGCATGATCGACAGCGCGCTGACGCTCTTGCCGCAGCCGGATTCGCCGACGATCGCCAGCGTCTCGCCGCGGCGGACCGAAAACGAGACGTCGTCGACCGCGCGGAACAGCCCGGAATTCGTGAAGAATACCGTCTGCAGGTTCTTTACCTCGAGAACCGTCTCTGCCGCCATTGGCTCGCTCATCAGCCGCGCTGCCTTGGATCGAGGATGTCGCGCAGCGCATCGCCGAACAGATTGGTGCCGAACACCGCGAGGCTGATCGCAATGCCGGGGAAAATCACGAGCCACGGCGCGGTGCGGACATATTCGGCGGCGGATTCCGACAGCATGCGGCCCCAGGACGGATAGGGTTCGGGAATGCCGAGCCCGAGGAACGACAGCGACGCCTCGGTGAGAATGGTCGATCCGAGCTGGGCGGTGGCGAGCACGATCAGCGGAGCGATGGTGTTCGGCAGCACGTGGCGCAGCGCGATTCGCATCTCGCTCATGCCGATCGACTTGGCGGCCTCGACGAAGGGCTGCTCGCGCAGCGCCAGTGTGTTCGCGCGGATCACGCGGGCGACGGTGGGAATCAGCGGGATCGCGATCGCCAGGATCACGTTTGGCAACGACGGGCCGAGCGCTGCGGTCATCACCAACGCAAGCACCAGGAGCGGCAGCGATTGCAGGATGTCAGTGACGCGCTGGAACACGAGATCGACCCAGCCAGACAGATAGCCGGAGGCGAGACCGACGATGACGCCGAGCGACGCGCCCAGCGCCGTGGAGCCGATGCCGACCGCAAGCGAGATCCGCGCGCCGTGGATGATCCGGCTCCAGACGTCGCGGCCGAAGGAATCGGTGCCGAACCAATGCAGCGCGGAGGGCGAAGCGAGGCGGTGGGCGGAATCGACGCTGAGCGGATCGTAGCGGGAGATGACGTCGGCGAAGAGCGCCATCCACACGAACATCAGCATGATGGCGAGACCGATCGTGCCGAGCATGTAGCGCTGGGCGAGGAAGGCGAGCCGGCGCCAGCCGCCGGTGGCGTTGGCCCCGGCGCGTCGCAGTTCGGCTTCGAAGTTGATCGTCGCCACGGCTAGTCTCCGAACCGGATGCGCGGGTCGATCGCGGCATAGAGCATGTCGACGATGAAATTCACCACCACCACGACCACAGCGATGAACATCACGAGGTTCTGCACGATCGGATAGTCCCGCCACCGCAGCGCCTCGACCAGGAAGCGGGCGATGCCGGGGATGTTGAATACGGTTTCGGTGACGATCAGGCCGCCGATCAGGAACGCGGCCTCGATGCCGATCACGGTGATGACCGGCAGCACCGCGTTCTTCAGTGCGTGATGGTAGTTGACGGAAGCTTCCGAGGCGCCCTTGGCGCGCGCGGTGCGGATGTAGTCCTGGCGCAAAATCTCCAGCATCGAGGATCGCGTGATGCGCATGGTCAGCGCTGCGCTGCGGAAGCCGACCGCCATCGCCGGCACGGCATAGATGGTGAACGCCTCGAGCCAGGTCTTCGGATTCGGATTGAAGATCGGCATGGTGCCGAACATCGAGACCGACGCCATCAGGATCAACAGGCCGAGCCAGAACGCCGGCAGCGACAGGCCGCTCAGGCTGACGACGCGCAGCACATAGTCGAGCCGCGAGCCCTGGTGCACGGCGCTGATGACGCCGAGCGGGATGCCGATCGCCGCCGAGAACAACAGCGCCAACCCGGCCAGCCGCGCCGTGATCGGGATCCGCGGCAGGATCTCCTCCAGCGCGGGCTTTTCCGAGACATAGGAATAACCGAGATCGCCGTGCAGCAGGCCGCCGATCCAGTGCAGATACTGGATCACGATCGGCTGGCTCAGGCCGAGCTCCCGCTCGATACTCGCCTTGTCGGCCGGATCGACGAAGCCCGCGGCGTCGAACAGGATGTCGACGATGTTACCGGGCACCACCCGCAGCAGCACGAAGATGATGACCGAGATCCCGAACAGGGTCACGAGCATCAGGAACAGGCGTCGGACGATATAGGCAAACACCCTGGCTCTCTCCTTTCGTCGCCGACACGTTACAGGATGATATTTGCTTGAATTGATACGAACGAGGTCTCCACCTCTCCCCAGCGGGGAGAGGTCGGCGCGAAGCGCCGGGTGAGGGGCCGCAGCTTCCACCGTCGAGTGTAACCCCTCACCCGCTCCTTCGGCGCGACCTCTCCCAATGGGAGAGGTGCAACATGTCGCACGCCAGGCCGACCAATTCTCATCTCATCTGTGCCTTCGCTCACTTGTCCAGCCAGACGTCTTCGTAACGATAGCCGTTATAGGAGCTGTTGGACATGATCGTGATATTCTTCACGTAAGGCTGCCAGCAGGTGCCGGTCCGCGCGTGGAAGATGATCGGACGCGCGACGTCCTCCTGCAGCTTCTTGTCGATCTCCCAGACCAGTTTCTTGCGCTTGTTGATATCGGTCTCGGCCGACTGCTGGTCGAACAGCTTCTCGATGTCCTTGTTGCAGTAGTTGGTGTAGTTCCGCTCCGAGCCGCAGGCATAGTTCTCGTAGAAGGATTGATCGGGGTCGTCGACGGCATTGCCGGTCAGATTGAGCCCGAGCGAGTAATCCTTGCGCGCGACCTTCGGGAACCACTGCGCGGTGTCGACGACGTCGAGTTCGGCGTCGATATAGATGCTCTTGAGCTGGTCGATCAGGATGATGGCGGGATCGCGATAGACCGCGATGTTGCGCGTCGATACCTTGATCTGCAGGTGCTTGTCGGGGCCATAGCCCGCCTTCTGCATTAGCTTGCGCGCTTCCTCGCGGTTCTTCTCGACGTCGGGGCCGTAGCCGGGAATCGACTCCAGCATGTCCTTCGGCATCGCCCACAGCCCTGCCGGGGCCGGCTCCATGGTGCCGCCGATATCCCCCTGACCCTCGAACATGATCTGGATGAAGGCCTTGCGGTCGAGCGCCAGCGCCAGCGCGCGGCGGATGTCGATATTGTCGAACGGCGGCGCGCTCGAGTTGACGATGATGTTGGTGGAGACGTTGTTCGGTTCCACGACACACACCGCTTTGGGATCCTGCGACTTGACGTCCTTCAGCAGCGGGATCGACACTTCGGTCGGAAAGGTCATGTCGAACCTGCCGGAGACGAAGCCGAGAATCGCGGTCGAGCGGTTCGGAATGATGGTGAACTCGATGCCGTCGAGATAGGGCAGGCCCTTCTTGAAGTAATCCGGGTTCTTGACGAGCTTGATCGATTCGTTGGCCTTGAACTCGACGAACTTGAAGGGACCGGTGCCGATCGGCTTGGTCCGCATCTCCGCCGGAGAGACGTGGCAGGGATAGATCGGCGTGTAGCCGGAGGCGAGCAGCGACAGCAGCGCCGGCTGCGGCCGCTTCAGGTTGAACGAGGCCTCATAGTCGCCGTTGGTGGTGACGTCGTTGACCTGCTGGTACCAGGTCTTGCGCGGGTTCTGCCGGAACTTCTGCGGCGACTTGCCCATCAGCATGTCGAAGGTGCATTTGACGTCGGCCGAGGTGAACGGCTTGCCGTCGTGCCACTTCACATCCTTGCGCAGCTTGAAGGTCAGCGTCTTGTTGTCGGCGCTCCAGGCCCAGCTCTCGGCGAGTTCGGGCCGGATGGTGGCGACGCTGTTCTGCGCGATGTGCTGATCGAAGATGACGAGATTGTTGAAGATCGGCATGAACGGCACGTTGATCGAGTAGGTCGCGCCCTCGTGGATCGAGGCGCTGCCGGGGCTGTCGCGATGATAAATCCTGAGAATGCCGCCCGATTTCGGCTCGCCGGCGTGTGAAACGCCGCTGATTGCCAGAACAGACAACACCGCGACGGCCAGCGTTTGCACGCTCCGCATGGTCCCCTCCACAAATTTCGGTCTCAATGGCCGATTGGCATTGACGATACCATGGTGAGGCTGTCGGGCAACCGGCGAGGGTCGCGTGGGGATTGGCAATTCGGATGACGCCCTGACATTAAAATTTCCATGGATCGGAATTGTTGGTGCCGATGCACCGTGTTTTGCAGCTTGTTTTGCTATGCAGCGACGATTCTCCTCTCAGTTCCCATGCAGAGCGTCGCGGCCCATTGAATAATGCCGCTTGCGATCAGCGACAGTTTGTCGCCGATATGGACCATCCAGCGAACTCCCAACTTTCCCCGTCATCCCCGTTGCGCGGGGATGACGGGGAAGCTGCATCTCTTCACTCCGCCGCCTGCGACGTCGGCAGGCGCATGCCGGGCACGCCGTCCGCGTTGGTCGCCGAGATCGTGGTGCGGATCATCAGCCGGCCCTCATGCGCCGGCCACGGACGGCCGCGATGCATGGTGGCGCGATTGTCCCACATCACGACGTCGCCCTGCTTCCATTGATGCAGATAGCTGACACCGGGCGCGGTCGCGGCTTCCGTCAACTGCTCGATCAGCGCCTTGCCCGCTTCGGCGTCCATGCCCTCGACGCCATAGGCATGGGACGCGAGATAGAGTGCGCCGCGGCCATTGACGGGGTTGCGCCAGACCATGCGCCAGCACACCGGCGGCAGCGCGTCCACCTCCTCCGATGTTGCCAGCCCCGCCGCCACCTTGCCGCGCGAATGCGCATAGGAATGCCAGGCGAAGGAATTTTCCAGCCGCTTTGCGAGGTCCTTGTCTAGCCGCTCGAACGCCAGCCGGGTGGAGACGAATTCGGTCTCGCCGCCATGCTCGGGAATGATGCGCGCCGACAGGATCGAGGTCAGCGCCGGCACGCGCTTGAAGGAGGAGTCGGTGTGCCAGAGCTGGTTGGCCTTGGCGCGCAGCTGTTGCCGGTGATCCGCCGGCACCACCTTGCCGTCGGGACCGAAGGTCGAGAGGATCACGAAGTGCGAGCCGGTGCCCATCGAGCCGACCTTGGTCACCTCGGGCGGGCCGAAGCGGCGGGAGAAGGCGAGCTGGATGTCGTCAGTGACCTCCTGGCCGCGGAACACCAGCACCGAGTGTTCCTCGAACGCCGCGCGCACCGCCGCATAAGCGGCATCACTGCTTGCGACATCGGCGAGCGTAACGCCGCGCAGTTCGGCGCCGAAGCCGGACTCCAGAGGGATCACGTCCATCGGCACATCCTCCCTTTTGTTGTTATGGCGAGCCTAGGGGAAAGGCGGAGGGTCGGCAATGCGCGCGCCGGTCGGGTCTGGCTTGCAGCAGGCATTGCGTTGCGGCGGGCAAGAGGCTCCGCCCGGCGCCTCAGCCCATCGCGATCAAATCGTGCCGCTTGCGCCGGTCGGCGACCTCGATGCGATGGGTGATGAATGCGAACAGTGCCCAGCTGGAATGGAACGCAATACCGGCCAGCACGACCATGGTTCCGGGAATCGGACCGATCGAGGCGCGATCCCAGATCTCGCTTATCGCGGTGAGCGGCAAAGGGTGGATCGCCAGCTTGCCGTAATAGGCGATGGCCTGGATCGCAAGGATCCAGCCATAGGTCCGTCGCAGCCGCCGGCCGATCGCGCGGGCATAGCTGATGTGGTACCTGGGATTGCGGTAGTCGTTGGCCAGCAGTTCGGTCCAGGTCGAGTTCGGCGAGGGACCCTCGCCGCGGATCATGGGCGCGTAGAAATCCGTCTCGAGCAACCGAGCACGGGCGCGCCAGACGTTGAAGTAGCGGTAGCGGCGCGCCTCGAACAGCAGGAAGACGGTGACCAGCAGGCCGACCAGCACCATCGGCAAGGGTGACGCCTCCGCGCTGCTGTAGGTCGCCGACAGCGCGATGCCGGTGGTGACCACCGCCCAGTTGGTCGAGCTGTCGAGGCGGGTGCGCCAGACCGTGCTGCGGTAGACCTCGCCGCGATAGAGGTGGGCGAGCGCACCGATCTCGGCGGCAGTGAATTCGAGCCTTCCGGCCTGTAACGGCTCCGGCTCGCGCGGCTGGGGCGACGGCATGGCGGCCTCCGGCGAAGCTGGCTTGCGATTGCAGACCATAGCGCGAAATGCGCGCGACGGGCCAGTCCGTTGCGCGCTGTGGCATCGCCGATTGCATCGGTCCGGCTCGCCGCGTCGCCCCGGTCACACGATCCGCGAGGTCTTGTTGCCCCAGTAGCGGTCGCGCAGCAGACGCTTGTAGAGCTTGCCGGTCGGCAGCCGCGGCAGCTCGGCCTCGAAATCGACCGAGCGCGGCACTTTCTGCCGCGACAGCGATTTGGCGCAGAACGCGATCAGCTCCTCCGCCAAGTCCGGTCCGGGCGCGATCCCCTCGATCGGCTGCACCACCGCCTTCACCTCCTCGCCGAGGTCGACATTGGGCACGCCGAACACGGCGGCGTCGGCGACCTTGGGATGGGTGATCAGCAGGTTCTCGCATTCCTGCGGATAGATGTTCACCCCTCCCGAGATGATCATGAAGGTGGCGCGGTCGGTGAGATAGAGAAAGTTGTCGTCGTCGACATAGCCGACGTCGCCGACCGTGCTCATGCTGCCGTCCGCCGAACGTGCCTCCGCGGTCTTGGCGGGATCGTTGAAATATTCGAACGGCGTCGCCGTCTTGAACCACACGGTGCCGGCCGTGCCCTTCGGGCAGGGCTTCATGTTCTCGTCGAGGATATGGAGGTCGCCGAGCAGCACCTTGCCGACGGTGCCGCGATGCGCGAGCCATTCCTCGCTGTTGCAGGCGGTGAAGCCGAGCCCTTCGGTCGCGCCGTAATATTCGTGGATGATCGGGCCCCACCATTTGATCATGTCGTCCTTCACCAGCGCCGGGCAGGGCGCGGCGGCATGGATCGCGACCTCCAGCGACGACAGGTCGTAGCTGTTACGTACCTCCTCGGGCAGTTTCAGCATCCGCGAGAACATGGTCGGCACGAGCTGGCTGTGGGTGATGCCCCATGTCTCGACCAGCTCGAGGTAACGCTCCGGATCGAAGCTCTCCATGATGACGGCGGTGCCGCCCATGCGGATGGTGAGATTGACCGCGGCCTGCGGCGCCGAGTGATAGAGCGGCGCCGGCGACAGATAGACCATGCCTTCGCGATAGTGCCAGAGCTTGATCAGGAAATCGAACAGCGGCAGATTCTGCGACGGCGGCTGCTCAGGCAGCGGCCGCAGGATACCCTTCGGCCGGCCGGTGGTGCCGGAGGAATAGAGCATCGCCGTTCCCGCATATTCGTCCGCGATCGGGGTGATCGGCAGGCCGGCCGTGGCCTCCTGCAAGCTGACGATGCGATCGCTTTCGCTCGGCCCGTCGACGACGATGCAGAACTCGACGTGCGGACATTCCTTCAGCGCCTCGCGCGCGATGTCGAGCTTCAGCTTCGAGGTGATGAGGATGCGCGATCGGCTGTTGGTGAGGATGTAGGCGAGCTCGCCGGCGGTGAGGAAGGAGTTGACGCAGGTGAAGTACAGGCCGGACCGCTCGCCCGCGCCGCAGGCCTCGAGGTAGCGGTTGTTGTTCTCCATGAAGATCGAGTAGTGATCGAGCCGCCTCAAGCCGCGGTTGCGGAACAGGTGTGCGAGGCGGTTGCTACGCGCCTCCAGCTCGCGATAGGTGACGGTCTCGCCGGTCCCGGCCATGATGAAGGCGGGTTGCAGCGGGCGCAGGTAAGCATGCTTGCCGGTGTACATCGAACTCCGTTCCCCCGTCGTGCTCTAGATTCTTGTTTTGACGCGTTTTCTTCACGCGAACCGGTATCCACTTCGCTTGAAAACGCTCTAGGCGGCCATCACCAGAATCTCGCGGACCTGGCACGCATCATCGATCCTGCGCGGATTGCGCGGCACCCAGGGTGTCCGCATTGCCTGCGCGGCGATGCGGTCGAAATGTTCGGGGCCGACATGCACCTCACGCAGGCTGCGCGGCATGCCGAGGTCGCGGATGAATCGGTCGAGCACGTCGCCGGCGTCCTCGCCCGGATGGCCCATGGCGGCTGCGACCAGCGCCTGGCGATCGGCGTTGTCGCGCTTGTTCCAGCGCATCACCGCCGGCAGCATCACGCATGACGTGTAGCCGTGCGGGACATCATGCTCGGCGCCGAGCACGTAGCCGATGCCGTGGCTCGCGCCCATCGGCACGCCGGAGGCGAGCGGGCCGGTCGAGAGCCAGGTGCCGATCTGGCAGTCCATCCGCGCGTCGATGTCCTTCGGATCAGCCTTCACGCGGGGCAGGCCCTGGGCCAGCATCTCGAGGCCCTTGATCGCCTGCGCATCGCCGTAAGGATGCGCCTCGCGCGAGCAGATGCCTTCGACGCAATGGTCGACGGCCCGGATGCCGGTCGACAGGAACAGCCAGTCCGGCGTGTGCACCGACAGTTCCGGATCGAGGATGGTGGCGCGCGGCATCACCAGCGGATGGCGCAGCATCTCCTTTTGCCGCTTGGCCTCGTTGGTGACGCCGGCGATCGAGGAGAATTCGCCGCCGGCGAGCGTCGTCGGCACGCTGATCTGCCGCACGGTCGGCGCCTTCATCTTGGGCGAAACGCCGCCGCGGGTGCGGATTTTGTCGATGCCGTCCGATGTGGTGACGTTGTTGGCGAGGCAAAGCTGCACGGCCTTGGCGCCATCGGTGATCGAGCCGCCGCCGACGGTGACGATCAGGTCGGCCTTCGCGGCGCGGGCCTGCCCGGTCGCTGCGATCACGGCGGCGCGCGGCGTGTGCGCCGGCATCTTGTCGAAGACGCCGACGCAGCGCGATCCCAGCGCGTTCCGGATCTTCTCGATCTCGTCGGTTTCGCGGTTCAGCGTGCCCGACACCATCAGGAAGGCGCGCTGCGCGCCAAGCCGGTCCAACTGCTCGACGATCGCCTCACGGGCCGGGCGCCCGAAGACCACCTCGTCCATGGCGCCAAATACGACACGGCCTCGATGCACGCGCCTGTCCTCCCTCGATGCGCCGCCCTTGCCGGCGGCTGTTGGCGGCAGGTTAGCGGAGGAAATTGCGATCGTCATCAGGGACTGCTGCGGGGCGTGGTGGGCTCGCGCTGTTCCCCGTGACTCACGAATCCGCATTCTCGCGGCGCGATGCGTCCGAGTCTTGCGTTTACTTGTCCCTCCTGATGAGCAGAGGGCGCAGGGAAAGCCGGGTGCCGATCGCACCCATGGGCCCGGTGCAACAAAAAAAGCACCGGGGTAGGACCACAGGTGAGACCGGAGAACACTCCGGCTTTCCCTGCGCGATGGTTTACGGCTTATACGTGCTCTCCCCGGCGAGACTGGGCTTTGTTGTCACCGTCATCAGCGAGAGATCTTGCCCCTTGCGGATGAGACACCTGCCACTAGGGCGTCAGGCCTGCACGACTTCGCCGTCCGCCTCATGCGCACTCGTCAGTTGCACGTGAGGCGTCCACCGCATCCCAACCCAACACTCGTGACGATCGCGAAGCGCCCCTCAAGCGGGTGAGACGGGTGGATCATAGACTGAGTTGTATTTCTGGAAAACGGAAATATTTCTCGCGCTAGGTCTTGACAGGTTTCTGACTGATTTGCCCGTCGAGGCTGGGCAAGAACTCGGCATTTTTTGGAGTTGATGTACGATTCGGCGCATGGCGAATCGGACGTTCAAGGCCGGCGACAGCCGGGAGCAACCCAGTCTTCTTCCTCCCCGGATTGAGGACTATGTCGGACAGCAGAATCCGGTGCGGGCGATCGACAGTTTCGTTGGCGCGCTCGACCTTTCAAAGCTCGGCTTCCGCCATGCGGATCGTGCCGCGGACGAAGTGGGGCAGCCGCCCTACGATCCGGCCGATCTGCTGAAGCTCTACCTTTACGGCTACATCAACCAGATCAGGTCGTCGCGGCGGTTGGAGCGGGAGGCCTGCCGCAATCTGGAGCTGATCTGGCTGTTGAAGAACATGAAGCCGGGCTATCGGACGATCGCCAACTTCCGCAAGGAGAACTGGGCGGCGCTCAAGGCCGCGAACCGCAGTTTCGTGCTGCTCCTGCGCGACCTCGGCCTGATCGGTGGGACCTTCGTTGCGATCGACGGGGCGCTATTCCATGGTAACGCCAGCAAGGGCAGCATCTTCACGCAAGGGAAGCTGGCCAAACAGATCGCCGCGTTGGACAAGGAGATCGAGGCTTATGGCAAGGCCCTTGAAGCCAACGATGCCGAGGAAGCCAAGCGATGTGCCGGTCCGGGAGATGGCAGCAAGGGCAGCGGCGATGTCGGCGAGAAGGTGAAGGAGCTGATGGCCCGGCGCGAGCGCGCGCAAGCCGACCTCAAGAACCTGGAGACAAGCGACAAGGGGCAACTCTCGAAGACCGATCCCGACGCAAGGCTTCTGAGCAAGGGCGACCAGACCATTGCGGGTTACAACGTGCAGAGCGTCGTTGACGACAAGCACACGCTCATCGTTGCCAGCGAGGTCGTCAACCGCAACGACGCGGGCCATCTTCATGAGATGGCAAAGGCGGCAAAAGAGGCCCTCGACGTCGAGACTCTGCAGGTGGCGGCCGATGCCGGCTATTCCACCAGCGAGGACCTGAAGGCCTGCGAGGATGACGGCATTGTTGCCTATGTGCCGCTGCACGAGGGCAATGGCAAGCTCAAGGAAGGCCGCCTCAGCCGCAAGGACTTCAGTTACGATGCGAACGCCGATGCCTACCGTTGCCCGGCCGGCGAGCTGCTGCGCCCGACGGAAGGGCGCTGGACGAACACGAGCGGCCGCATCGAGATCCGCTACCTGGCGCGCAAGGCGGCCTGCGCAGCATGTCCCCTGAGCGCGCGGTGTCTTGCCCCGAAGGCGCCTTACCGGAGCATCGCGCGCTGGGAACACGAGGACGTTCTCGAACGTCACCGCATGAGGATGCAAAGCGCCGAGGCTGCCACATTGATGCGCCGCCGTTCCGCCATCGTCGAGCACCCTTTCGGAACACTCAAATGCCGCGCCGGCTATCAGCACTTTCTCGTGCGCGGCTTCGACAAGGTCCGCGGCGAATGGAGCCTGATGGCGCTTTGCTACAACTTCACCCGCGTGCTCAGCATTCTCGGCTTCGACCGCTTCGTCGCGTACCTTGCAGAAAAGACGCGCATTGCCGGCGCAAACCTCCTTGCGGCCACTCTGCGCGCCATTCGGCTTGCTTTGCGGCCCTTCCGCGCCAAAATCTCGCTGTCGCTCGTCGTCAGTGCTTTCCGAGCCGCCCCAGCCCCTTAGTTGCCATTCTTGCCCAGTCTCGTCGGGTCGTTTGCGTCGCGAGCTAGACCTGGGCCTGCAACAGGAAGCAGCAGCAGGTGCTGGCGCAAAAGTAACTTTGATGGCGCTGTACAGCGGGAGGTCGAGCATCGCAATTGTTGGATTTTCACCGCGATGTGACAATTGGATGTCACCCACTCGCCTTCTGATTGTCCCGCTGCGGAGCAGTTTGACAGCTTGCCTGAGCGCACAGGCCCGATACGCCAGCCGTTCTTACCTTTCGGCTGCCCACCGACGCGGTATCGCCGTCGCAAGGCTTTCAGAATGCGAAACTATTTTACTTGATCGGGACGCCGTCTTGAACAGACTGGCGAGCAGTCACATCTGAGGCGTCCGCCGCGGCGACGTAGCGGCAATCCACTTTCGTCGAATCACAGCAATTTCATTTGCGACGTTCGAGTCCTTGGGGAGACGGAATTGAGTGCGACTGACAGAGCGGGGCGTCCAGCTCCGGCGACCGGCCGTGAGCGCCGTTTGATTCACCGTACCGCATGGCGCGGCCTTGCGCCGATCGGCTTGCTGTTCGCGCTGACGCTCGGCGGCTGCGATGACAAGGCGCAATCGCAGGCGGCGGCGCCTCCGCCGCCGCCTGTGACGGTCGCGCAGCCGGTCAAGCGCACGGTCACCGACTGGGACGAGTTCACCGGTCGCTTCGAGGCGATCGAGGAGGTTCAGGTCCGCGCCCGCGTCGGCGGCTTCGTCAACAGCGTCGAGTTCAAGGACGGCGCGATCGTCCATGCCGGCGATCTGCTCTACACCATCGACCCGCGTCCGTTCGAAGCGGTCGCGCTGCAGGCAGAGGGACAGCTTGCGGATGCGCGCGCCAAGGCGGAGCTTGCCAAGCGCGAACTCGACCGTGGGCTGAATCTGGTCCAGACCAATGCGGTTTCCGAACAGGTCGTCGACCAGCGCCGTCAAGCCTTGCAGGCGGCTCACGCGGCCGAGACGCAGGCCGAGGGCGCGCTGAAAGCCGCGCAGCTCAACGTCGAATTCACCCACGTGCTGGCGCCGATCACCGGCCGCGTCGGCCGCCACCTCGTGACACCCGGCAACCTCGTGCAGGGCAGCGAGGGCGGCGCGACGCTGCTCACCTCGATCGTGTCGCTCGATCCGATCTACATCTATTTCGACGTCGACGAGGCGACCTATCAGCGCAACAGCAAGCTCTGGTTCGAAGGCAAGCGGCCGAGCTCGCGCGACACGCCGAACCCGGTGCAGGTGGCGCTGACCGGCGAGACCAAGCCCTCGCACGAAGGCAAGATGGACTTCCTCGACAATCGCCTCGACGTCTCGACCGCGACGCTGCGCAGCCGCGCCATCATCCCGAACAAGGATCTCTCGATCCTGCCCGGGCAGTTCGGCCGCGTCCGGATCATCGGTTCGTCGCCCTATGAGGCGCTGCTGATTCCGGATGCTGCGATCGTGACCGACCAGTCGCGCAAGATCGTGTTCGTGGTCAAGGACGACAACACGGTGGAGGCAAGGCCGGTCGTGCTTGGGCCGCTCGATGACGGCCTGCGGGTGATCCGCGAAGGCCTCAAGGCGGAAGATCGCGTCATCGTCGACGGCATCCAGCGCGCCCGCGTCGGCGCCAAGGTGACCCCGCAAGCCGCAAAAGCGACTGATGGTGCCAACCCCCCGGCAGGTGCCAAGCCATGAATCTCGGCAGGCTTTCCATCAACCAGCCCATCCTCGCGATGGTGCTGTCGATCGTGCTCCTGATCGTGGGCGCGATCGCCTATACCACGCTGCCGGTCTCGGAATATCCGCAGGTGGTGCCGCCGACCGTCACGGTCACCACGCAATATCCGGGCGCCTCGGCGCAGACCGTATCCGACACCGTCGCGGCGCCGATCGAGCAGGAGATCAACGGCGTCGAGGACATGCTGTACATGTACAGCCAGGCGACCTCGAACGGCCAGCTCACCATCACCGTTACCTTCAAGCTCGGCACCGATCTCGACAAGGCCCAGGTGCTGGTGCAGAACCGCGTCGCGATCGCGCAACCGCGCCTGCCCGAGGAAGTGCAGCGCAACGGCGTCGTCACCCGCAAGAACTCACCCGACATCCTGCTCGTCGTGTTCATGCTGTCGCCGGACGACACGTTCGACCAGCTCTACATCTCGAACTATGCGCTGTTGCAGGTGCGCGACCAGCTGTTGCGGCTCGACGGCGTCGGCGACATCCAGATGTTCGGCGCCCGCGACTACTCGATGCGGCTGTGGCTGGATCCCGACAAGATCGCCAATCTCGGCATGACCTCGAGCGACGTCATCGCGGCGGTCCGGGCCCAGAACCTGCAGATCGCCGGCGGCCAGATCGCGGAGCCGCCGATCGCGGACCGCGCCTTTTCGCCCAACCTCGCCTTCACCGGCCGCCTCAAGGACATCTCCCAGTTCGAGGACATCGTGGTCAAGGCGGGCAATGACGGCCGCACCGTCCGGCTGCGCGACGTTGCCCGCGTCGAGCTCGGTGCGCTGGCCTACACCACCAACAGCTTCCTCCTGAAGAAATCCGCGGTGGCGCTGCTGGTGACGCAGCGGCCGGGCTCCAATGCGCTTGCGACCGCCAAGCACATCTACGACACCATGGCGCAGCTCAAGACGAGCTTCCCCAAGGGTCTCGACTACAACATCGGCTACAACCCGACCGAGTTCATCGCCCAGTCGGTCCACGAACTGATCAAGACCATCTATGAGGCGATGATCCTCGTGGTCGTCGTGGTGCTGGTGTTCCTGCAGGGCTGGCGGCCCTCGATCATCCCAATCATCGCGATCCCGGTGTCGCTGGTCGGCACCTTCGCGGCGATGGCCGCGCTTGGCTTCGGCATCAACAATCTGACGCTGTTCGGCCTCGTGCTCGCGGTCGGCATCGTGGTCGACGACGCGATCGTGGTGGTCGAGAATGTCGAGCGGCATCTCGGGCACGGCGGGAGCCGGCGCGATGCGGCGCTCAAGACGATGGAGGAGGTCGGCGGCGCGCTGGTCTCGATCGCGCTCGTGCTGTGCGCGGTGTTCGTGCCGACCGCCTTTCTCGGCGGCATCTCCGGACAGTTCTTCCAGCAATTCGCCGTCACCATCGCGGTCGCGACCGCGATCTCCTGCTTCTGCTCGCTGACGCTGTCGCCGGCGCTCGCCTCCCAGATCCTGGTTCCGCATGAGGAGAAGCGGCCGGCGGCGCGCTGGAACGTGATCGCACGCGGCTGGTCGACCTTCACCGGCCTGTTCAACCGTGTGTTCGACCGGCTGTCGCATGGCTATGCAGCGGCCGCCGCCTTCGTGATCCGGCACTCGGTGGTGATGCTGCTGGTCTATGTGGCGCTGATCGGCAGCGCCGGATGGCTGCTCGCCACCACGCCGCAGGGCTTCATCCCGGCGCAGGACCGTGGCTATGTGATCGTGTCGGTGCAGTTGCCCGGCGCGGCGTCGCTCCAGCGCACCACGGAGATCGTGCGCGAGATCGAGCGGATTGCGCTCGAGGTGCCCGGCGTCGTCCGCGTGCCGTCCTTCGCCGGCTTCTCCGGCGCAACGCGAACCCAGGCGAGCAACGCCGCGGCGCTGTTCCCGGTGTTCGACGAACCGGAGGAGCGGGCCAGGAAGGGAGAGACCGCGACCAAGATCACCAACGAGCTGCGCAAGCGCCTTGCATCGATCCAGGGTGCCTTCATCATCGTGATCCCGCCGCCCACGGTGCCCGGCATCGGCACCGGCGGCGGCTTCACGATGCGCATCCAGGACCGTCAGGGCAGGGGAGCGCAACTGCTCGCCTCGGCCACCGATGAACTCGTCGCCGCAGCACGCAAGGCGCCAGGGCTGACATCGGTGTTCTCGCCCTTCACCGCCAACACGCCGCAGGTGTTCGTCGATATCGACCGCGTCAAGGCGCAGAAGCTCGGCGTTCCCATCGCCAACGTCACCGACACGATCGAGACCTATTTCGGCTCGACCTATGTCAATGACTTCAACCTGTTCGGGCGCACCTATCACGTCACCGCGCAGGCCGACCTGCCGTTCCGCAAGGAGACCACCGACCTCGCAAGGTTGCGCACCCGCAATGCCAATGGCGACATGGTGATGCTTGGCAGCGTCGTGAACTTCAAGGACATCTCCGGCCCCGACCGTGTCGCGCGCTACAATCTCTATCCTTCCTCCGAACTGCAGGGCGACACCCTGCCCGGCACCAGCTCGGCGACTGCGATCGACATCATGAAGAAGCTCGCGGCCGAGACGCTGCCGTCGGGCTTCGCCTATGAGTGGACCGACCTGTCCTACCAGCAGGTCAACGGCGCCAGCGCCGGGCTCTACGTGTTCCCGATCTGCGTGCTGTTCGTCTATCTCGTGCTGGCCGCGCAATATGGCAGTTGGACGCTGCCCTTTGCGGTGATCCTGATCGTGCCGATGTGTCTGTTCGCGGCCACGATCGGCGTGCGCATCATGGGCCAGGACGTCAACATCCTGACCCAGATCGGCTTCGTGGTGCTGGTAGGGTTGGCCGCTAAGAACGCGATCCTGATCGTCGAGTTCGCCCGTGACATCGAGCTCGAGGGCCGGCCGCGGCTGGAGGCGGTGATCGAGGCGTGTCGCCTGCGTCTGCGGCCGATCCTGATGACGTCGTTCGCCTTCATCCTCGGCGTGCTGCCGCTGGTGGTATCGACGGGCTCGGGATCGGAGATGCGCCAGGCGGTCGGTGTCGCCGTGTTCTTCGGCATGCTCGGCGTCACGCTGTTCGGCCTGATCTTCACCCCGATCTTCTACATGGTCGTGCGCAACCTCGCGGAAGGGAAGAAAGAAGGGAAGCCGGCGGCAACCACGGCATCCGCGGCGGGTTGATGCGCCGTGACGCGGGTGCACGATGATGAAGACGCCATAGCATCTCCGTCACCCTGAGGAGTGCGGGACGCGCGTCTCGAAGGGTGCGCGGCCCGGTCAGAGGCCGTTCGCCCTTCGAGGCTCACCCAGCGGCGCAAGTGCGCCGCAGGGCTCGCACCTCAGGACGACGGGGGCTGAGGCCGTGCGAGCGTTGAACTATTGGCTGAACCGAAAGAGATGGGCAGCCGCAAGGTTATAAAATAAGGTTGCGCCGTTTTTTCCTGATAGAAACTGTGGGGAGACCATAAAAATGAAATCGGGATTTCTGGCCGCCGTCGCGGCATGCAGTCTGATGCTGGCGGCGCCGGCGTTTGCGCAAGGCGTGAAGATCGGCGTCTTGAACGATCAGTCCGGCGTCTACGCCGACTATGGCGGCAAGTATTCGGTCGAAGCCGCGAAGATGGCGATCGAGGATTTCGGCGGCGAGGTGCTCGGTCAGAAGATCGAGCTGGTCACCGCCGATCACCAGAACAAGCCCGATCTCGCCACCTCGATCGCGCGCCGCTGGTATGATGCCGACGGCGTCGACATGATCACCGAGCTGACGACGTCGTCGGTTGCGCTCGCGGTCCAGGAGCTGTCGAAGGAAAAGAAGAAGATCGACATCGTGGTCGGCGCTGCGACGTCAGCCATCACCGGCAGCGCCTGCACGCCCTACGGCTTCCACTGGGCGTTCGACACCCACGCGCTCGCGGTCGGCACCGGCGGCGCGCTGGTGAAGGCTGGCGGCGACACCTGGTTCTTTCTCACCGCCGACTATGCGTTCGGTTACGCGCTGGAGAAGGACACCAGTGAGATCGTCACCGCCGCCGGCGGCAAGGTGCTCGGTTCGGTTCGCGTCCCCTTGAATTCGTCGGACTTCTCCTCCTTCCTGCTGCAGGCGCAGAGCTCGAAGGCGAAGATCGTCGGCCTCGCCAATGCGGGCCAGGACACCACCAACTCGATCAAGCAGGCGGCCGAGTTCGGCATCGTCAAGCAGGGCCAGAAGCTCGCCGGCCTGCTGATGACGCTTGCCGAGGTGCATGGTCTTGGGCTCGACGCCGCACAGGGCCTGGTGCTGACCGAGGGCTTCTACTGGGATCATGACGACAAGAGCCGCGCCTTCTCGGAACGCTTCTTCAAGCGCACCGGGCGGATGCCGAGCATGATCCATGCCGGCACCTATTCGGCGACGCTGAGCTACCTGAAGGCGGTGAAGGCCGCCGGCACCAAGGATTCCGACGCCGTTGCCAAGAAGCTGAAGGAGTTGCCGGTCGACGACGCCTTCGCCCAGGGCAAGGTGCTGGCGAACGGCCGCATGGTCCACGACATGTATCTGTTCGAGGTCAAGAAGCCCTCGGAATCGAAGAAGCCGTGGGACTACTACAAGCAGCTCGCTGTGGTGCCCGGGGACCAGGCCTTCTTCACGGCCAAGGACAGCGGCTGTCCGCTGACGAAGTGACGCGTAGCGCGTGAACCAACACGACCGTCGTCCCGGGCGTTCGCCGGGACGACGGCGGAGTGTTGTGGCATCATCCGTGCGCGAGCCGCCACACCGCACCGCCGAGCGCGCCGATCCATAGAATGATCGCTGCAAACGCCTGGATGGCGAATCCGGGGGTGCGGCTGGCCACCGCCTCGCGATAGCCGATGAAGTAAACGATGCGGCCGACGATCCAGATCGCGCCGATGGCAGCGGCGGCGACGTCGCCCACATAGATCGCAAACAGCCACAGCGACGGCAGGAAGATCGGCATCCATTCCAGCGTGTTCATCTGGATGCGGTAAATGCGCTCGAAATCCGGGTTGCCTGTGATCGCCGGCAGCTTGACGTCGTAGCGGATGCGGGCCCGCGCGACCTGTGTCGCGAAGAAGAAGTGGAGCGCGACGGCAAGGCAGGTGACGATGGCTGTGTAGTGGTACATGTCGGGCATTTCCTCTCATTCCGTTGGCCCCATAGCATAACGGGGCAGCAGCGGCCGGTGTGACAGGCGGCGCGATTTTTTGCTTCGCCGTCGCGAGAGCATAGTTTTTTCGGAACCGCTGCACCGTTCTCCCGGCGGTGTCCTAAAGCGCGACGAGATTGGATCGAATCGTCATCGCGCTTTGGCTCCTTGTTTGCGCATGATCTTTTCGGAAAACCGCTTCACACTTCTCCGGATCATGCTCTAGTAGCCGGTCATCTCAAGATAGCCTAGCCCGGCGTGGCTGCCTGCAAAGCGGATCGGACCTTCCCAATAGGGAAAGCTGGTTCCCATCCAGCTCCTCGGATTGAGCGGCGTGGTTTCGATGGTGAGGCCGCGCGCGGGAAGCGTGACCCGCCATGACGTCGGCAGTTTGCGGTCGTCGATCTCGGTCGTGGCGGTCGGTGTGATGCTGTTGCCGGCGGCAGCGATCTCCGCGGAGCGGCTGTCGGATGTGATCCAGTTGCCGAGCAGGTTTTCGCGGCCGTCCTTCTGCCGCAGCCGGTACAGCATCAGCTTCTCGTTGCCGGGCAGATGCAGCGAGAACCAGTCCCAGCCGGTCTGGTCGGAGGCCAATGGCTGGCTGCTCCATTCGCGGTCCATCCAGGCCTGCCCGGTGACGTCGATCCGCTTGCCGTCGATGGTGATGGTGCCGGACGCGGTGAAGAACGGCTGGCTGTAATAGTAGGAGGCCTGGCCGCGGTCCGATTTTCGGCTGTAGCCGTGGTCGCCTTGCAGCACCAGCGGCCGGTCGGCCTGCAGCCGCAGCGCGTAGCTGAAATCGGTGGCCGCGGCCTTCACCTCGATCGGTGCTATGGTTTGCGCGTCGAAGCCGTCGAGCCCGCGCATCTCCCAGGCGTCGATCCAGGCCTGAAACGGCGTCGCCTCGACATTGGCCTGGCCGACGCCGCCGCGCGCAAAGCTCTCACCGAAGCGATGCGTCGCCGCGCTGGTCACCGCCGCGTGGCCCATCCAGACCTGCTGATTGGCCCAGCCCTCGATCGGTCCGCCCGGCTTCATGGCCTGGCGAAACAAGGTCCACTGCACGCCATAGGCCGCGCCGCTCGTATCCGACAGGTTCGCGGTCACATACCACCACTCGATCCGGAACTCCGGATGCGGTCCGTGATCGGCGGGGAACGTGAACTGCTTGCCCGGCGTGACCGCGGCAAATCCATCGGCACTCTCGCCAAGGCCGGCAAAGCCCTGCGCGAAGCTCTTGCCGCCAAGGCCGAGCGCCAGCGCGCCGCCGGCAAAGGCGCGGCGTGTGATGGCGCGGTTAGCGACGACTCTATGTCGAATGAATCGGGGCATCCGCAACCTCGCTTCGCCTCTCCCGCTTGCGGGGGAGGCCGTATCGCATCGTAGATGCGATACGGGTGGGGGCTCTCTCCACAATATCACTCGTGGTGAGACCCGCACCCTGACCCTCCCCCGCAAGCGGGAGAGGGAACATAACCTCCTCGCGGCCGCAACCTGCTCTCATCCGATCTCAGCGCTCATTGACGAAGATCCTGATCAGGCTCGCCGGCTCCATGCGTGCCAGTCTAGCCACGGGGAGCGCCGCCGCACAGAGCGCTGCGACCAGCGCCACCGCGAGCAGCTCGATGAGCTGCAGCGGGAACACGTGGAACGGCAGCCGCCAGCCGAACGCCTTCACGTTGACGATCGCAAGCAGGCACCAGGCAACCAATAGCCCGAGCGGCAGCGCGAACAGCGCGGTGATCAGCGCGACCGCCATGGTCTTCAACAGCTCGAGCGCGGCGAGTCGCCGCCGCGTCAGGCCGATCGCCCACAGCGGGGCGAGCTGCGGCAGCCGCGAATTGGCGAGCGTGAGCAGGCTGGTCAACAGCGCCACGCCGGCAACCCCGAGCGTGAAGGCGTTGAGTGCCGCGGTCACCGAGAAGGTGCGGTTGAAGATCCGTTTCGATTCCGCCTTCATCGTCGCCTGGTCGGCGACATTGCGGTCGTCGAGCCCGAATGTTTGCTGCAGCGCTGCGATCAGCGGCGCGATCTTGCCCGGCGCGACGCGCAGGCCGATGCGGGTCATCGGTATCTGCGGGAAGTGCCGCGTCAGCGCGGCGAAGTTGACCGCGATCTGGCCCTTGGGATTGCCGTAGTCGGCATAGATGCCGACGATCTCGAGCGGCCAGTCGCCACCGGGGGTGGGCACGGAGATCCGGTCGCCGATCGCAAGCTTCATCCGCCGCGACAGCTGTTCGCTGACGAAGCAGGCGTCGCCGGGACGTAAGCGGATCCACGCATTCGCCGTGCTCTCGAGCAGCGGCCAGTTGTCGCGATAGGTCGCTTGGTCGGGCAGGCCGAGCACCTCGATCGGCGCGCCGCCGAACTTGGTGTCAGCGCGGCCGCCGGGCAGGATCGCCTTCACCTCCGGGCGTTCGCGCAGCCACGCCTTGATCTTGGTCGCCTGCGCGTCGCTCGCGGCATTGATGTAGACGTCGGCCGCGAGCCGGCCGTCGAGCCAGACCAGGAAAGTGCGGCTGAAACTCTTCACCATGGTGCCGACGCCGACATTGACGGCGAGCGCGAGCAGCAGCGCCATCAATGCCAGCGACAGGCCCGACAATTGCTGGCGGCTGTCGGCCCAGAACCAGATGCCGACCGGGCGCCGCGCGCTGCGCTCGCCAAGCGAGAGCGCGATCTCCAGGATCATCGGCAGGATCAGAGCCGCGCCGAGCATCAGCGCGGCGAGCACCGCAAAGCCCGCGAGCAGGGAATCGCCGAACCAGATCAGGACGCCGGCCACCGCGAACACCGCGATCGCCGCCGCGCTCTGGATCATGAGCCAGCGCCGCTGCGCCTGCCGCCACGCCTGCGGCTGCGCCGACGTCAACACCGGCATCCGGATTGCTTTGGTCAGGCTCGCGGCCGCCGCGGCCAACGCGCCCAGAATGCTGATGGCGATGCCGGCGAACCACCAAACGGGTTTGAGCGAAAGCTGGCCCGGGATCTGCGCGCCATAGAGCCCGCGCAAGGAGGCGGCGACGTCGGGCAACAGCGCCGCCGCGATGAAATAGCCGCAGACCAGGCCGATCAGGCCGGCGATCAGCGCCAGCGACACCAGCTCGACGACCAGCACGGTGTTGAGCATCCGTGCCGACACGCCGCAAGCGCGCAGCGTGCGCAGCATCGGCAGCCGCTGCTCGAAGGCGAGCCCGATCGCGGAGTTGACGATGAACAGGCCGACGAAGAACGACAGCAGGCCAAAGGCGGTGAGGTTGAGGTGAAAGCTATCGGTCAGCCGTTCAAGATCGGTCTCCGCGCTCGGCTCGACCAGCCGGAGCTTGTCGCCGGCCACGCTCTCCAACGCCGCGTGCGGCGTCTTGGACTTGCTGATCAGCAGCCGCGACAGCCGGTTCGGCATCTTCAGGATCTCTTGCGCGATTCCGATATCGACGACCAGCACGCCGGGCGCGAGCTCCGGCTGCACGCGTAAGGGAGGCAAGGCCATGCCGTTCGCCTGCGGCCGCGCGCCCTCGGTGAGGCCGAGGTCGCGCAACGTCTCCGGCGCCACCAGCATCTCGCCGGGCGGGGTGACGAAGGATTGCAGGCTGGCCTTGCCGATCGCGGGCGCGTTGCCGACCTCGGACGGCAAGGTGACCGGCTCGACGCCGAGCAGGCGATAGCTGCGCCCGTCGATCTGGACGCGGCCCTCCAGCATCGGCGACACCGGCCAGCCGGCGCGGCGCAGGTCAACGAACAGCTTTTGCGGGAATGTCGCGCTGTCCTTGCCGACCAGGACGGCGGTGCGCGAACCGCCGAAGGTGGCGGCGGCGCGGTCATAGGCGTTGCGCGCCTGCTGGTTCAGCGCCTGCACGCCGCTCCACAGCGCGGTCGCCGAGATCAGCCCGATCAGCAGGGTCGCGAGCTGCATCGGATGCCGGCGCCAGTGGCTGAGCAGCACGGCGAGGATCCAGAGCGCGCGCCTCATGCGATCACCCCGGCGTGCAGGGTGACCTGGCGGTCCAGCGTCGCGGCGAGCCGCACGCTGTGGGTGACCATCAGGAAGCCGCAGCCGGTGCGCGCCACGAGATCGCGCGCCAGCGCGAGCACCTCGTCGGCAGTGTCCTCGTCGAGATTGCCGGTCGGCTCGTCCGCGAGCAGCAACAGCGGCTTCGGCGCCAGCGCGCGGCCGATCGCGACGCGCTGCTGCTGGCCGCCCGACAATTGTTCCGGATAGCGCTTGAGCAGGGACTTCAGGCCGAGGCGCTCGACCAGCTCATCGTGCCATGCTGCATCGTGCCGCCCGGCGATGCGCGACTGGAAGGTGAGATTGTCCGCAACTGTCAGGCTCGGGATCAGGTTGAATTGCTGGAACACGAGGCCGAGCCGGTCGCGGCGCAGCTCGGCGCGGCCGGCATCGTCGAGCCCGGAGACCAGCGTGTCGGCAAGCCTGATCTCGCCGCCATCCGCGGCGTCCAGCCCCGCGATCAGATGCAGCAGCGTGCTCTTGCCGCTGCCGGATTCGCCGGTTAGCGCGACGCTCTCGCCGGTCGCAACGGCCAGATCGACGCCGCGCAGCACGGCGACATTCTCGCTCGTCGTACGATAGCTCTTGGTCAATCCGGTGACGCGGAGCAGCTCTGTGGTCTTCTCAGGCGGAGCGATGGCCGTGCCTCATTGCGGCTTCTGATACTTCAGGACGAACTCGTCGATCGGCACCGACGCCTTGAAGACGGGCATGTTCCTGGGGTCTTCAGGATGATGCAGGAAATCGCCCTCGGCGACCAGCTTGAAGCCGGCGGCTTCGATCTCCTGCTTCAGCGTGCCCTCTTCGATCCGGTGCAGCGTCTTGCCGACGCTCGCGCCGTCGCCGGGCTTGGCCGAATGGTCCGCGATCACGAGGAAGCCGCCGGGCTTGAGCGCGGCGAACATCTTCTTGTTCATGACGGCGCGATCGACCGGCATGTAAGTCATGTCGTGATAGGCGAAGAAGAAGGTGATCATGTCGAGGTTCGAGACCTCGGGCGGGATCGGGTCGTCGTAGTCGCGTACGACATGAACGACGTTCTTCATGGCCGGCTTCTGGGCGCGGGTGTCAAACTTGTCCTTCACATGCTGCGCGATCACGTCGGCCGAGTCCTGTGCGTAGATCTTGCCGGTCGGGCCGACGGTGCGCGCCAGCAATTCGGTGCTGTAGCCCGCGTTCGCTTCCATGTCGAGGATCGTCATGCCGGGCTTGACCCCCGCGAAGGCGAGCATCTTGGCGGGCTGCCGGCGCTGGTCGGCCAGGCGGTCCGAATCCGTGCGATCGGGCGCGGCGACGATCGTGGCATAGTCCGGGCTCGCGGCGTCCTCTGCGCGGGCATTTGGCGCGATGAGCAGCGCGATGGCCGCAAGCGCGGTGCTGACGGCGGTGCGGCGAAGGATCGATCTGTTCATGGCATGACCTCGGGGTTGGTTGTGGCGAGCATAGCAGCCGTCCCATGACAGATCACCGGTGCAATCAGGCGGCGACGCGATCGTGATCGATGTCGGGACGCGCGATGCGCAGCCATTGACCGTCGTGTCGCGGAGGCCACGGATCCCGAGGAAATGCGGTGTTGCGTTGTCCGGCGAGGCGTGGCTAGCATCTCCGGCAGGGGCCGATCTCACGAAGCCGACAAACGAAACGACGGGGAGCCAGACATGACGACGCAACCGACGCCCATGGATACGCCCAAGGGCGCCTGGAAGATCACCTTCCTGTTGTTCCTGTTCATGGTGGTGAACTTTGCGGACAAGATCGTGGTCGGGCTTGCCGGCGTGCCGATCAAGACTGACATGGGCCTCACCCAGGAGCAGTTCGGCACCCTCGGCTCATCTTTCTTTCTGCTGTTCTCGATCTCGGCGATCGTGGTCGGCTTTATCGTCAACCGTGCTTCGACGCGGTGGGTGCTGCTGATCCTGGCGGTTGTCTGGGCCTTGGCACAGTTTCCGATGATCGGGACCGTCAGCTTCACGACGCTGGTGATCTGTCGCATCATTCTCGGTGCCGGCGAGGGGCCGGCCTTCTCGGTCGCAGCCCACGCCATCTACAAATGGTTTCCGGATGAGAAGCGCACGCTGCCGACCGCGATCCTGTCGCAGGGCTCGGCGTTCGGCGTGATCCTCGCCGTGCCTGCGCTGAACTGGATCATCGTCCATCACAGCTGGCATCACGCCTTCGGCGCGCTTGGCATCGTCGGCCTGCTGTGGGCCGTTGCCTGGTTCGCGCTCGGCAAGGAAGGGCCGCTGGTGCCGACCGCGGCGGTCGCCGCCAACGAGCCGCGGATTCCCTACTCGAAACTGCTGACGTCACGCACCTTCGTCGGCTGCGTCATCGCCACCTTCGGCGCCTATTGGGCGCTGTCGCTCGGGCTCACCTGGTTTACGTCCTTCATCATCGAAGGGCTCGGCTTCTCGCAGCAGCAAGCCGGCTTCATCTCGATCCTGCCCTGGATCTTTGGCGCGACGATCGTGATCCTCACTGGGTGGATCTCGCAGCTGATGCTGGCGCGCGGCTTCACCACCCGTGGCGCGCGCGGCGTGCTCGGCTCGGTGCCGCTGATCGTCGGCGGCTGCATCCTCGCCTTGCTACCTCATGTCACGCCAGGCGCGCTGATGATCGCGCTTCTCGTGATCGGCTCCGGCCTGTGCGGGTCGATCTATGTGGTCTGCCCGCCGATGCTCGGCGAGTTCACTCCGGTATCGCAGCGCGGCGCGATCATCGCGATCTACGGCGCGCTGTACACGATCTCGGGCATCCTGGCGCCGATGGTGATGGGCAACGTGATCCAGCATTCCGGCGCGGCGCTGCAGGGCTACATGACTGGCTTCACCATCAATGCCGCGATCATGGCCGGCTCCGGCCTGCTCGGGCTGCTGCTGTTGTGGCCGAACACTGAACGCGCCCGGCTGACCGGCACGCCGCAGCAGGCCGGTGCGATCAAGGGCGCGGTGTCGCCGACGTGAGACTATGGGTTCACCCTCCCCGGAAAGGGGAGGGCAATCGCATATGCCGGTTGTGCTGCGCGTTCGATGCCGGTGATTTAATAGGTCTACCCACAAACTCGTCATGCCCGGGCTTGTCCCGGGCATCCACGTCTTTGGTTTTCCACGTGAAGGAAGACGCGGATGGCCGGGACAAGCCCGGCCATGACGACGCGGAATCCGGGCTACGTCGCTACGCGATCAATTCAATCCCTGCGCGCCGCGCACGAGCTTGCCGGGGCGTGCGCCGGTGGCCTTGCCGTCGCGTCGCGTGACGATGCCCGAGACGATGGTGGCGTCGTAGCCGTCGACCTGCTGCATCAGGCGGCGGCCGCCGACCGGCAGGTCGTAGTGCACCTTCGGCGGATGCAGATGCAGCCGGTCGTAGTCGATCACGTTGACGTCGGCCTTGAAGCCCGGCGCGATCACGCCGCGGTCGTGGAGCCCGACCGACAGTGCGGTCTTGCGCGACTGCGCCGCGACCACGAACGGGATCGAGAGCTTTTCGCCGCGGCTGCGGTCTCTCGTCCAGTGCGTCAAGAGATAGGTCGGGAAGCTGGCATCGCAGATGATGCCGCAATGCGCGCCGCCGTCACTCAATCCCGGCACGGCGCTGGGTTCGCGAAGCATCTCATGCACGGCATCGAGATTGCCGTCGGCATAATTCAGGAACGGCACATAGAGCATGCCGCGGCCCTCGTCCGTCAGCATCGCGTCGTAGGCGAGTTCTTCCGGCTGCCGGCCCTGGCGGCGCGCCTGCGGGCCGAGCGCGTTCTCCGGCGGCTGCTCATAGTCCGGGGGATTACCCAGCAGATAGATCTTGTCGTAGTTCGGCCGGAAGAACAGCGGATCGTCGGTCGCCGTCGCCGTTTCGCTCAGGATGGCCGCGCGCACCTCAGGCCGGCGCAAATGCGCGAGCCGCTCGGCCAGCGGCAGCTTGGCGATCGCGCGGTAGCTTGGATGGGTCTGGAACGGGTTGCGCGACAATTCCAGCCCAAGCAGCAGCCCAACGGGTCGCGCGGCGATCTGGGTTGTGATCGACAGGCCGCGGGCGGCGGCTTCATTGATGGTGTCCATCGTCTGCCGCCAGCGCCGCGGCGCCTTGTCGGCCTGGGCTACGGAAAACGAGATCGGGCATTTGGTATTGTCAGCGACCCGCAGCATCATCGGCAGATCTTCGTGGACGGTGCTCTGGTCGAGCACGAATTGCAGCACGCTGCGGCCGACGCCGTGCATTGCGCCGGCGATTGCGGTCAATTCGTCTTCGCCCGCTTTCAGCGTCGGCGTGTAGTCGCCGGTCGAGGTGCGGTGGTTGAGCGTGCGCGAGGTCGAGAAACCCAGTGCGCCGGCACGCACCGCGTCTCCGGCGAGCGCCGCCATCGCCTTGTTGTCTTCAGGCGTTGCGGGATCACGGCGCGCGCCGCGCTCGCCCATCACGTAGACGCGCAGCGCCGCATGCGGCAGTTGCGCGCCGATGTCCATGTCGAAATTGCGCTTCGACAGCCAGTCCATGTAGTCGGGGAAGCTCTCCCACTCCCAGGGAATGCCGGCGCTGAGCACCGGCTCCGGGATGTCCTCGACGCCTTCCATCAGCTGGATCAGCCTGGTGTGGTCGCTCGGCCGGCATGGCGCGAAGCCGACGCCGCAATTGCCCATGATCGCGGTGGTGACGCCGTTCTGCGACGACGGCGTGATGTCCTGGCTCCAGGTCACCTGACCGTCGTAATGGGTGTGGACGTCGACGAAGCCGGGCGTCACCAGTCTGCCCTTGGCGTCGATCTCTTCCTTGCCCTTGGCCTGCACCTTGCCGACCTCGGCGATGCGGCCGCCGGCGATGGCGACGTCCGCCTCAAAGAGTTCACCGCCCTTGCCGTCGGCAATGGTCCCGCCGCGGATCACGAGGTCAGGGGTCGAGGTCATGGCATTTCATCCCGTTGGCTGTTCTTGGTTAGCCGGCATCATGGGAGAGCCCATGATGCTGTCAACCGCTGCCGATGAAGCTCTGGGATGCGTTGGCGGCGTTTTACCAGCCAAGATCGCGCGACCGCCTGGTGGAAATTTGTTCCGCGGCGGGGAGCGGATGCCCCTCCGCCGCGGAGGCTGGTGTAGATCTATCGTGCGCCGAAGAAGGATGTCTTCTGGGTCTCTTCGGCCTGAAGCTTGGCGCGCACCCGCATCAGGTCCTTCCAGCCGATATAGCCGACGAGGCGCTGATCCTCGCGCGAAATCACCGGCAGGTGCGAGACGTTGACCTGCATCAGGCGGTCGGCGAGCCTATCAAGATATTCATCGGGATAGGCGACGGTGATCTTGCTTCCCGTCAACAGCTGGTTGAGCATCGCGGTGCGATGCTTGCCGGCGCGACGCCAGCGCAGCACGGCCGGCGGATCGATGACCCCGAGCACGTGATGGTTGGCATCGACAACGGGAAAGCTGGGGTGCCCGGTCTTCGGATTGGTCAGGAAGGCGGCGGCGCCGTGCAGCGTCATGGTATCGGGGACCGTCTCGACCGCCTTGGTCATCACGTCGCGCACACGCGTCAACGCGAACGGATCGACGCGGTACTCGCGCACCAAATGATGGCCGCGTCGGGCGACCTTCTCGGTGAGGATCGACCGCCGCATCAAAAGCACCGTGACGCCATGGGCGGTGCCGCAGGCCGCGATCAGCGGCAGCAGCACGTGGGTGTTGCCGGTGAGCTCGACGGCGAAGAAGGTTGCGGTCAGCGGCGAGCGCATCGTGCCGCCCATCGTCGCCGCCATCGCCAGCAGCGCCCAGAAGCCGGGGCTCGCGGACGGCAGATAGCCGCTCAGCGCCGTCCCCATCGCGCCGCCCATGATCAGCAGCGGCGCCAGCACGCCGCCCGACGTGCCCGAGCCGAGCGCGACCGACCAGATAATGGCCTTCACCACGAGCAGCAGCAACGCGGCCTTCAGCACCACGTCGCCGCGCAGCATCGCGGCAAGGTTGTCATAGCCCACGCCGAGCGCCTGCGGCTCGATCAGGCCGCCGAGGCCGACCACCAGGCCACCGATCAGCGGCCACCACATCCAGTGGATCGGGAGCTTCAGGAAGAAATCCTCGCAACCATAGACGAGCTGGGTGAGCACGCCCGACAGCAGCCCGGAGAGAATTCCGATCAGCACCCAGGCGCCGAGCTGGATCACCGAGATGTCGACGCTGCCGGTGAACGGGAACAGCGGGGTGGGCATGTGAAGGAAGGTGCGCTCGACCGCCGCCACCACGGCCGCGACCGTGACGGGAATGAAGCTGCGCGGCGTCCATTCGAACAGCAGCAGCTCGACCGCGAGCATGATCGCGGCGATCGGCGTTCCGAACACGGTGGTCATGCCGGCGGCGGCGCCCGCCACCAGCAGGGTCTTGCGCTCGTTGTCGCTCACCGGAAGCATCTGCGCGATCAGCGAGCCGATCGCGCCGCCCGTCATGATGATCGGGCCCTCGGCGCCGAACGGGCCGCCAGTGCCGATCGCGACCGCCGATGAGAGCGGCTTCAGAACCGCGACCTTGGCGTCGAGCCGGGAACGGCCGAGCAGAATGGCCTCGATCGCCTCCGGAATGCCGTGTCCGCGGATCTTCTCGCTGCCGAAACGCGCCATCAGGCCGATGATGAACGCGCCTGCGACCGGCACCAGCACGGCCCAAAGGCCGAGTGGCGAGTCCTGCAGCTTCAGGTCGGCGAAGCTGAACTGGCCAAAATAGGCGATGTTGGTGGCAAGCCTGATCAGTTGCAGCAGCACGACGCCGGCGATCACGCCGGCGCTGGCAACAACGACGGCGATGGCCGAGATCACCACGACGCGCGGGTCGGTCGTGAAGTCACCGAGACGGTGAGTGGTCTTGGCGGGGAGGTTCGATTTGGCGGAAAGGACGCTCATGGACGGCGGAAGGCCCGGATCAGGTTGACAATGGGCGGCCTCATATCGCATTGCGATATAATTACAAGCCGGAGATATGGAATGGCAGCGTCGAAAAATCCTCTGAAATCGCCTGGCCGGGCCCGAAAGCGGGTTCCGAGCCAGGCCGATTACGAGGCGCTGTCGCAATTTCGCTACCTGATCAGGTGTTTTCTGGAGTTCAGCCAGGAGGCCGCGAAAGCCGAGGGCCTGACGCCGCGGCAGCATCAGGCATTGCTGGCGATCCGGGGCTATCCGGGCGGCGGACCGGTCGCGATCGGCGATCTGGCCGAACGGCTGCGGCTTCGTCACCACACCACGGTCGAGCTCGTCGACCGGCTCTCCGAGGCAGGGCTGGTCGAGCGCGTCCTCGATCCCTCCGACCAGCGGCGGGTGCTGTTGAAGCTGACCGGCCTCGCGGCCGATCATCTCGCCAAGCTGTCCGCGGCTCACCTGGATGAGCTGTCGCGGATCGAGCCGCTGCTGAAGCAGGTGCTGTCGCGACGATCGGAATGAATGCGCCTTCGCTCGCGACCTATCCGACGCGGCGCAATCACGCCGCGCCAGGGGCTTCCGCGTCAGGCGCGTCGGCTCGTCGCCTCGGCGGGATATTCCGAGGTTTGCGGCTTGCGCTCGGTGACCAGCGCCAGCAGCACCGTCAGCACCATGAACACCACGGAGGCGCCGAACACCCAATGCGGCATGTGCTGGTCCATGATCCAGCCGAACAGCAGCGGGCTCACGATGCCGCCGAAGTTGAAGCCGGTGGAGACGATGCCGAAGGCACGGCCTGCGGCGCCGGGCGGTGCGGCGTTGCGCACCATCATGTCGCGAGACGGCGCGATCACGCCGCCGAGGAATCCGGCAAGGCCCATCGCCAGCGTCAGCACCGCCGACGGCAGATTGACCAGCGCGATAAGCAGCACGAGCGCGGCATTGACGGCGAAGCAGGCCGCCGCGACCTGGCTGTGGCGGTGAGTCCAGTCGGCGAGATAGCCGCCGGCGAGCACGCCCACGGCGCTGGCGCCGAGGAATGCGGTCAGCGCGATGTTGGCGGTCGAGAACGATGCGCCATAACCGCCCATCAGCGCGACCACGCCGAAATTGTTGATGCCTGATGTCGACAGGCTGAGCAGCGTGAAGAAGGCCGTGAGCACGATGAGCGCCGGCGTGATCACGCTGGCCTTCGGCGCGGTGTCGTCCTTGGCCTTGGTCCTGTTCGCGCCCGCATCGGGGATGCCGAGCACGATCAGAAACAGCGCCACCAGCGGGCCGACTGCGCCGGCCACGATCAGGGCGCCGAGCCCGCCGATTGAAGCGACCAGCGCCGCGATGATCGCCGGCGCCACCGCGCCGCCGAGGAAGCCGGCGAAGGTATGGATCGAGAAGGCGCGGCCCATCCGCGCCGCGTCCATATGCGCCGAGAGGATGGCGTAGTCGGCCGGATGGTAGACGCTGTTGGCGAGCCCTAGCAGCACGGCGCAGACGATCAGCGAAGAATAGCTCAGGTGCAGGCCGAGCCCGATCAACGCACAGCCGCCGACGGCCAGCCCAATCAGCAGGATCCTGCGCGCCCCGATATGGTCGGCGAGGTAGCCGATCGGCGCCTGGGTCAGGCCAGAGACCACCGCGAACACCGTCAGCGCGAATCCGAGCTCCACATAACCGACACCGAGCTGCTGCTTCAGGAACGGGAACAGCATCGGCAGCACGAAGATATGGAAATGGCTGACCCAATGCGCGACGGAAATCCCCGTCAGCGTGCGGAGCGCGCTGTCGGCCTTCGCTTGTTGCGGTGCGGCCAGAACGTCGACCATCTCAAAGAGAACCCCATGTCGTCACTGCCCGGCAGGGCGCCATGAAAAATAGACATTGGCCAATAATTGTCCATGAACGCAGCTGCATGGCTGCCCCCGGGGTGGGTGCCGGATCGACACGTGCGGCATTAAAGGCGGCGACAAAGCGCGGCGGTGCGGCGATGATCGGCCATGATCGACGCCAAAAAGCCGCTCCGGGTGCTCGTGTCAGAGGGATCCAGCACCTCTGGCCGCGAGGCGATCACGATTCTGGGTGCGGCCGGCCATCACATCGAGGTCTGCGACCCCTCGCGCTGGTGCCTGGCGCGCTATTCGCGCCTTGTCCGCAAATTCCACCATTGTCCCGGCCTGCGCAGCGATCCGGGCGGCTTCCTGCGCTTCGTCGAGCGTTTGTTGGCATCGCAACATTTCGACGTGCTGTTGCCGACCCATGAGCAGGGTTTCCTGTTCGCCCGGGCCGAGGCGCGGCTGAAGCCGCGCGCTGGGCTCGCACTGCCGGATTTCGCCAGCTACCGCAGGGTGCACAGCAAGGCAGGTTTCAGCCGCCTGCTCGATCAGCTCGGCCTGCCGCAGCCGCCGACCCGGATCGTGACTTCGCTCGACGAACTGCGCGAAGCGACGCGGTTTCCGTCGGTGATCAAGACGTCGATCGGCACCGCCAGCCGCGGGGTGTGGATCGTGCGCGACGCAGGCGATCTCAATCTCGCGCTCTACGATCTCGAAAGGAGTGGCGACCCTGGCGGCAAGCTATTGGTGCAGGACCTCGTCACCGGCACCACCGAGAAGGGGCAGTCGGTGTTTTGCCACGGCAAATTGCTTGGCTTCCATGCCTATCGGCAGGTCGCCGCCGGAGTCGGCGGCGGCGAGGCGATCAAGGAGAGCGTCAGCCGGCCGGCGATCCGCGGCTATCTCGAGGCGATCGGCGCGCACCTCAATTGGCACGGCGCGCTCTCGGTCGATGTCATCATGCCGCTCGACAGCGCAACTCCGCTGCTGATCGACTGCAATCCGCGGCTGGTCGAGCCGATGAACGCGCACCGCGCCGGCACCGATCTCGTCGATCTGCTGCTGCGCGTCTCGCGCGGCGAGACGCCGGAGCCGCTTGCCGAGAGCCGCGCCGGCGTGCGGACGCATCTTGCGATGCTGGCGCTGCTCGGCAGCGCATCACGCGACGGCACGCGGCGCGACATCATCGGGGAATGCGGCCGCATCGCCGCGGGCAGCGGTCCCTATCGGGGCAGCACCGAGGAACTGACGCCCGTGCGGCTCGATTGGCCAAGCGCGCTGCCGCTGGCGATGACGGCTGCACTCCTGCTGGCATCGCCGCAGCTCGCATCGTCGCTATCGCGCGGCGGCTTTGGCGCGCATCTGCTCGATGCCGCGAGCATCCGAATGATCGAGAGTGAGGGGTTCTTGGACGATGCTTCAACACGTCGTCCTGGCGAAAGCCGGGACCCATAACCACCACTGAAAGTTTGGTAGCAGGCTGGGGCCGTAGCTCCCGCGCCAACTCGCTTCAGTGGTAATGGGTCCTGGCTTTCCGCCAGGACGACGGCGTGGATAGGTATGGGCCTACAACGGCTCGTCGTCATTGCCGTGGCGGTCGAGCTTCGGCGTGGCGATGTCGCCGTCCTCGTAATACTCGTCGTCCTGCGCCGATGGGGACGGCGGAGGCTTTTTCGGCGGCTCGCTGGCCTTGCTGCGGCCCTTGCTCTTCTTTCCGGCCTTGCCCATGCATTTCCCCTGCGCGGTCGATGGTTGCCGGAAAGTCTACCCCAGTTTGCAAGCGCTTGAAATGCGAGCAGACGGCGCGGCGGGATCGCCTTCCGCCGCGCCGCAACAAGTCAGAACGTCGCGCCCGCTCGCACCATGTAGGTCCGGCCCGGCAGCGGATAGGCGGAGAAGCGGCCCGCGGTGAACGAGCTGGCGATGGCGTAGTCGTAGTAGAGTAGAGCGCGTTGAACAGGTTGTTCACGCTGACCGACCTCAGGTGAAGCCAATGCCTGTACTCCCCGACCGGCATCGTCGCGTGTGACCACGGCTGACGGCAGGTCTCCTGACTCGCGGGTCGTTACCCTTCGTCGCCTTCCCAGGACCGAGATTCCCAGTGGCCTGTGACGAAGGATTCACCGCATACAGTTGCGGGGGCAGCCGCGGCCTTGGGGGGCCGTACCGCATTCCCTTTTCATCTCATGAAAGAACCGTCATGGTCACTAGGGTTCGGCCGGCGACCAAAGTCAATCCCGGCGGAAGTGCGGCTGCGGCCGGACGGGCACGGTTTTCACCGAGTGTCGCTTGCCTGCCACGGCGTTCGCTGTAAGAGCTTTGATCCGATGAACGTGCAGGATTTTGCCCTGGTGGCCGGGGTCGCGGCGCGGCGCCGCTTGGGCGCGACCGTGGCGCTCACGGCGCTCGTGGTGTTGCTCGTGCTGATCTCGCTCGGCATCGGGCCGGTGCGGCTTTCGCCGCTCAAGGTGATCGAGGCGCTATTCGGCGGCGGCAGCGACGTGGCGCAGGTGATCGTGTGCGAGATCCGGCTGCCGCGGACCATCCTGGCGTTTGCGATCGGCGGCATTCTGGGATTGTCGGGCGCCGCGCTGCAGGGGCTGCTGCGCAACCCGCTGGCCTCGCCGTCGCTGTTCGGCGCGCCGCAGGCCGCGGCGTTCGGCGCGGTGCTGGTGATCGCGCTGGGGCTCGCCGACGTGCGGTCCTACGCGCTGCCGGTCGCAGCGATCATCGCGGCGTTCGGCTCGGTGTTCGCCCTGCTTGCGATCGCGGGACGCAACGCCGGACTGTTGATCCTGATCCTCTCGGGTCTCGCGATCTCCAGCTTCGCGGGCGCCGCGACGGCGCTGGTGATGAACCTCTCGAGCAATCCGTTCGTGGCGCTGGAGATCGCGTTCTGGCTGCTCGGCTCGCTGGAGGACCGCAGCTTCCAGCATGTCGCGATTGCGCTGCCCTTCATCCTGGCCGGCGCGGTCGTCCTGCTCAGCCAGGCAAGCAGTTTCCGCGCGCTGACGCTCGGCGAGGAGGCGGCGCAGAGCCTTGGCGTCGATGTCGGGCGCTTGCGGCTGTTCGTCATCTCGGGTGTCGCGCTCGGGGTCGGCGGTGCGGTCGCCGTGACAGGGACGATCGGTTTCATCGGACTGGTCGCGCCGCATCTGATGCGGCCCCTGATCGGCCACGATCCGGCGCGGCTCCTGGTGCCGAGCGCGCTCGCGGGCGCGGCGCTGCTGCTGGCGGCCGATATCGCGGTGCGCATCATCCCCTCGACCTCCGACATCAAGGTCGGCGTGCTGACCTCGATCATCGGCGTGCCGTTCTTCCTCTATCTGATCATGCGCGAACGCCGCGCGCTCGGCGGAGGCGTGGCATGACGCTGCTGTCCGCAACCAATCTCAACGCCTCGCTCGGCCGCCGGGACGTGCTGCACGACATCTCGCTGTCGCTGTCGTCGGGGCATCTGGTGGCGCTGGTTGGTCCGAACGGCGCGGGCAAGACCACGCTGCTCCGCGCGCTGGCCGGGCTGATCCCCTCCAGCGGCGACATCAGGATCGGCGGCGATGCGCTGTCGTCGCTGTCCTTGCGCGAGCGCGCCAGGCGCTTTGCCTATCTGCCGCAGGGGCACATGGTGCACTGGCCGCTGCCGGCGCGCGACATCGTCGCGCTCGGCCGCTATCCGCACGGCGCGACCGATCCGGCCCGGCTGTCGCCTGACGACATGGAGGCGGTGCTGCGGGCGATGCAGGCGGTCGATGTCACCGCGTTCAGCGACCGCCGCGTCACCGAACTCTCCGGCGGCGAGCGCAGCCGCGTCGCGCTGGCCCGCGTGCTCGCGGTGGAGGCGCCTGTCATCCTCGCCGACGAACCGACGGCCTCGCTCGATCCCCGCCATCAGATCGACGTGATGCAGAGGCTGCGTAGCGTCGCCGACACGGGCGTACTCGTGATCGTCGTAACCCACGATCTCGGCCTCGCCGCGCGCTTTGCGGATCATGTGCTGGTGCTGTCGGAGGGACGATTGGCATCGCAGGGCGCGCCTGCTGAGGCGCTGTCGGAAGCGGTGATGGCCGAAGTGTTCCGGATCAGCGCCTATCGCGCCGAGTATCAGCGCGAGGCGGTGATCGTGCCCTGGGCGGACGTGTGATGTGCGCGCGGTATCACGGCGAGTTCGCTGCACCTCTCCCGCTTCCGGGGGAAGTCGCTGCGCTCAACGAGCGCAGCGGGAGGGGGCTCTCCCCACAATACGATTCGCGGCAAGACCCCCACCCCAGCCCTCCCCCGCAAGCGGGAGAGGGGGCGCAGCCCCGTCGTGGCCGACAGCTTTGCTCATTCCTTTGCGCGCTGACGTTTGCCGCTCTGGCTTGGATGATGTCAGCCAGCGCCTCGCTCGCCGCCGGACCACGCATCGCCTCGATGAATGTCTGCACCGACCAGCTCGTGCTGTCGCTGGCTGATCCGGATCAGATCCTCGGGCTCAGCCCGTTCGCACGCGATGCCTGGCAATCCTGGGCGGCCGACGCGGCGCGGCGCTATCCTGTTCTGTCCGGCGGAGCCGAGGACGTGCTGGTGCTGAAGCCGGATGTTGTGGTGGTCAGCCGGTTCGACAAGCGCGAGACGCGCGACCTGCTGAAGGCCAATGGGCTTCATCTTGTCGAATTCTCCGTGCCGCGCACGCTCGACGAGGTGAAGGCACAAATCCGCGAGATGGGCGATGTCGTGCAACATGCGGATCGCTCCAGCGCCGAGATCGCACGCCTCGATGCTGCAATCGCCCGTGCGCGGGCCGCGGTCACCGCTCATCATTATCGCGTGCTGCCGCTGGAGCGGCGCGGCTGGGTATCCGGCAAGAACAGCCTGGTCAGCTCATTGTTGACTGAAGTCGGCCTGGTCAATGCCGCCGGCGAACTCGGCCTCGAGGCCGGCGGATTTGCCTCGCTGGAGGCGATCGTGAAGCTGCGGCCGGATTTCATTCTGGTGTCGGAAGCCGGCGATCGCGCCGAGGACGAGGGCCGCGCCTTCCTGCTGCATCCCGCGCTGGAGCGCTTCTATCCGCCGGACAAGCGCATCGTGCTGCCCGGGCGGCTCACCGTGTGCGGCGGCGTGATGCTCGCCGACGCGCTGGATCGCCTGACGGCGGAATTGAAGCGGGTGACGCGTTGACCCTGTATCCGGGCTACGAAATCATCCGGGCATTACCGGGCCGCCGGCCTTCTTCCAGGCGTCGATGCCGCCTTCGATGTGGGCGGTGTTCGCTAATCCCGCTTTCTTTGCGGCGGCCACCGCCATCGCCGAGCGTTCGCCGAAGGCGCAGAAGAACACGACGCGGCGGCCGGTTGCGGCCGCGACCTCGCGCAGCATGCCGCCGGGCTGCAGGCTCTCGCAGATGCCGGGGTAGGGCGCGTGCATCGCGCCGGGGAGCGTGCCGTGCTTGGCTCGCTCGCCATTCTCGCGCAGATCGACCAGCAAGATATCGGGCCGGCCGAGGCTCGCGATGGCGTCGCGCGCGGTCAGTGCAAGCCCCTGCTTGGCGAGCTCGTCCTGGTGCAAGCCGACATGCATGTTGGCAGGCACGGCGACGTCCATCATCTTGGGATTCGGCAGATGGAGGTTGTTCATCAGCTCGACATAGTCGTCGACCGACTTCACCTGCAGGCGGGGATTGTAGCGCTTCTCCTCGCCGATGGTGGAGACGGTGTCGCCCTTGTAGTCGTGGGCGGGGAACACCATCGTCTCGTCGGGCAACTTCAACAGGCGGTTGAAGATCGAGTCGTATTGCTCCCGCGCGCTGCCGTTCTGGAAATCGGTGCGGCCGGTGCCGCGGATCAACAGCGTATCGCCGGTGAAGACGCGGTCGCCCATCAAATAGCTATAGGAATCGTCGGTGTGGCCGGGCGTGTACATCGCCTCGAGGCAAAGGCCTTCGATCGTTACCCTGTCGCCGTCGGAGACGCGCATCGACACCACGTCAGCCTTGCTCTGCTCGCCCATGATCGTGATGCACTGGGTACGGTCGCGCAGCTCGGCGAGACCGGTGACGTGGTCGGCGTGCAGGTGGGTATCGACGGCCTTGACCAGCCGCAGGTCGAGTTCCTGCAGCAGCTTGCAGTAACGGTCGGCTTTCTCCAGCACCGGATCGAGGATCAGTGCCTCGCCGCCGGCGCGGCTCGCGAGCAGATAGCTGTAGGTGCCGGACACGCTGTCGAACAGCTGGCGAAAGATCATGGCGGCTTACCTATTCTTCGGATCGAGTCTCAAGGAGGATATTATTCCATAGATATGGTCTGCTCAAAGCAAATCCATCCCTGCGCTCATCCGTCACCGTCACCCCGCGCGCAACGGCTTTGCCCTTGTCGCTGGAGGAGTCTGCCAACGGGTCCGCGCGAAGCGCGGCCCGATGATAGGCTCCGCAGCCGTCTCGAAGGGCGACGGCCCGACTCTTTCCGCAAGAGGGGCAAATGCGCGCTGAAGAATTGGGGGCCGTGCATCCTTCGAGACGCCGCTATGCGGCTCCTCAGGATGATGGGGCCTAAGGAGGTTTTGAGGTGCGTGGCGTTAAGGCCTGACGTAGCTCCAGCCCTGCTCCTGCAGCTCCATCAGATGGACCACGCCTGACGGTACGATGGTGGCGTCCGGGACCACCGAGATGGCATGGCCCTCGGTTTTCTCCATGGCCTGCTTGGTGTTGTTGCAGGCGGAGAACTGGATCTTGCCCGGAAACACCAGGTCCTTCAGCCGCTTGATGCGGTCCTGCACCGGCGAGGTGTCGCTGCGCAGCATGTTGAGGCCGGGGCCGTAGGTGACGATGTCGACGTCCACGTCCTCGTTCTTGGCGCGGTAGTATTCGATGACATTCGTCGCGTTGTTGAGCGCGAGATTCATCACCTGCGGGTCGTTCTGGTCGACCTGGATTGCGATGCGGTGCGGCTTGTCGGTGGCGAAGGCGGTTGCTGTGAGCGCGAGCGACACCGCACCAGCGGTGGCAAGGCGACGAAGCATGGCAATTCTCCCTAAGGCCGAACCAGCGTGTATCCGTTCTCGGTCAGCCGCAGGATCTGCGCGACCCCGACCTGCACCGGCGTGGCGACGGGGATGTAGTCCGGCCGCTTCCCATTCTCGCGCTCGATCGTATCGACGGTGTTGAGGCAGATATCGACCCGCACGCCCTGCGCGACCAGGCTTTCGACCAGCTTGCGGTTCGGGTTGTCGGGCTTGAGCAGGTCGATGCCCGGGCCGAAGGCGACGATCTCGATCGCGATCTTGTCGGGATCGTAGCGCTTCATCAGATTGTTGGCGACGCTGATCACGAGACCCTGCTTCTTCGGATCGTTGTCGGAGAGCTGCAGCACGATCTTGTGCTCGGCAAACGGCTTGTCCTGCAGCGGCGGCTCCTGCTGGGCGTAGGTCGGCGGCGCCGCGAGGGCGATCAGCGCAAGGCAAAGCATCGTGGTGATCGCCTGCCGCATCGTCATCCTTGCCTCACGATACCCGGATTGTCGTCGACGCCCTTCAGCGTCACGCCCGGCGCGGCACGGTTCGGCGGCCGGCCGGCGCGCAGGTGCTTTGCGACGATATCCCAGATCGGCGCGCCCTTCTGTTCGTTGACCGACGCCCAGCCCGCGACCTTGTAGCTCTTGCGGGCTTCGAGATGCTTGCCGTTGGCGAGCTTCAGCTCGGAGATGCGCTTGCCGACGGTTTCCGCCGGCGCGCAGGTGTAGGCGAGGCCGCCGACGCGGACCATGTCGCCGCCCTGCTGATGATAGGGGTCGGCGTTGAACAAATTGTCGCAAACGTCTTCCAGCACGTCCTTGATCTGGCTGCCGGTCATGGTCGTGACGTAGGTCTCGGGATAGGTGATTGCGGTTTCCGACAGCACGTCTTCCATGGTCAGCGGCTGGCCGGCGAGCATGGTAAGACCCCAGCGGAAGCCCGGCGACAGTGCGATCTGGGCATCGAGCTCGTTCAACATCGCGTCGCAGATCAACTGGTCGACGGTGCCGGAGAAATTGTCGCGGCGGTAGAGCAGGCGGTCGGCGGAGGCGAGCTTGTCGCTCCACTCGCCGACATACGGCTCGCGTACCCGGTCGATCAGCCCCTGCATCGCAGGGTCGGGCTTCAACAGCTCAGAGAACACCGGCAGCAGCCGGTAACGCACATTGGCGACCTTGCCCTTGGCGAGGTCGAGATCGAGCACGCCCAGAAATTTGCCGTTCGAGCCGGCGTTGGTGACCAGCGTCACGCCGCCGGCATTGGTCACCGTGATCGGCAGCGGGATCGCATCATGGGTGTGACCGCCGAGGATGACGTCGATGCCGGTGACGCGGCTCGCAAGCTTGAGGTCGACATCCATGCCGTTGTGCGACAGCAGGATCACCGCCTCGACCTTGTCGTTGTTGCGGTGAAAGTCGACGAGCTTCTGCAACTCCTCGTCGCGGATGCCGAAGGTCCAGTCCGGCGTGAAGCGCCTGGGATGCGCGATCGGCACGTAGGGAAATGCCTGGCCGATGATCGCGATGCGGTGGCCGCCGATCTCCTTGACGACAGACGGCTTGAAGACGCGCCCCGACGCCGGGTCGAACGCCTTGGCGTCGTTGAACGCGGCTTCCTCGGTCAGGAACACGTTCTGCGCCAGGAACTCGCCCTTGAAGCGGGCGAGATTGTCGCGCAGCGCCTGTTCGCCATAGGTGAATTCCCAATGGCCGGTCATCGCCTCGATGCCGAGCAGGTTGGCAGCCTCGACCATGTCGGCGCCCTTCACGGCGTTGGCGAGCCCGGTGCCCTGCCAGAGGTCGCCGCCGTCGAGCAGAATCGAACGGCCCTGGCCGGCATCGGCGCGCAGCTTGTCGATCAGCGTCTTCAGATGCGCAAAGCCGCCCAGCCTGCCGAAGCGGCTAGCTGCCTTCTCGAACTCGACGCTGGTGAAGGCATAGGCATCGGCGCTGTCGGGCCGGATGCCGAAACGGTCGAGGAACGCCTTGCCGACCAGATGCGGCGGCTGGCCGGCCATCGCGCCGACGCCGAGATTGACGCTGGGCTCGCGAAAGAACACCGGCCTGAGCTGCGCGTGCGTATCCGTCATGTGCAGGACGCGCGCATTGCCGAAGCGTTCGAGATCGTAGACGCTTGCGGTGTCGGCGCTGCGCGCAAAGCGCGCCGGCAGGCCGGCCGTCAGCGTTGCGGCGGCCGTCGCTCTCAAGAAATCCCGGCGGCGGATGATCATGATTTTCTCCGCCCGGCCCGCTTCACCTCTCCCCATCGGGGAGAGGTCGGCGCGCAGCGCCGGGTGAGGGGCCGCGGGCCACACGAGAGAATGTAACCCTTCACCCGCGCCTTTGGCGCGGCCTCTCCCGATGAGAGAGGTGTAGCACCGGCGATGCGGAATGAGTTCATTGTCATCTCAACATACATCAGCGAATTTCCATGTCCTTCCAGCGTTGCTTCTCGCTGGTGGCCTGGAAGATCGAGGCCTTTGCCAGTGCTTCCGCTTCCTTGGCCTGCGCGACCGCGGTGTCGAAGTCGCCGGTGTCGGCGGCCTTTTTCGCCGCAGCCAGCTTCGAGGCGGTGGTGGTCCACTGGTTGCGCAGCGAGCCGGCTTCCTTGTTGGCGGCTTCGGCTGCGGCATAGGCCGCCTTGTAGTCGGCCTCGGAGGCGGCGAGGGCGCTCGCTCCGTTCGCGATCAGCAGCACGGCTGCGAAGATGGTCGCCGTTCTCATGGCCGCGCTCCCGGACCCGAGATCGGCAGCCCGTTGCTGACATAGGAGAGATAGTATTCGAGGTTGCGATACTCGTCGTCCTGCGGGTTGAGCGGCACGGCGCGGGTCTGGCTGTTGCAGCTGGTGAAGCGGCGGCTGATCGTGCCCATGCCGCTCCATTCCGAGCGGTAGATCGGCATCGCGTTCAGGATGCCGAGCGCCGGCGCCAGCACCTCGGCGCGGATCCGCTCGCCCGGACTCTGCACATGGCAGGTCGCGCAGGAGAAATTGAGCTGGCCGCGGCGGGTATAGAAATATTCCTTGCCCTTCTGATAGGCCTCGAGCGCGCGCGGATCGTTCGGGATCTTGATGTCCATCGGCTTGCCGCGCGAGGTGAAGGCCATGTAGGCGGTGAGCGCCGCCATGTCGTCCTTCACATAGGACAACGGCGCCTCGCCATTGGCCTCGCGGCAGCGATTAAGCGCGAGCTCGAGCGTGACGACCTTGCCCTCCTTCTCGTCGAAATAGGGATAGTTCTGGCGGATGCCGATGCCCTTGTTCGGGAAACAGTCGGCGTAGGTCTTGCCGTTCTTGAACGGCTTCGAAAACATCTCCTTGCCGGCCTCGAGCGAGAACTCGTAGGGCGGAAACTCTTCCTTCTCTTCCCACTGCTTGTGCAGGTCCTCATTCATCGAATAGGGACCGTTGACGAAATCCTCCAGCTTCAGCTTGGGGAATTTGGTGGTGAAGTATTTTTGGAAGGCGGCCTTGTCGGCCACAGGATCGATCTTGTCCGCCGCGCGCGTTGAAGGCGCGAACGCCAGCACGCCCAACCCGAGCGCTGCGGTTGCGACATGAATGGCAAGGCGCGGCGTCATTGAATCTTCGCCGTGGTGCTGTCGGTCGCACCCTTGTTGTCGACCCAGCTGATCTTCAGATCGTCGCCCTTCTTGCCGCCCTTGAAGGCGAACTTGACATAGGGGTCCTTGGAGACGCCGCCGCCCCAGTCCGCGATGAACACAGGCTTGCCGTCATGCTCGAAGGTCAGCTGCTGGATGAAATGCGGCGGAATGATCTCGCCCTTGGCGTCCTTGACGAAGCCGGAATCCATCGGATGCTGGATCAGCGCCTGCACCTCGGTGGTCTCACCGTTTGACGTGGCGCGCACGCGAATGCTCGATGCCATCGGATTATTCCTTTATAGTTTGCGCATGATCTTGTCGGAAAACCGGTTCCCACTTTTCCGGATCATGCGTGGTCAGCCGCCGCAGCCGCCGACGGTGACCTTGACCTCCTTGGTGGCGCTGTAGAGCTTGCCTCCGGCCTCGACGATCACGATCACATTGCTGGTCTTCGCCATCTTGATGCGGTTGGAGACGCTCGGCAACGTGCCTGCCGGAATTCTGTAGGAGGCCACCAGTGCGATCGGGTTCTCGCTGACCAGGAACGAGATCGAAGTCACGTCGGCGAGCGTCGTGGTGGCCGAGATCGGCACCACCGCGCCGTTCTCGGCGATCTCAGGCGCGTCCATCTTCACCTTGTCGGACGGTTCGGCCGTCTTGCCATAGAGCGCCTTGATCGCGTCGGCCTCGTTCTTCTGCTTGAACGCCTCGGTCGGATAGGGGTCGTTGGCGGCCGCGAGCGCCTGCCGTACGTCGAACGGGATGACGCCGAGGCCGATCAGCGCGGCGACACCAGCGCCCTTCAGCACCAGGCGGCGCGTCCCGGAAAATTCGTTGGTCGTGATGCTCATTCCAAATACTCCTAAAACGACCGTCGCGGCGTCACAGCGTCTGCAGGAAATCCACCACCGCGCTGATCTCCTTCTCGGTCAGGATCCGGTTTCGTCCGAACGGAGGCATCACGGTCAGCGGGTTGCGCTTGGTCTCGTCTGACACGATCGCGGTCAGCTCGTCGCGGCTGTATTTCTTCTTGAGGTCGGTCAGCGCAGGGCCGATCGTGCCGGGCAGGTCGCCGCCCTTGATCACATGGCAGGTCAGGCAGTTGCCCTTGCCGCGGTCGAAGGCGAGCTTCTGGCCCTCGGCGGCGGACTGGGCCTGCGCGGGTGCAGCCATTCCCGCAGCTGCCAGCAGCGCCAGGACGAGGGCCGGCTTGGAGAAGTTGGCGATCAAGGGTGTTTCCCGGGCTTCAATCTCGATGATCCCATCGCAATATCGCAATATTAGAGAGTGGAAAGCACAAAGGCGATCGATTGGCAATGTGCAGGACAAGCGCGTCGCGTCGGGGGGTAACGTCGGCGCGATGCACCGCGATGGCGCGCGGAACCAGGCCGTGTTGCACGCCTTCAGCCTGTCATGGTCGTGCGGTTGAGTTAGGGTTGAGCCGAGGAGGGCGCGGTGGCGGAGTATGTCGCAGAGTTCGGCAAGGATGGCCAGCCGGGGGAGGCGGATGGACGGCTCGATGCGGCCGCGTTCCACCGCAACCATCAGCCGATCTGGACGGTGCTGCAGCCGTTTCTGGCCGGCCAGTCCGGTGACGTGCTGGAAGCCGGCAGCGGCACCGGACAGCATGTCGTGCATTTCGCGCGTCATACGCCCGACATCACCTGGTGGCCGAGCGATCTCCACGCGGCGCATTTGAGGAGCATCGCGGCGTGGCGTGCCCATGCGGGCCTCCCCCAACATCCGACCGCCCCAGCGGATCGACCTGTCGGATCCGGAATGGTCGCCTGTGCCATCAGGGGGCAGCGACCCGGACAAGCTGCTCGCGATCTTCTGCGCCAACGTGATCCACATTGCGCCCTGGCGCGTCGCCGAGGGCCTGTTCGCCGGTGCTAACAGGCATTTGCGCCTCGGCGGCCGGCTGTTCCTCTACGGTCCGTTCAAGCGCGACGGCAAGCACACCGCGCTCAGCAATGCAGTGTTCGACACCTCGTTGCGGGGGCGTGACGCGGAGTGGGGCGTGCGCGATATCGCCGACCTCAAAAAACTGGCCAGGAGCGTCGGCCTGAAGTTGGCTGACGCGTTCGAGATGCCGGCCAACAACATGATTCTGGCGTTCGCGCGGGACTAGCTGCTGCGCTCACCGGTCGCCGTCGATTCCAGCCGATCTTGTCCTTCAGGAGGGCGTAGCGATAGGCCGCCGGGATGATGCGGAGCTCGGCTTGCGGGTCCATGTCCGCTCTTCCGCCTGACAATGTGTCATTTGACACACCCCTGTGTGTTAAATAGCATACCTCAACAACGGAGGCCAGAATGAAGAGGCGGCTTTATCCGGCGGTGCTGGAGCGCGGTCCGCGCGGTCCGCGCGGTGCGTTCGGCGCATGGTTTCCCGATTTTCCGGGCTGTGTGGCCGGAGGCAGATCGCAGGAAGAGGCGATCGAACGCGCCGAGCATGCGTTGGCGCAGGCGGTCGACGGCTGGGTCGAGCAGGGTCGCGTGCTGCCGGAGCCGACGCCGATCGAGCAGATCGTGGCTCCGAAGGGCTCCGACGTCGCCGCCTACTTCATCGTCGGTGTGGATCCGCCTGATCCGTCCGAGAGGGTGAATGTCTATCTGCCGAAGAGCCTGATCGTGCGGATCGACAAGCGCGCCGCCGAGCTCGGCATGAGCCGCTCGAGCTTTTTCGGTTTTGCGAGCTCGCTTGCGCTCGAATGGCCGGGCGGATATCCACGCGGCGCCCCGATCGCGCCACGTTCCAAGGTGCACAAGACCGGCGCGTTGCGCGCCGGGAAGCGGCCGGCCAAGAAGCTGGTGCGATAGGGACGCGCGACAGCAATCCTGGTCGAGAGGAAGCAGGATGGGTTCTTCCTCGCTGACGCTCCTCGCTATGACCGGAAAGACGAGCGAAGCGAAGCAATCCATCGCGCGGCGTACGCGGAAGTATGGATTGCTTGGTCGCTTTCGCTCCTCGCAATGACGGACTGCATGCATTCACCGCCTCTGAGGAGCCGTGAAGCGGCGTCTCGATGCGCGACGGTCCGGACGGTGGCCGTGCATCCTTCGCGGCTCGCCCAGCAGTGCAAATGCGCTGCAAAGCTCGCGCCTCAAGATGACGGAACGGGCAGAATGATCTGCTGAGCCGCATTTCATTGCATTCTCGCATGGGGTGCGCCCATTTGCGTCGGTTGATCGCGCCGAGCCCGCTCTTCATAGTGCCGGCAACAGGGGGCTCCCGCCGGGGGACGCTCAGGGCGGGAATGCCGATGACCGACGTGACAGCTTTGGACGAAGCGGCCGACGACGCGCGGGCGCGCGGCAACGTATTGCGGCTCGCCGCGGCGCAGGCGCTGACCGGCGCCAATTCGGCCGTGATCTTCGCCACCGGTTCGATCGTCGGCGCCACGCTGGCACCGAGCATCTCGCTCGCGACGGTGCCGCTCTCGATGTATGTGCTCGGGCTTGCCGCTGGCACGCTGCCGACCGGCGCGATCTCGCGGGCCTATGGCCGCCGTGTCGCCTTCATCATCGGCACCGGCTGCGGCACGCTCACCGGCTTGCTCGGTGCCTGGGCCATCCTGCACGCGTCGTTCTGGCTGTTCTGCGGCGCGACCTTCCTCGGAGGACTCTACGGCGCCGTGGCGCAATCCTATCGCTTCGCGGCGGCCGATGGCGCGAGCGCCGAGTTTCGGCCCAAGGCGGTGTCGTGGGTGATGGCCGGCGGCGTGTTCGCCGGCGTGCTCGGGCCGCAGCTCGTGCAATGGACCATGGACGTCTGGCCGCCCTATCTGTTCGCCTTCTCCTTTGTGATGCAGGCGCTGGTTGCGCTGGTCGCGATGGCGGTGCTGTCCGGCGTCGATGCGCCGAAGCCCGCGGCGGCGGACCTGCATGGCGGCCGTCCGCTGCTCGAGATCGCGAAGCAGCCGCGCTTCATTGCCGCCGCGCTGTGCGGCGTGATCGCCTATCCGATGATGAACCTCGTGATGACTTCGGCGCCGCTCGCCATGAAGATGTGCGGGCTCACGGTGAGTGACTCCAATTTCGGCATTCAATGGCACATCGTGGCGATGTACGGCCCGAGCTTCTTCACCGGCTCTCTGATCGCGCGGTTCGGCGCGCCGGTGATCGTCGCGCTCGGCCTGATCCTCGAAGCGGTGGCCGCGATGATCGGGCTGTCCGGCATCACCGCACCGCACTTCTGGGCGACGCTGATCGTGCTCGGGGTCGGCTGGAATTTCGCTTTCGTGGGTGCCTCCGCGCTGGTGCTGGAAACCCACCGGCCGCAGGAACGCAACAAGGTGCAGGCCTTCAACGATTTCCTCGTCTTCGGCATGATGGCGATCGGCTCGTTCTCCTCAGGCCAGTTGCTCGCCCACTACGGCTGGAACGCCGTCAACATGGTGGTGTTCCCGCCGGTGCTGCTCGGCCTCGTCGTGCTGTCGCTCGTGTCGTTCGCCAAACGCCGAGCGAAATTACGGGCGATGGACGAGATTCCGGATCCCAGCGTCTAGGCAAGAGCCGGAAACGAAAAGGTGCGTTGCGGTCTTCCCGCAGGGGCATGCGCAGCAGGTCTCCTGCTGCCAATTGCTGACACTTCGATCTGAATCGAAGTGATTGCCTTGCGTGGCTATTTACATCGTCAGAACCGGCAATTCCCTGTCATGACGATGTGAGAAGCAAGAGCAACAAAATGGACGCATCCTCATACACCCCGCCCGATGAGACCTCGCTGCGCTACGAGGGCTGGCGCATCGTCGTCGTCTGCTTCCTGCTTGCAACCTTCGGCTGGGGGCTCGGCTTTTACGGCCAGAGCGTCTATGTCGCCGAGCTGCAGCGGCTGCACGGCTGGCCGGCGTCGCTGATCTCCTCGGGCACGACGTTCTTCTACCTGTTCGGCGCGGCGCTCGTTGCCTTCGTCAGCGAGGCGATCAAGGCGTTCGGCCCGCGCAAATGTTTGATCGCGGGCACGCTCGCGATGGCCGTCGCCTCTGTCGCGATCGGCGAGGTGCGCGAGCCCTGGCAGCTCTACCTCGCGGACGCCTTGCTCGCCTTCGGCTGGGCCGGCACCAGCCTCGCCATCATCACCAACACGCTCGGCCTGTGGTTCGACAAGAAGCGCGGCATGGCGATCAGTCTTGCGCTCAATGGCGCGAGCTTCGGCGGCATCGTCGGCGTGCCGCTGCTGGTCGCGGGAATTGGCGCGTTCGGCTTTTCGGGCGCGATGATCGCCGCCGCCGCGCTGCTGGTCGCGGTGATGGTGCCGGTGACCCTGATCTTCGTCGGGCCGCCGCCGGCTCATCTCCACGCGGTCACGTTGGCCGCCGCCGACGCGCCGTCGGCAACGCAGGTCCGCGCCCGGGCGCTGCGCGACATCAACTTCCTCTCGGTCTCGGTCGCATTTGCGCTGGTGCTGTTTGCCCAGGTCGGCTTCATCGTCCATCTGATCGCGTTCCTGGATCAGGTGATCGGGCGCGAGCGCGCCACGGTCGCGATCGCACTGTTGACCGCGATGGCGGTGGTCGGCCGCGTCTCGTTCTCCTTCGTGATCGACCGGCTGAACCAGCGGCTGGCATCGGCGCTGTCCTTTGCCAGCCAGGCCGTCGCGCTGCTCGTCATCATCAATCTGCACAACGATGTCGCGCAGATCGCCGCCTGCGGGCTGTTCGGTTTCTCCGTCGGCAACGTGATCACACTGCCGTCGCTGATCGTCCAGCGCGAGTTCGATCCGCGCACGTTCGGCGTGCTCGTCAGCCTGCTCACGGCGATCAACCAGATCACCTATTCCTTCGGCCCCGGCGTGATCGGATTGCTGCACGATCTTTCGGGCAGCTACACGCCGCCGTTCTATGGCTGCGTCGCTCTTGAGTTGATCGCCGCCGTCGCGATCATGATCCACCGGAGACCGTAGCCAGCGTCGCTTCGCGGTCCGGAATTTGTCCCAGCGAGCGCAAGTCCCGGATTGCGCTGCGCTTCATCCGGGCTACGGAATTATACCACCCGCTGCTTCAAGAGATCCTCGATGTCCAGCCGCCTGGTGAACATCGCGAGCTTGCCGTCGGCCGTGCGCGGCCATTCGGCCTCGGGCCGGTCCCAGTAGAGCTCGACGCCGTTCTCGTCGGGATCGCGCAGGTACAGGGCCTGGCTGACGCCGTGATCGCTGGCGCCGTCGAGCGGAATGCCGGCGGAGAGCACGCGGTGCAGCGCGTCGGCGAGCGCTGGGCGGCTCGGGTAGAGGATGGCGGTGTGGTACAGGCCGGTGGTGCCGGGCGGCGGCGGATGCCCGCCTTTGCTCTCCCAGGTGTTGAGGCCGATGTGGTGGTGATAGCCACCGGCCGAGATGAAGGCGGCGCCGGAACCCATGCGTTGTTGCAGTTCGAAGCCGAGCACGCCGCAATAGAACCCCAGCGCACGATCGAGATCGGCGACCTTGAGATGGACATGCCCGATCCGGGTGCCCGCGATGATGGGAGGGGTCTGCGACACGTTCTGGCTCCGCTGGCGTGTGGCTTCCCACCCGCGGGAAGCCTCTAAACCTAATATAATCAGAATCCGCGGATCGAAGAGCGGTCGATCCGGAAACCCAAGGTTTCCGGAAGCGTCTCAGTTGCGGGCCGGAGCCCGCTACTTATGCCAGTTCCGACAGTTCGCCGCCGGGTACCTCGAACTCGAACGTGTTCAGCGTCATCGACACCATGGTGTAGTAGCCGCACAACCCGATGATCTCGACGACGCCGCGCAGGCTCAACAGTTCGACCGCCTCGTCATACAGCGGCTTGGCCACGCCGTGGCCCTCGTGCAACGACTTGGCGAGCTCGTAGATCATCTTGGCCTTGGGATCGTCGAAGGTCGGGACGCGTCGCACCCGGATGTCTTCGATGATCTTCGGGTCGAGGCCGCCTTTCAGCGCCAGGCGCTTGTGCGCATACCATTCGTAATGCGCGGTCCAGTGCCGGGCAGTGACGAGGATCGCGATCTCCGACAGCTTTGCCGGAAAGATCGTGTCAAAGCGCAGCACCTCGCCAAGGCGCGTGGCATGCCGCGCCATCTCCGGGCTGTTGAGCCAAGCCATCATCGGCGCCGGCGGGGCCCCGCGCTTGCCGGCGATCGACTCATCATAGGTTTCTTTTTGGGCGGCGTTCATTTCGCCAGGCGAAAGGAGTTTGAGCCGCATGTCCGTTTCCTCTTGCTTTTCAATCGTTACCCCATCTCGCGCATACACCCGATCGGGCAAAGTGACCACCGACAGCAGAGCATGGCGCGGTCGCAAGACATATTGAATTCCACGGGGCGCTGGCTAAGGTCGATTCCAATTCGTCGATTTTTGACCGGAAACGCACAATGGCTGACCTCGAAAAATTCCGCAGTGAGACCCGCGCCTGGCTGGAGCAGAATTGCCCGCCGGAGATGCGCAAGCCGATGACGTCGGATGGCGACACGTTCTGGGGCGGCCGCAACGCCAAGTTATCCTCCGAAGCGCAACGCGTCTGGTTCGAGCGCATGCGCGACAAGGGCTGGACCGTGCCGCACTGGCCGAAGGAATATGGTGGCGGCGGCCTCGACGGCGAGGAGGCCAAGATCGTGCGCCAGGAGCTGGCGGCGATCGGCGCGCGGCAGCCGCTCACCTCGTTCGGCATCTCCATGCTCGGGCCGGCGCTGCTGAAATACGGCACCGAGGAACAAAAGAGGGAACATCTGCCGAAGATCACCGCCGGCCTGATCCGCTGGTGCCAGGGTTATTCCGAGCCGAATGCCGGTTCCGACCTTGCCTCGCTACAGACCCGCGCCGAGAGCGACGGCGACGACTACATCATCAACGGCCAGAAGATCTGGACCTCGTACGCGAACTATGCCGACTGGATCTTCTGCCTGGTCCGCACCGATCCGGCGGCGAAGAAGCATGACGGCATCAGCTTCATCCTGTTCGACATGACGTCGAAGGGCGTGTCCACCAAGCCGATCCTGTTGATCTCGGGCTATTCGCCGTTCTGCGAAACCTTCTTCGACAATGTGCGCGTGCCGAAGTCGCATGTCGTGGGTCAGGTCAACCGCGGCTGGGACGTCGCAAAATACCTGCTGCAGCACGAGCGCGCGATGATCTCGGGCATGGGCGAGCGCGGCGTCGGCCGTCCACTCGGCCAGATCGCGGCGGACTCCGTCGGCGCGGACGCGCAAGGTCGGCTAGACGATGCGCAACTGCGCAGCCAGATCGCGACCTTCGAGGTGGATGAAGCGGCACTCGCCGCGGCCGCGGAGCGCGCGGTCGATCTCGCCAAGGCCGGGCAGTCTCATCCGGCGTTCTCGTCGGCGATGAAATATTACGGTACCGAGCTCAACAAGCGCCGCTACGAGATCCTGATGTCGGCGGGCGGCATCGACGCGCTGGAATGGGAAAGCGAGCGCTCCAGGGGCGGCGCCCGGCCGCGCGCCTGGCTGCGCACCAAGGCCAACTCGATCGAGGGCGGCACCAGCGAGGTGATGCTCGGCATCGTCGCCAAGCGCATCCTCGATTTGCCGGGAGCGTGATCTTCACCTGACCGCCACCCCAACCCTCCCCCTTTTAGGGGGAGGGGGTTCAACCGTCGGAAAATTCATCGTCGTAGATTCGGAACCCATCAATGGCTCTCGTCCTCACCGAAGAACAATCCATGCTGCGCGACAGCGCGCGCGGCCTCATCAGCGACAAGGCGCCGGTGTCGCATCTGCGCCATCTGCGCGACAGCAAGGATGCCACCGGCTTCTCCCGCGAGCTCTGGAAGACCTTTGCCGAGATGGGCTTCTCCGGCCTGCTGGTGCCGGAGAAGTTCGGCGGCAGCGGGCTCGGCTGCGTCGAGGCCGGCATCGTCATGGAGGAGATCGGCCGCACCTTGATGCCGTCGCCGTTCCTCGCGACGTCCGTCGTAGCGGCGTCGGCGCTGTCGCGCGGCGGCAGCGAGGCGCAGAAGGCGCAGCATCTGCCGAAGATTTCCGATGGCTCATTGCTTGCCGCGCTCGCGATCGACGAGGGCGCCAAGCATCGCCCGCTGCAGACCAAGCTGCAGGCAGCGCGCTCCGGCAACGGCTTCAAGCTCACGGGCGACAAGGCGTTCGTGGTCGATGGCCACACCGCCGATCTGCTGATCGTCGCCGCGCGCACGGCGGGCGCCGCCGGCGACAAGAACGGGCTGACCCTGTTCCTGGTTGATCCGAAGGCCAAGGGGCTCGCTGTCGAGCGTACCGCGATGGTCGATTCACACAATGCGGCGCGCATCGTGTTCGACAATGTCGAGGTCAACGCCGATAGCGTGCTCGGCGAGGTCGATCAGGGTTTTGGGCTGCTCGAGGGTGTGCTCAATGTCGGCCGGGGCGCGGTCGCGTCCGAAATGGTGGGCCTGAGCGAAGAGGTGTTCGGCCGCACCGTGACCTATCTCAAGGAACGCAAGCAGTTCGGCAAGGCGATCGGTGAATTCCAGGCACTGCAGCACCGCGCCGCCCAGCTCTATATCGAGATCGAGATCACCCGCGCCGCTGTGCTGAAGGCGCTGCAGGCGCTCGATGCCGACGCCGACAAGGCGGGCACGGCGGTCGCGGTTGCCAAGGCGCGCGCCGGCACCACGGCGACGCAGGCCGTGCAGGAGGGCGTGCAGATGCATGGCGGCATGGGCATGACCGACCAGTTCGACATCGGCTTCTTCATGAAGCGCGCCCGCGTCTGCCAGGAACTGTTCGGCGACAGCAATTTCCACGCCGACCAGCTCGCACGGGCGAAGGGCTATTGAGCCGGCGCAAGGCGTCGCCATACATCACACTGTCATCGCCCGGCTTGACCGGGCGACCCAGTATTCCAGAGGCAGTCGTCTTTGAACGGACAGGCCGCGGCGTACTGGATCACCCGCTTTCGCGGGTGATGACAGTTGAGGCTGTGGCAGAGTGCGTCCGCTAAACCGCCGTCACCGGATCGGCGGCGCGTACTGGACGCCGCCGGCGTTCCAGAGCTGGTTCATGCCACGCGGGATCTTCAGGTTGGACCCGGCGCAAAGCGTCGCCACACATCACGCTGTCATCGCCCGGCTTGACCGGGCGACCCAGTATTCCAGAGGCAGTCGTCTTTGAGCGGATAGGCCGCGGCGTACTGGATCACCCGCTTTCGCGGGTGATGACAGTTAAGGCTGTGGCAGAGCGCGTCCGCTAAACCGCCGTCATCGGATCGGCGGAGCGTACTGCACGCCGCCCGCGTTCCAGAGCTGGTTCATGCCGCGCGGGATTTTCAGCTTGGACCCGGCACCAACGTTGCGGTCATAGACCTCGCCGTAATTGCCGACATGGCGGATGATGCGCACGGCCCAGTCCTTGGTCAGGCCGAGGTCCTCGCCGTAGCTGCCCTCGGTGCCGACCAGCCGCATCACCTCGGGCTTCTTCGACTTCAGCGCCTCGTCGATGTTCTTGGAGGTGACGCCGAGCTCCTCGGCGTTGATCATGGCGTAGAGCGTCCACTTCACGATCATCATCCAGTCGTCGTCGCGCAAGCGCACCACCGGCGCGAGCGGCTCTTTCGAGATGATGTCGGCCAGGATGACGTGGTCGTTCGGCTTGGAGAGGTTGAGCCGCAGCGCATAGAGCTGCGAGGCGTCCGAGGTCAGGGTATCGCACTGGCCGGAGTCGTAGGCCTTCACGACGTCGTCCAGCTTGTCGAACTTCATCTCCGTGTACTTCATGTTGTTGGCACGGAAGTAGTCGGCAAGGTTGAGCTGCGTCGTGGTGTTGGACTGCACGCAGACCTTGCTGCCGTTCAGGTCGAGCGCGGAATCGATATTGCGCGAGCGCGGCAGCATGAAGCCCTGACCGTCATAATAGGCGACCGCCGGGAAATAGAGGTCGTAGTTCGTCTCGCGCGACATGCTCCAGGTGGAGTTGCGCGAGAGGATGTCGACCTTGCGGTTTTGCAACTCCTTGAAGCGCTCGCTGGCGTCGAGCGGGACGAATTTCGCCTTCGATGGATCGTCGAAGATCGCCGACGCCACCGCGCGGCAGAAATCGACGTCGAAGCCGGTCCAATTCCCCTTGTCGTCGGGAATCGAGAAGCCGGGCAGGCCCTTGTTGACGCCGCACAGCACCTCGCCGCGGCGTAGCGTGCGCTTCAGCGTGCGTGTGTCGTAGCGCTCATAGGTGAAGGCGGCGGCCGCGACCAGCACGGCGACCGCGAGCCCGATCGTCAGGCCGCCTCGAAATGTACGCATGGATGTCTCTCGCCAATGAGGGAAAAGGGTAGGCTAACGAAGGTGGGCTGGAGGCTAGAGTTGGGGCTTCTGCCGGACGATCACCTTGGTGCCGACCGGGACGCGGTCGTACAAATCCATGACGTCGGCGTTGACGAGGCGGAAGCAGCCCGAGGAGATCGCGGTGCCGATCGTGTCGGGCTGGTTGGTGCCGTGGATGCGATAGACCGTGGTGCCCAGATACATCGCCCGTGCGCCGAGCGGATTGCCGGGGCCGCCGGCCATAAAGCGCGGCAGATAGGGCTGGCGCGCGATCATCTCCGACGGCGGCGTCCAGTCCGGCCACTCCGCCTTGCGGGTGATGTTCAGCAGGCCCTGCCACTGGAAGCCTTCGCGGCCGACGCCGATGCCGTAGCGCAGCGCGCGGCCATTGCCCTGCACGAGGTAAAGGTGGCGTTCGGCGGTGGAAATGATGATGGTGCCCGGCGCCTCGTTGGTGCGGTAGTACACGACCTGCTTCTGCCATTCCGGATCGAGCTGGTAGTTATCGTCGGGAACAAGGCCGGGCTCGTCGACGTCAGGGCGACTCTGCGCAAAGCCTTGCGACGTTGACAGCACCAGAACGATCGCGGCGGTCACCATCCAGACCAAGTGACGAAGTTTCGTCATGCACAGCTCTCCTTGTCGGCGCAGGCCAATTGCCTGCTCCACCCAAATCGCGCGAACATCAAATCTCAGTGACAGCTTGATGGCAAGTTTGGGGCACGCACAGGTGGTATCTCGCTGTAATGCTTCCCCTTTTTGGATCGTCGCGGTGGCCGCCCGCTAAACCTCATGTCGGCGCAATCCAGAGTCGCAGGGCGAAAGAGACCAGGGCCACCGTACCGACGCCGCCGAGCCAGAGCGCTGCAAACCACAGAAGGCGCTGGCCGAGCGGACGTGGAGCAGGATCCGATGGCATTAGTGATACCCGTGTCCGGGCCGGACCTTGCCGCGAAACACCCAATAGGCCCAGCCGGTATAACCGAGGATCAGCGGGATCAGCACCGCGACCCCGACCAGCATGAAGATCTGGCTGTTCTCCGGTGCGGCCGCCTGCCAGATCGTGATGCTCTGCGGCACGATGTACGGATACATGCTGATGCCGAGCCCTGCATAGGACAGCACGAACAGCGCAAGCGACAGGAAGAACGGCTGATAGTCGTATTTGTTGGTCAGCGCGCGCAGCAGCAGCACGGCGACGGCGGCAACCGCGATCGGTACCGGCGCGGTCAGGACGATGTTCGGCCAGGCGAACCAGCGATGGGTGTACTGCACATGCAGGAACGGCGTCGCGATGCTGACGGCGCCGATCGCGCAGAGCATCGCGATCAGGAGCACCCAGCTCAGATGATAGGCGCGGTCGCGCAATTCGCCTTCGGTCTTCATCACAAGCCAGGTCGCGCCAAGTAGCGCATAGCCGATCACGAGCGCCGCGCCGGTCAGGACGCTGAACGGCGTCAGCCAGTCCCACCAGCCGCCGGCATATTGGCGTCCCTCGACATGCACGCCCTGCAGGATCGCACCAAGTGCAATCCCCTGCGCCAGCGCCGCGAGCAGCGAGCCGCCGGCAAAGGCGAGATCCCACTTGTTGCGCGCCTTTTGCGTCCGCCAGCGGAATTCGAAGGCGACGCCGCGGAACACGAGGCCGAGCAGCATCGCGATGACAGGCGTGTAGAGCGCGGGCATCAGCACCGCATAGGCCAGCGGAAACGCCGCCATCATGCCGCCGCCGCCGAGCACCAGCCAGGTCTCGTTGCCGTCCCACACCGGCGCCACGCTGTTCATGATGACGTCGCGGTCGGTCTTCTGCGGGAACAACGGAAACAGAATGCCGAGGCCGAGATCGAAGCCGTCCATCACGACATAGACGAACACCGCAAAGGCGATGATGAAGGCCCAGATTGTGGCGAGGTCTGCGGCGAAGCTCATCGTGCGCCCTCCACGGCAGCGCCTGCGGCCGGCGTGATGCCGGCGGCGCGCGCCGGCAGGTCATGCGACGGGCCCTGCTCGCCATGATGCGGCGGCTGTGCCATCAGCCGCAGGATGTAGACCACGCCCGCGATGAACACGGCGAAATAGACGATGACGAAGGCGATCAGCGACGAGCCCACCGCAGGCGCGGCCAGCGGCGACACCGAATCGGCCGTTCGCAACAGCCCGTAAACGGTGAACGGCTGCCGCCCGGTCTCGGTGGTGATCCAGCCCGCGAGCACCGCGATGAAGCCGGCCGGCCCCATCACGACCGCGCACAGATGCAGCAGCCGCGTCTCGTACATTCTTCCGCGCCAGCGCATCACGAGGCTGAACAGGCCGAGACCCATGATCAGGAAGCCGAGGCCGACCATGACGCGGAACGCCCAGAAGGTGATCGGCACCGGCGGCCAGTTCTCGCGCGGCACGGTGTCGAGGCCGGCGAGCGGAGCGTCGAGCGAGTGTTTCAGGATCAGCGACGACAGCTTCGGCACCTCGATCGCATATTTCACCTTGGCATCGGCCATATCGGGCCAGCCGAACAGCACCAGCGGCGCGCCGTCCTTGTGGCTCTGGAAGTGGCCTTCCATCGCCATCACCTTGGCGGGCTGATGCTCCAGCGTATTGAGGCCGTGCTGATCGCCGGCGAGGATCTGGATCGGCGCCACCAGCGTTGCCATCCACATCGCCATCGAGAACATCACGCGGGGGCCCGCGAGATGCTGATCACGCAGCAGATGAAAGGCGCCGACCGCGCCGACCACGAGCGAGGTGGTGAGATAGGCCGCCAGCACCATGTGCACGAGACGGTAGGGGAATGACAGGTTGAAGATCGCCTTCAGCCAGTCGGCGGCGACGAATTGCCCGTCGGCATTGACGGCATAGCCCGCCGGCGTCTGCATCCAGGAATTGGCCGACAGGATCCAGAACGCCGAGATCAGCGTGCCGACCGCGACCATCAGCGTCGCCAGGAAATGCAGCTTGTGGCCGACGCGTTCGAGCCCGAACAGCATCACGCCGAGGAAACCCGCCTCGAGGAAGAACGCGGTCAGCACCTCATAGGCCATCATCGGGCCAATCACGGGGCCCGTCTTGTCGGCGAAAGCCGACCAGTTGGTGCCGAACTGATAGGACATCACGATGCCCGACACCACGCCCATGCCGAAAGCCACCGCGAAGATCTTCAGCCAGTAATTGAAGAGATTGATGTAGACCTCGCGCCCGGTAGCAAGCCACAGAGCTTCGAGCACTGCGAGGTAGCTCGCAAGCCCGATCGAGAATGCGGGGAACACGATGTGGAATGACATCGTGAAAGCAAACTGCGCGCGCGCGAGCGCAACCGCATCCCAACCTTCGAACATGACGCACCGTCCGTCGTCCATTCGGAGCGCGATCTTGCCCGAAGACCGCCTTCCGGTCTTCGGGACCGCGCCCAACCGTGGTGAACCCTACCACGACGGGGGTGACGACAATACAGGACGGATTGTCCGAGGAACACGATGCGATGGGTGCAATCGCATTCTGCCCTCATTTCATTGTTCAAGCATGATCTTTGCGGAAGGCCGGCTCGCACATTGCGCGAGCGCGGTCCGCCGGGTCCTGGATCACACCCTAGCTGTCGACGTTGAGCAGCCGCGCAATGGTGCGGTCGATCTGCTCATACTGCCCTTCGCCGTCGTGCTGGAAGACGATCTTGCCGTTCTGGTCGATGATGTACTGCGCCGGCCAATACTGATTGCGGTAGGCGTTCCAGGTCTGCGAATTGTTGTCCTGTGCCACCGGATAGAGGATGCCGTGCCGCTTCAACGCCGCTTGCACATTCGACGCGGAGCGCTCGAACGGGAATTCCGGCGTGTGGACCCCCACCACGACGAGGCCGCGATCTCGATACTTTGAATAAAGTTCGGTGACGTGCGGCAGTGTGTTGACGCAGTTGACGCAGCCATAGGTCCAGAAGTCGACCAGCACGACCTTGCCGCGCAAATCTGCGAGCTTCAGCGGCTGTGAATTGAACCAGTTACTGATGCCGACGAAGTCGGGCGCGCGCTGGCTCTGCTCGGCGGTCATGGCTGCAGTCATCGCAGCGGGTCGCGCCGGCGCGTCGGCTTCCGTGCACAGGCCGGGAATGACGGCGCCGCCCAGGCCAAGGCCGGCCACCAGAGCGGACACAGCAATCAAGCGCAGGGACATTGATATCTCCTTTCGAGACTCACAGGCCGATCTGGCCGTTGGGATAAAAGCGGGTCAGCCACGCTACGATCAGCGTGTCGTATTGCAGGTAGGAGAGCGCAGCGAATGCGATGATCACGACGCCAAAGCCCTGCTGCAGACGCGGCGAAATTCGCGCGATGCTGCGCACGCGGGTGGTGACGGCCTGACCGCCATAGGCGATCGCGAGCATTGGGATCGCCGCGCCGATCGCGTAGGTGACGAGCTGTAGACTCGCCCATGCCGTGTCCTTCGAGGTCGCGATGATGGTCAGGATCGAGCCCAGCACCGGTCCCGCGCAGGGCGTCCACACCAGGCCGAGCGTGCCGCCGAGCAGGAAGCCACCCAACGGTCCCTGCGACGGGACGGCGTTGGCGAGGTTGCCGCCGGTAAGGCCGGCCAGCCTGATCGACAGCCATTCGAACGGCGCTGGCCAGATCATCAACAGGCCGAAGCCGGCGAGCAGTACGGCGGCCCCTGTCCGGAGCACGTTCGGATCGAAATCGAAAGCGCGCGTGATCGCGCTCAGCAGCAACGCCACGGCAGAGAATGACACCACGAAGCCAAGCGCGATCATCGCGGGCCGCGCCTTGCGGGTCTGGCCTATCGATACCCCGAGCAGGATTGGCAGCATCGGCAGGGTGCAAGGCGCGGCGACGGTCGCGACACCGGCAAGCAGCGCAAGGGCAATGCTGAGCATCGTCGTCCGTCCATCATAAGTCCCGGCCTGTCGGAGGATTATGCCGGAGACGCCTGATGATGTTCGCGGCAATGGCTCGTGCTGTTACGGCGCTTCGCTCGCGCACGCCGTCACGTCCGTGTGAGACGAGCCGCGCTCGACTTCACGAAGCCGCGCCAAAAGCTTGTCGGATCCGGATCAATCCGACAGTGACGCCGGATATCGCCTCGACGAATGATCTTCGCGAACCAGGGTCTGCTTCGCTTGAGGACCCGCTAGAAATAGAGCGACCCGGCTTGGGGGGCATCCCGGCCGGGTCGTTGGAGGTCACTTGGGAGGTTAGCTTGGGAGGTCTCGAAACTGGTTCAGTAAATAGTGGCGTTGCGTCGTTGGTTAAAGTTGTAACGATCGAGTTTTTCGGGCCGATGTCGTCGCGTGTTTCAATTGTTTCGTCGCTGGACTTTTTTGGTTTCGCGGACTATTGGGTCGGCTCACTTGGAATTTGCCTAATACATTGAATTTGCTTGTGTTTATGCCGCGACGCTGTTGACGCCGGCACCCCTGAGGAGATCGGCGAGCTGCTTGCGGGCATAGAACATCCGGGTCTTCACGGTGCTCTGCGGGATACCGATGATCAGCCCGGCCTCCTCGACCGACTTCTCGTGGTAGTAGACGAGGTTGATGATCTCGCGGTGAGCCGGCGACAGCTTGGCGACGCAGGCGCGCAGGATCTCGCTGGTGGTGGCGCGATCGAGCGAGATTTCCGGCGTGTCGGCGCCATCGGCGATCTCCAGCACATCTTCCTGATCGATGTCCTCGTGCTTGCGCTGGCGCAGCGCGGTCAGCGCCTTGAAGCGGGCAATCGACAGCAGCCAGGTCGAGACCTGCGAGCGGCCCTCGAACTGGGAGGCGGTCCGCCAGACGTCCAGGAACACCTGGCTGACCAGGTCCTCGGCGATCGTGGTGTCGCGCAGCATGCGCAGCACGAAGCGGTAGACCCGGACGTTGTGACGGGAATACAGGACGTGCATCGCGGTGCGGTCACCCTTGGCGATGCTCGCGAGCAGCATTTCATCCGAGGTCGCGCGGGCAGCGGCAATTTGCTTCTTGGCTGCGGGGTTGATGGCGATGACGTTCGGCATGACGGGCTCCCAATTCGCCGTTTGGCGGCGGTTCGTTGGGAGGATTGTTAGTTGCCGCCCGTTTCCGGATGTCTGCGCGAAAAGCGGAAAATGGTTTCGTGAGCAGGAGAATTGTTTCGTCACGCGCCCGGCGACGAAACATTCGGGACCAAAAGACCAATCATTTCAATATGCGGAAAATTCGATGGGCCGGATTCCCCCGTCGGAACGAATCCGGCCGTGACTTCCGGCACTACCAGGGGCTTACTCGGCCGCTTGCAAGGCGGGCGCTGCCTTTTTTGGAGCAATCCAGAATGCATCGGGCCGTTCGAACAGGAAATTGGCCCGAGCCGCCAGCGCCAGACGCCAGATCAGGAGCGAGCCGGCGACGCCGGCTGCGGTCACGATCAACGAGACCAGGCCGATGTCGTGGATCACGTCGATCCGCAGCAGGGCCGTCCGTGTCGCGGCCATCGGCAGGAAGAAGGCGAGATAGATGACGATCGAGTGCTCGCCACAGAAGCGCAGGAAATCGAGCCGGTGCGCACGCGCCAGCAGCGTGCCGATCACGATGATCGCGCAGGCGCCGGAAAGTCCGAGCGCCAGCGAGATGATCGGCCATTCGCTCACCTCGAGCGCGACCAGCCCGCCATTGACGAGCGCCCAGAGCCCGAGCCCGAGAAGCGCAAGCAGAGGCCGCGCCCGGGCGCGATCCGACAGCGCGAACACGTAATCGGCGAGGATGTAGCCGGTGAAGAAATAGACGAAGCGCGCGCAGAACTCGTCGATCGCGGTCCAGCCCGTCGTCAGATGCGTCATCTCGAGCGCTGCGGCGATCAACCAGATGACAACCGGGTGAATGTTGCGTGTCAGTTTCGTGACGACGAAGAAGATCGGCAGCAGATAGATGAACCACAGCGTGCCGAACGGCTCGATGAAGGATTCGAGATACAATAGCCCGACCTCGCTCCAGCTCGATTCAGCGGCGAGCGACGGCGCCTTGAAGCCGAACTGGATCGTCACCCACAGCACATAGAAATAGGCGAAGTGCATCACCTTGCGGTCGAGATAGGTGCGCCAATCGCGATCGATCACGATCGACAGGAAAAGCCCGGAAATCAGGAAGAAGTCGGGCATCCGGAACGGCTTCGCGAACATCACGACATAATGCATGAAGCCGGTCTGTTCGGCGGCCTTCTCCACACCCAGCACCGAGTGCATCATCACGACCATGACGATGCAGATGCCCTTGGCGTAGTCGACCCAGTCAACGCGCCCGCCGGCGGTCCTGGCGGAACGGTCTGTCCCAGCGGCTGTGCCGTTTATGGTCATCTTTGTCCTGTTTTCGGCGTGATCGGGTGCATCATCGGCCCGATCGGTTGCTTTCTCCTTTATTCATACAAATGACATGCCGCGGGACCGGTGCTTTTCCACGTTTCCCTTGGCCGGTAAATGTTCTAAGAGGCGCACGAATCCCAGGGGTCGTTAACCATAGGAAGCGGGTTGTTTCATGCGCATTGCCATGATTGGCACGGGGTATGTGGGGCTGGTGTCGGGCGCCTGTTTTGCGGATTTCGGTCACCAGGTGACCTGCGTGGACAAGGATGCGAGCAAGATCGCGGCGCTCCATCGGGGCGAGATCCCGATCTTCGAGCCCGGCCTCGACGCACTGGTCGCGGCCAACGTGAAGGCCAAGCGGCTCGAATTCACCACTGATCTGGCGGCGCCCGTTGCGGAGGCCGATGCGGTGTTCATCGCGGTCGGCACGCCGTCGCGGCGCGGCGACGGCCACGCCGACCTCACCTATGTCTATGGCGCGGCGCGCGAGATCGCCGCGGCGCTGAAGGGCTTCACCGTCGTCGTCACCAAGTCGACCGTGCCGGTCGGCACCGGCGATGAGGTCGAGCGATTGATCCGCGAGGCCAATCCTTCGGCGGACGTCGTCGTCGCCTCCAATCCGGAATTCCTGCGCGAGGGCGCCGCGATCCGCGACTTCAAGTTCCCCGATCGCATCGTGGTCGGCACGTCGGATGAACGTGGACGCAAGGTGCTCGGCGATATCTACCGGCCGCTGTCGCTCAATCAGGCGCCGCTGATGTTCACGGCTCGGCGCACGGCCGAGCTGATCAAATACGCCGCCAACGCCTTCCTCGCGACCAAGATTACCTTCATCAACGAGATCGCCGATCTCTCCGAGAAGGTCGGCGCCGACGTGCAGGAGGTCGCGCGCGGCATCGGGCTCGACAATCGCATCGGCTCGAAATTCCTGCATGCAGGGCCGGGCTTCGGCGGCTCCTGCTTCCCGAAGGACACCCGCGCGCTGATCAAGATCGCGCAGGACCACGACGTACAGCTGCGGATCGTCGAGGCGGTGCTCGGCGTCAACGACAACCGCAAGCGCGCCATGGCGCGCAAGGTCGCGAGCCTCTCCGGCGGCAGCCTGCGCGGCAAGACCATCGCGGTGCTCGGCCTCACCTTCAAGCCTGACACCGACGACATGCGCGAGGCGCCGTCGATCCCGCTCGTCACCGGTCTGCTCGACATGGGGGCCAAGGTGCGTGCGCATGACCCGGTCGGCATGGAGCAGGCTCGCAAGGAGCTGCCCGATATCGAGTATTGCGACGATCCCTATGAGTGCGTGAAGGGCGCCGACGCCATGGTCGTCGTCACCGAATGGGTGCAGTACCGCACGCTCGACCTCGATCGGCTGAAGGCAGAGCTGAAGCAGCCGGTCGTGATCGACCTGCGCAACATCTATCGCCCCGAGGACATGGCCGCGCATGGCTTTGCCTATGACAGCGTCGGCCGCGCGCCGTCGCCGCGGGCTTAATCTCAATACCACTGTCATACCCCGCGGAGGCGGGGTATCTAGTACGCCCGGTCTTCGCAACCGGGCATGATGGTGGTTACTGGATCACCCGCCTGCGCGGGTGATGACGGATGTTTGGTTTTGCCGCGCAAGTTTGATACGCCGCTGCCGATCGACGCCGTGCTCGATGACCTCGACCGCACGCTCGCCGGCCACAATGCCGCGGTGCTGGTGGCCCCGCCCGGGGCCGGCAAGACCACGCGCGTGCCGCTGGCGCTGCTGGATGTGCCCTGGGCGAAAGGCAAAAAGATCATCGTGCTGGAACCGCGCCGCATCGCCGCGCGCGCCAGCGCCGAGCGGATGGCCAAGACGCTCGGTGAACGTGCCGGCGAGACCGTTGGCTATCGCGTCCGCTTCGGCTCGAAGGTGTCGCGCGTGACGCGGATCGAGGTCGTCACCGAGGGCATCTTCTCGCGGCAGATCCTCGATGATCCCGAACTCAACGGCGTGGCTGCCGTGCTATTCGATGAATTCCACGAGCGCTCGCTCGACGCCGACCTCGGGCTCGCGCTGGCGCGCGACGCGCAGACCGGCCTGCGCGAGGACCTGCGCATTCTCGTGATGTCGGCGACCCTCGACGGCGCCCGCGTCGCCAACCTGCTCGGCGATGCGCCGGTGGTCGAAAGCGAGGGGCGCGCCTTTCCAGTCGAGACCCGCTATCTCGGCCGCAAGGTGGATGTGCCGCTGGAGCGCCAGATGGCGGACGCGATCGCTTCAGCGCTGCGTGCCGACGCCGGTTCGGTGCTCGCGTTCCTGCCGGGCGCGGCCGAAATCCGCCGCACCCAGACCTTGCTCGCCGAGCGCGTGCACGACGCCTCGGTCGAAATCGTGCCGCTGTTCGGCGCGCTCGACGCCGGCGTGCAGGATCGTGCCATCGCGCCGGCGCCGAAGGGTACCCGCAAGGTGGTGCTGGCGACCTCGATCGCCGAGACCTCGCTCACCATCGAGGGCGTCCGCATCGTGGTGGACTCCGGCATGGCGCGGGTGCCGCGCTACGAGCCCGACATTGCGCTGACGCGGCTGGAAACCGTTCGCGCCTCGCGCGCGGCGGTCGACCAGCGGCGCGGCCGTGCCGGCCGTATCGAGCCCGGCGTCTGCTACCGGCTGTGGGACGAGCCACAGACCGCGTCGCTCCCGGCCTACACCGCGCCCGAGATCCTGTCCGCCGATCTGTCGTCGCTGGTGCTCGACCTCGCGCAATGGGGCGTCAGCGATCCCGCCGGCCTTGCCTTTCTCGATCCGCCGCCGGCGCCGGCGCTGAAGGAGGCGAAATCGCTGCTCACCGAGCTCGGCGCGCTCGACGGCGGCGGCCGCATCACCGCGGAAGGCAACAGCCTGCGCGCGCTGGCGCTGCCGCCACGGCTGGCGCGGATGATCGTGGATTCGGCGCGGTTCGGTGCGGCGGACGAGGCGGCGGAGATCGCGGCCGTCCTGACCGAGCGCGGGCTCGGCGGCGACAGCGTCGATCTCGACGTCAGGCTGGACCAGTTCCGCCGTGACCGTTCGCAGCGTGCGACGAGCGCGCGCAGCATGGCGCAGCGCTGGGCCGCGCAAGTAGAGCGATCCGACACACGTTCCGCTTCTCCCTCCCCCCTTGTTGGGGAGGGCCGGGGAGGGGGGCTCACAAAGGCTGCGGCGATTGACGAAGGAGATCTCTCCACAGGCGTCATGCTGGCCTTCGCCTTCCCGGACCGTGTTGCGAAGAACCGCGGCAATGGCAGCTTCGTGCTTGCCAATGGCCGCGGCGCGGCCGTCGAGCAGACCTCGGCGCTGGCTCGCGCTCCCTATATAGCCGTGGCCGAGCTGACCGGCACGGCCGCGAGCGGCCGCATCCTGCTGGCGTCGCCGATCACCCAGGAGGAGATCGAGCAGCGTTTCGCCGACCATATCGAGATCGTGGAAGAGGTGACCTTCGATCGTAACGCGATGGCCTTGCGCGCGCGCCGCCGGCGCTCGCTGCATGCGATCACGCTGTTGGAAGCGCCGATGCCGCTATCGCCCTCGGCTGAGACTGCGCGCATCTTCGCGGACGGCTTGATCGCCGCAGGCCTCGACCGGCTGCCCTGGTCGAAGCACTCGAAGCAATGGCGCGACCGCGTGATGTTCCTGCGCAAGGCCGAGGGCGAGAGCTGGCCCGATCTGTCCGACGCCGCGCTTGCCGCCCGCGCCGACGACTGGCTGGTGCCGGCGCTGTACGACAAGACCGCACTGAAGGATCTCTCCGCCGGCGATTTGTCGGACGCGCTGATGGCGCTGTTGCCGTGGGAGCTGCGGGCCCGGCTCGATCGCGAGGCGCCGACGCATTTCGAGGCGCCGACCGGCACGCAGCTCGCGATCGACTACGAGGCCGAGCAGGGGCCAACCATCGCGGTGCGGCTGCAGGAGCTGTTCGGGCTCAACACCCATCCCTCGATCGCCAAGGGCGCGGTGCCGCTGGTGCTGGAACTGCTGTCGCCGGCGCAGCGGCCGGTGCAGGTGACCCGCGACTTGCCGGGTTTCTGGCACGGCAGCTACGCCGCGGTTCGATCCGACCTGCGCGGCCGTTATCCGCGCCACCCTTGGCCTGAGGATCCCGCTAGTGCGATGCCGACCCGGCGGGTGAAGCCGCGCGGCACTTAATCGGTCTCGAACGGCGGGCGCCACTTTTCCCGATCATCCTCGGTCGTTGCGCTGGCGGGCGCCCGCAAACGGTGGTTAGATTTGTGCGTCGGGATCACAGGCTTGCACCTCGGGGAGGCCGCCTTGGAGATCAAGAACGCATCGCCATCGCTTTACAATGAGGATCTGGCGCCGGCCAGGGAACGCAACTGGGGCGCCTTCAGCATCTTCAACGTCTGGACCTCTGACGTCCACAGCCTCTGGGGCTACTATCTCGCGGCCAGCCTGTTCCTGCTCTGCGGCAGCTTCGTCAACTTTATCCTGGCAATCGGCGTCGGCTCGCTGGTGATCTTTTTCCTGATGAGCCTGATCGGCAATGCCGGCGTGAAGACCGGCGTACCCTATCCGGTGCTGGCCCGCGCGTCGTTCGGCGTCTGGGGCGCCAACCTCCCGGCGCTGGTGCGCGCCATCGTTGCCTGCTTCTGGTACGGCGCGCAGACGGCGGCAGCATCGGGCGCGATCGTCGCGCTCCTGACCCGCATCGACGCCTTCAAGTCCTTTCACCAGTCCACCCATGTGCTTGGGCATTCCGGCCTCGAAGTGATCTGCTTCGTCGTGATCTGGGCGCTGCAGCTCTTGATCATCCAGCGCGGCATGGAGACGGTGCGCCGATTCCAGGACTGGGCGGGGCCGGCGGTGTGGCTGATGATGCTGATCCTCGCGATCTATCTCTGCATCACCGCCGGCGGCATCTCGCTCACTGCGCCGATTCCGCAGGATGTGCTGTTGGAGAAGACCAAGGATGCCGGCGTGCCCGGCGAGCCCGGCACGCTGCCCGCGCTCTGCGCAGTTGCGGCGACCTGGATCACCTATTTCGCCGCGCTGTATCTCAACTTCTGCGACTTCTCGCGCTACGCGCCCGATGCGGCGGTGCTCCGCAAGGGCAACATCTGGGGCTTGCCGGTCAACCTGATCCTGTTCTCGCTGGTCGCCGGCGTCACCACGATCGCGGCGTTCAACGTCTATCACGAGGTGCTGCTGCATCCGGATCAGATCTCGGCGAAGTTCGACAGCTGGTTCCTGGCGTTGCTGGCCGCGGTCACCTTTGCGGTGGCGACGCTCGGCATCAATGTCGTCGCCAATTTCGTCTCGCCCGCGTTCGATTTCTCCAACGTGTTCCCGCGGCAGATCGACTTCAAGAGGGGCGGCTATATCGCGGCGCTGATCGCGCTCGTGCTGTATCCCTTCGCGCCATGGGAGGGCAGTGCAGCCTCATTCGTCGGGCTGATCGGCGCGACGATGGGGCCGATCTTCGGGATCATGATGGTCGACTATTATCTGATCGCGAAGGGCAGGGTGAACGTGCCGGCGCTCTACCAGGAAGATGGCGCATACCGTTTCCAGAACGGCTGGAACGTCAGCGCGCTCGTCGCCGCGGCAGTCGGCGCGCTGTTCTCGTCGATCCTGCCGAACTTCACCTCGTTGCTGCCGTCCTGGTGGACGGTCTATGGCTGGTTCTTTGGTGTCGGGATCGCCGGCGCGGTCTATTACGCGCTGCGCGCCGTGATGCCGAGCCCGGTCGCGAAGGCCGCCTGAGACGATCGCGAGGCACTCCGGGACGAGGCAATCGATGCCGCTCGGCCGCCTCGACCGGGTTTCCGTTGGTTCGCATTAACCCTTCGCTCATCCTTTTCATCAAAATGAAAGGCTTGGTCCCACGACGTCACTCGCGGCGGGGTGTCCGGCGTGGTCAAATTGCATTTTCGGCTTTCCGAGTTGGTGTCATGCGTAACCTGATGATTTTCGCGGCCATCATGATCGGGCTGGGCACGTTCATGGCACAGATGGCCAGCAAGATGACGCCCGCCGCCGCGACCACAGCGCAAGCACAGAAGAGTGCGGTCCCTCCCGTCACGGTGGCGCAGACCAGCGGCCGCACGCTGACGATTCCGCCGGACGCTCGCGGTCACTTCGCGACCGACGGCCGCATCGACGGCCAGCGCATCGGCTTCATGGTCGACACTGGTGCATCGGTAGTTGCGCTGAACGAGACCTCCGCCGCGCGCTTCGGCCTGCGTCCTGTGCCAGGTGATTACACCGCACGCGTCACCACTGCCAACGGCACCATCAAGGCCGCGCGCGCCCGCATCGCCATGATCGAACTCGGCGGCCTCATCGTGCGCGACGTCGATGCCATGGTGTTGCCCGACGAGGCGCTGTCGGAAAACCTGCTCGGCCTGTCCTTCCTGTCGAAGCTGAAGCGCTTCGAATATGCCAACGGCCGTCTGGTTCTGGAGCAGTAAGCCAACCGGCTCGCGTGGAGATTGCCCTCCCGGTTGCTGCCCCAGCGTGCTATATTTGGCTTATGAACAGTTCCGATGCGATTGATACGTTACGCCGTTCTGAGCAGGCCTTGCGCCGGCGGGGCGTGACGCATGCTGCCCTATTCGGGTCGGTCGCGCGGGGCGATCACCGCGCGGACAGCGATATCGACATCATGATCGAGATTGATCCGAGCGCCCGACTAACAATCTTCGACTACGTTGATCTCAAGCAGTATATCTCGGGACTTTTTGATGGGCCCGTTGATGTGGTCAATCGTGACGCTCTGAAATCGCATGTCCGACCCACGGCTACGGCCGACGCCATCTATGCCTTCTGATCGCGCTGAAGGCGCACTGCTCGATATCCTGCATCACGTCGACCTTGCGACGAAGTTTGCCGAAGGTCTCGATCGTCAGACGTTTAAGGCGGACATTCGATCCGTCTACGCAGTAACGCGCTGCCTGGAAATCATTTCGGAGGCATCGCGACGCCTTCCGGCCGATCTCAAGGCGAGACACCCTGGGATTGCGTGGAAACAGATGGCGGGGGCCGGCAACGTCTATCGGCACGACTACGAGGACGTTGCTGCGCAGTTCGTCTGGGACACAGTTGAGCTTGCGCTGCCGCCCTTGAGAGCGGTGGTCGAGCAGGAGATCGTGCGTCTGACCGGATAGGCCGGTCTTGCTCTGTCTGGTCACCGCCATTTCTGCCGCAATTGTCGGCCACCAGCCACCAGTCTCATCTTTCGCTCAGGCGCCGCATTCGCTATGGCTGCGGCGATGTTCCTCCGCACTCGACGATAAGGCCGATCAATGTTCCCCAAGCCGAAATCCGCGCTGGTCCCGAATACCTATGCCTTCGAATCCGAGCCGATGGTGAAGCCGACCGGATTTCGCGAATACGACGCGCGCTGGCTGTTCAACAAGGAAATCAACTTGATGGGCGTGCAGGCGCTGGGCATGGGGCTCGGTGCGCTGATCGCGGAGCTCGGCGTCCGCCAGGAGATCGTCACCGGCCACGATTTCCGCGGCTATTCCGCCTCGATCAAATATGCACTGATCTCGGGCCTGATGGCGGCGGGCTGCAAGGTGCATGACATCGGGCTTGCCGTCACGCCGATGTCATACTTCGCGCAGTTCGACCTCGACGTGCCCTGCGTTGCGATGGTCACCGCTTCGCATAACGACAACGGCTGGACCGGCGTGAAGATGGGCGCCAACCGTCCGCTCACCTTCGGCCCCGATGAGATGACGCGGTTGAAGGAGATTGTGCTCAACGCCGAGTTCAAGAACAAGGTCGGCGGCTCCTACCAATTCCACGAGAACTATCCGGCGCGCTACATCGCCGACCTCACCGACCGCCCGAAGCTGAAGCGCAGGCTGAAGGTCGTGGCGGCCTGTGGCAACGGCACGGCGGGCGCATTCGCGCCGCAGGTGCTGGAGGCGATCGGCTGCGAGGTGATCCCGCTCGATACCGAGCTCGATCACACCTTCCCGAAGTACAATCCGAATCCCGAAGACATGGAGATGCTGCACGCGATCCGCGATGCGGTGCTGGCGCACAAGGCCGATGTAGGCCTGGGCTTCGACGGCGACGGTGACCGCTGCGGCGTCGTCGACAACACCGGCGAGGAGATCTTCGCCGACAAGGTCGGCGTGATGCTGGCGCGCGACATGTCGGCGATTCACAGGAACGCGCAGTTCGTCGTCGACGTGAAGTCGACCGGATTGTTCGTCACCGACCCCGTGCTGCAAAAGCAGGGTGCGACGACGGTGTATTGGAAGACCGGCCATTCCTACATGAAGCGCCGCACCAACGAATTGGGTGCGCTCGCTGGCTTCGAGAAGTCCGGCCACTTCTTCTTCAACAAGCCGTTCGGTCGCGGCTATGACGACGGCCTCGTCTCGGCGATCGCGATCTGCGAGATGCTCGACCGCGCGCCCGGCAAGTCGATGGCCGATTTGAAGAACGCGCTGCCGAAGACCTGGTCGTCGCCGACCATGTCGCCGCATTGCGCCGACGAGGCGAAGTACGGCGTCGTCGATGCGGTGGTGAAGCACTTCGAGCAGCTCGTGCAGAAGGGTGGCGAGGTCGCCGGCCAGCCGATCCGCGATCTCGTCACCGTCAACGGCGTGCGCGTCACGGCCGAGGACGGCAGCTGGGGTCTGGTGCGCGCATCCTCGAACAAGCCGGAGCTGGTGGTTGTCGTCGAAAGCCCCGTCAGCGAGCAACGCATGCGCGACATGTTCGAGGCGATGGATTCCGTGCTGCGCACGCATCCCGAGGTCGGCGAATACAATCAGAAGATCTGAACGTCGCTGTTCCGATTGTCATTGCCGGGTTTGACCCGGCAATCCATCGCCGACAAGCACGTGAAGATTGATGGACACGCGGGTCAAGCCCGCGTGTGACGACCTGTGTTCTGCCGGTTTACGCCGCCCGCAGCGAGCCCAGGAAGCCGTCGAGCTCGGACTTCAGCCACTCCGATTGTGACGACAGGCCGTTGGCCGCATCGAGGAGTTGTGCGGTTGCCTTGCTGGCCTGTTCGGATGCCTGGTTGACGCTCAGGATGCCTTTGCTCACATCCCTGGTGCGGTCGGCAGCCTGCTGCAGGTTCCCGGAGATCTCCCGAGTCGCCATGCCTTGCTGATCGACCGCAGCCGCGATCTCGCCGGAGATCTGGTCGATTTCGGCGATGGTGCCGCCGATAGCCTCGATGGCGTTGACGGCTTCGTCAGTCGCGGTCTGGATATCCTGAATTTGCGCTGCGATTTCTTCGGTCGCCTTGGCGGTTTGATTGGCCAGCGGCTTGACCTCGCTCGCGACCACCGCAAATCCTCGTCCGTGCTCGCCGGCACGAGCCGCCTCAATCGTCGCGTTCAGCGCCAGCAGGTTGGTTTGGCTGGCGATGCTCTGGATCAGCGTCACCACCTCGCCGATTTTCTGGGTGCCGGCGGCGAGGCTATCCACGACGGTATTGGTGCGGCGCGCGTCCCCCGCGGCTTTGGCGGCGATCCGGGTGGAGCGGGTCACCTGCTCGGCGATGTTGTTGATCGAAGCGGTCAGCTCTTCGGTCGCCGACGCCACGGTTTCCACATTGGTCGATGCCAGCGCCGATGCGGAGGCGGCTGCGGTGGCCTGGCGCATGGTTTCCGCGTTGCTCCCGTCCATGGATGCCGACAGCGCCTGCATCGCGCGCGCTGCCGCCGCGACGGCCTCGACGACACCAGCGATCTTGCGCTCGAAGCCGGCGGCGAGTTCGCGTCTTGCTGCATCCCGCTTTTGCTTGGTGTGCTCGGCCTCGAGACGATCGGCATTGGCGCGCGCTTCCGCAGCGCTGGCAGCCTCGGCCTCGGTCGCCTTCTCGGCCGTCGTCTTGAACAGGTGGGCGAGCGTGTGCGCGAGCCAGATCAGCACACCGGCCTCGATCAGGAGGATGACGGCATGGAGAACCACACGGCCAAGATCGGCGCCGCCGGGATAGATGGCGGCCGGGAGAATGAAGTTCAGCGTCAGATGATGCAGCGCGACTGCCGCAGTGCCGGCGACGATGGGCCGATAGTCGCAATAGGCGACCAGGCACGCCAGGGCGGCGAAGAAGTACATGTGCATGTCGACCTGCCAGGCGTGGCCGGCGAACTGAAAGACGAGCATCGACACGCCGGCCATCAGGGCGACGGCGACGATCATGCGCGTCGCCGCGCCGTTTCCCGAAATGCGCCACGACGCCGTCGCGGATAGCGCCATCGCCGCCATGAAGGCGGTCGGCATGAGCCAGTCGGAGTGAAGCGCGAGGCCAATGACGGCTGCGATCGGAACGTGCAGCCAAAGCACCACAAGCAGAATCTTGCTGGCGGTCTCGCGCAAGACCGCCACGTCATCGCCTTCGAAGGTCATCCCCAACCCCCAATTCGTCATCGGCCCCGATGCAGGCAGCGACTGCCTGCGGATCGACGGTCAGCCAGGCACCGGCCTCGTACAGTCGGTTCAGCCCGCCATCGCGGTCGGGCCGCACCACCAGCAGCGTCGGAACGGCCGTCATCCGAACGATCGACGCATGGGCGGATGCGGCGGCCAGAACTGCTCGCCTTGCCCCCCACCATGGTGGAAAGGCCACCGCGACCACTTCCGTGCCTGCGCGCACCTGCAACGACAGTGCAGCGATGCCGATCCAGCTCGCGATCAGCAACGCGGCCGCGCCCAGCCATGCAGGCCATCGCGTCGACGGGATGATGTCCCCCGGCTCCATGGCGGGAGAATATCGCGAGCTGCGCTAACTTCAGGTAAACGCTCTGGCAGCCAACTACTTGGGGGCGTGATGCTGCCGTGTGGCGCTAGCTCTCGGCGGTTACGCCGCCGGCACAGGCAGCGCGGTGACGGACTTGATCTTTTCCATCGCGAAACGCGAGGTGACGTTTTTCAGCGGCACGGCGCTGATCAGCTTCTTGTAGAAGATGTCGTAGCTCTGCATGTCGGCGACCACGACGCGCAGCATGTAGTCGACGTCGCCGGCCATCCGGTAGAACTCCATCACCTCGGGCATGGCGCTCACGGCGTCGGCGAATTTGCGCAGCCAGGCGTCCGAATGGTCGGCGCTTTCGACCGAGACGAATACCGAAATCCCCAGCCCGATCTTGTTCTGGTCGACAAGCGCCACCCGGCGCAGGATCACGCCATCGGCTTCCAGCCGCTGGATGCGCTTCCAGCACGGCGTCGACGACAGTCCGACCCGGTCGCCGATTTCGGCGACGGAGAGCGAGGCGTCCTCCTGCAGGACGGTCAGGATCTTGCGATCGATGGCGTCGAGGCGGCGGCTATCCTGGTGAATATGAACGGCGACGTCAGTCATAGAAGAAAGTTCCATATGATAGGTTGATATCCCTCATATATAGAAAAATCTTCTCTGGCAAGTAGTTCCTGCTCTCCTAGGCCGGCCGTGCCTCCTGGTGCTGCTCCAAAAACGCTTCAACTTCAGCACGTTGCGGTGCGGCATAAGCACCCCCGAAGCGGGTGCATTTCAGCGCTGCGGCTGCGGAGGCGAATCGCAGCGCCTGCCGGAGCTCCTGCTTCTCGGTCAGGGCGAGCGCAAACCCGCCGTGGAAAATGTCGCCGGCGCCGAGCGTATCGACGGTGTGGACCGGAAAGGCGGGGGTTTCTTCCAGCTCACCCTTCTCGTTCAGCCAGATTGTGCCCCGCGGCCCGCGCGTCGCGGCCAGGAACGACGGGGTGAGCCTGGCGATCTTCTGAAGAGCCTGGCCGTCGTCGGTGATGTCTGCCGTCTCCTGCAGCGAGTCGCTGGAAAAGACGAGATGGGTCGAGGCAACAAGCAGGTCCTCGCTCATCGACATCGCGCGGTCGACATCGACGACCACGGGAATGCCGCGCCCTACGGCCTCGGCGCAAAGCTCGGTGCAGAACGGTGCGCAGCGGCTCTCGGTCAGGATCGCCGCGCAGTCCTCCAGCAGCAGCTCGGTCGGCGGCAGCTTCACCTTCCAGAGCTCCGGGTCGCGGAAGGTGACAATGGTGCGCTCGCCGCTCGGATCGATCATGATGGCCGAGATCGGCGTGGCGAGATCGGCCATGTGCACGAGGTGCTGGGTCTCGACGTTCTCCTGCGCAAGCTTGTCGAAGATGTAGCGGCTCGACGTCTCCGCCGAATCGCCCATCGGCCCGCAAATCGAGGCGCGGCCGCCCAGCCGCACGATGCCGATCGCGGCATTCAGCGCGTTGCCGCCGCAGATCTGGTCGAAATGGGTGGCATTTTCCTTGCAGCCGCGCGCCGGCACACCGCTGACGCTGAAGGTGAGGTCTCGCACCGGCATGCCGATGCAGAGAATGCGCGGCGGAATTTTCGGCGCTCCGGTCTGAAAATTCATGCGGGGCCCGTCATGATGGTTTTGCCAGAGCCCCTGTGCCCGGATCTCATCTGGAGGGGCAATGTCCGGTTCCCGCTATTTGCCCGACGCGTCTCCGTGATGCACCCATCGTCCGAGCAGGTGATGGGCAATCGCGAACGGATGCGGTCCGGCGAGGCCGTCGGGATGCTGCCGCTTGATCATCAGCGTCGCTTCGTCGCGGTTGAACCAGCGGGCGTCCTCCAGCTCCGTGCGGTCGACCACGATGTCCTCATTGGTGGCGCGCGCGGTGCAGCCGATCATCAGGGATGATGGATAGGGCCAGGGCTGCGTCATGTAGTAATTGACGTCGGTGCAGCGGATGCCTGACTCCTCGAAAATCTCGCGCCGCACCGCATCCTCGATGGTCTCTGCCGCCTCGACGAAGCCGGCGAGGCAGGAATACATGCCGGGCATGAACTGCTTCTGCCGGCCCAACAGCACCTTGTCGCCGTAGGTGACCAGCATGATCACGACCGGATCAGTGCGCGGGAAATGTTCGGTCTTGCAGCTCGGGCATTCGCGCTTCCAGCCGCCGTCCCTCATCGCGGTGCGCGTGCCGCAGTTCGGGCAGAAGCCGTGGCGCTGATGCCAGCTCACCATCGACTTCGCCATGGCGATCGCCGAAAGCTGCTCCGCCGGGACGGCGCCTTGCATCGCCATGCCGCGCAACTCGGTCACGGTGACGTCGCTGCGGCCGACCAATTTTTCGGCGGCCTGCGGGGCGATACCCATGCCGAAGATCGGCGCGCCGTCGCGTAGCCCCAAGAAGATCGTGCCGGGGTTGGCGCCGAAGCTCCGCGCCTCCTCGAACGACAGCAGCGCGCGTGGGCCGTCGGCGTCCTGCTTCACCACCAGGGAGTCGCGGTAGATCACATAGGCGCGGGCTTCGCGGTGGCCTTCGAGCGCGAACAGCTTCTCGTCATTGGTGCGCAGATGCGCGGCACGATCCAGGACGTGTGTGACGAAGGCCGGTTGCCCGAGCGGAAACTTGTCGAATGCTGACATTTCAACCCAACCAGATCTTGCGGCGAAGCGCGTTGATGAAATTTTGCACTTCCTCGGCGTCATGCGCCAGCGGCGGCATCACGCCCCAAACGGGACGCGGCCATGCAGCGTCGCTGGTGCGGCGTGCGATGACATGGACGTGAAGCTGCGGGACCAGATTGCCGAGTGCCGCGATATTCAGCTTGTCGCACTTGGTGATCTCTTTCAAAGCCCGCGCGACCCGGGAGGTCTCCGTCATCAGCTGCGCCTGCTCGACCTCGTCGAGGTCGATGATCTCGACCGCGCCGTCGCGCCGGGGCACCAGCAGGAGCCAGGGATAATGCGCGTCCTTGATGACGAGCACCTTGCACAGCGGCAGGTCGCCGATGTCGATGGTGTCTTTCTTGAGCTGCGAATGCAGCGTCCAGTTGGAGGCGGGCATGAGGGGGAAGTAATGCCTTTCCGTGTTCCCTTACAAGTCCCACAAACCATGGTCAGGCCGCTTGCTTTCCGGCTCTTTTGGCCCCAAATAGGGACCGGGAGATTGGCGGTGGACGAGCCACTCGCCAACCGGGTCAGGTCCGGAAGGAAGCAGCCCTAACGAGGTCCGGATCGGGTCGCTCGTCAGTCTCCTACCTGTTTTTCCGAGCGAATCGCGCTGGATTGGCGGTCTCCGCGCCCGGCGCTCGATTTCGGCTCCCATCCGCACGCCGGCTGCAAGAGAAATCCAAGTTGCGGATCGACGCATGAACGACGCTGGCGCCCCCTCCCATCAGCCCGACGGCGCAGGCCAACGGAGCCTCGACGGCGGCTTTGACCTCGGCGGCGCGCCCGATGCCGCCAAGCCCTACCGCGTTCTCGCCCGCAAATACCGTCCCTCCAGCTTCGAGGATCTGATCGGCCAGGAGGCGATGGTGCGTACCGTCTCGAATGCATTCGAGACCGGGCGGATTCCGCAGGCCTGGATCCTGACCGGCGTGCGCGGGGTCGGCAAGACCACCACCGCCCGCATCCTTGCCCGTGCGTTGAACTACGAGAAGCCGGACGGCTCGGTGAAGGGGCCGACCATCCACATGCCCGATCTCGGCATCCACTGCCAGGCGATCATGGAAAGCCGGCACATGGACGTGCTGGAGATGGACGCCGCGTCCCATACCGGCGTCGACGATGTGCGCCAGATCAACGACAGCGTGCGCTATGCGCCGGCAAGCGCGCGCTACAAGGTCTACATCATCGACGAAGTCCACATGCTGTCGACCGCGGCCTTCAACGCCTTCCTGAAGACGCTGGAGGAACCGCCGGAGCACGCCAAGTTCGTGTTCGCCACCACCGAAATCCGCAAGGTTCCGATCACGGTGCTGTCGCGCTGCCAGCGCTTCGACTTGCGCCGCGTGGAAGCCGATGTGCTGATGAAGCACCTTGGAAACATTGCGACCAAGGAAGGCGTCGAGGTCGAGCCCGAGGCGCTCGGCATCATCGCCCGCGCCGCGGAAGGCTCGGTACGCGATTCGCTCTCGCTGTTCGACCAGGCGATCGCGCATGCCGCGGGCCAGGTGAAGGCCGATGCGGTCAGGCAGATGCTGGGGCTGGCCGACCGCACCCGTGTCATCGATCTCTTTGATTCGCTGGCGCGCGGCGATATCGCCGGTGCCTTCGCCGAGTTCCGCGCGCAGTACGATGTCGGGGCCGATCCGGTCGTGGTGCTGTCCGACCTTGCCGAGTTCGTCAATTTCGTCACCCGCGTGAAGGTCGTGCCGGCGACCGCCGACAACGTCGCGTTCGGCGAGACGGAGCGCGTGCGCGCGCGTGAATTCGCCGCAAAACTGTCGATGCGGGTGCTGTCACGGATGTGGCAGATGCTGCTCAAGGGCATCACCGAAGTACAAACCGCGACGCGTCCGGCGGCCGCCGCCGAGATGGTGCTGGTGCGGATCGCCTATGTCGCCGACCTGCCGACCCCGGATGAAGCGATCCGGATGATCGAGCAGAATGGCGGTGGCGCCGCGCCTGCGACGTCGGGCGCCTCGGCGCCGTCCCGCGGCGCGTCGACACCGGCGATGTCCGCGATGCCGTCCGCTCCGGTCCGTGCGCCGCAGGCCGCGCCGCGCGCCGATTTGGCTGCGCGTCCGCAGATGGCCGCGCCGGCTACTGACGCCGCGCCGGTGCTGCGGATTGCGAGCTTTCCGCAACTGATTGCGCTCGCCGGCGAGAAGCGCGACCTCATGACCAAGAGCGCGCTGGAAGCCGACGTGCGGCTGGTCCGCATCGAGGACGGACAGCTCGAGATCGCGCTCGAGCCGAAGGCCTCGCGCGGCCTCGTCACCGATCTCTCGCGCAAGCTCGAACTGTGGACCGGGCGGCGCTGGACCGTGATCATCTCCAACGAGGCGGGCCAGCCCACCGTGCGCTCGCAGAACGAGCTGGCGCGGAGCGAGCACCAGCGCGCCGCCGAGGCCGATCCGCGCGTGCAGGAGGTGCTGGCGCGCTTCCCCGGCACGCGGGTGGTCGAGGTGCGTCGCCTCGCCGCCGAGCCGCCGGCGTCGGATATGACAGAGGATCCGATTGAAACTTCCGACAGCGACGACGATTGATCTGATGACAGGGTGCACGCATGGCTGATTTCCTTGGCATGATGAAACAGGCAGCGCAGCTGCAATCCAAGATGCAGGCGATGCAGGAAGAGCTCGGCAATGTCGAGGTCGAGGGCATTTCCGGCGGCGGTCTGGTCGCGGTGCGCATGACCGCGAAGATGGAAGTGAAGGGCGTCAAGATCGATCCCTCGCTGATGAAGCCGGAGGAGCGCGAGGTGCTCGAGGACCTGCTCGTCACCGCGCATGGCGATGCCCGCCGCAAGGCGGAGGCCGCGATGCAGGAGAAGATGGCGGCGCTGACCGGCGGGCTCGGCCTGCCGCCGGGACTTGGTCTCACCTAAATGGCTGCAAGCGTCGCCGGCCCCGAGATTGAGCGCCTGATCCAGTTGCTGGCGCGGTTGCCCGGGCTTGGCCCGCGCTCGGCGCGGCGCGCCGCGCTGCATCTGATCAAGAAGCGCGAAGCGCTGATGACGCCGCTCACCGCGGCCCTGCAGGTTGCGATCGACAAGATCCAGGTCTGCAAGACCTGCGGAAACATCGATACACAAAACCCCTGCACGGTGTGCATCGATCCGCGCCGTGATCCCTCGATCATCGTTGTGGTCGCCGATGTCGCCGATCTCTGGGCGCTGGAACGGGCGAATGCGACCAACGGTCGCTATCACGTGCTGGGCGCGACGCTGTCGCCGCTCGACGGCGTCGGCCCGCAGGACCTCACCATCGATCAGCTGGTGGCCCGCGCACACGCGCCTGAGGTCAGCGAGATCATCCTGGCGCTCAACGCAACCGTCGATGGTCAGACCACCGCGCATTACATCACCGACCTTCTGACGGAAGCCAATGTTCGGGTGACGCGGCTGGCGCATGGTGTGCCGGTCGGCGGCGAGCTTGATTACCTCGATGAAGGTACGCTATCCGCAGCCATGCGGCAGCGGACGCTGTTCTAGATCGCGATCCAACCAGCGGGGTGCCGCGGCATCACCATGCGATCAGCGCAGTTGGAAAAGATCGCGCTGAAACAACATGATAGGGTTGGATGACGATTCGGGGACGGTCATTCACGCTCTGACGAATCAGATACGGAACCATTGGAAATGACGACACACCGATTCGGCGTACGCTTGGGCTTTGCGCTTCTGGCTGCGTTGTTGCTCGGGCCCTGCGCCGGGGCGCAGCGGAACGACGCGCCGCAGAAGCCCGGCAAGCTGATCAGGGCCGGTGACGTGCTGTCGGGGGAACTCAACGCCATGCGCGTGCGCGACGCCAAGAGGGGCGGCAAGCGCGTCGCGACCTACCAGATCACCAGCGAGCCGCGCCGTCTGCCGCCGCCGAACGGTCTCTGCAACCTCGAGACCGGACCGGAGACGTTCCAATTGGTCACGACCAGCGAGGCCCAGGCCGCGCAGCTCAGGAGTCTCACCGGCAAGGAAATCTCGGTGAAGGTCGATGAGATCGCCTGCGCCCAGGACGCTGGCCAGATGAGCGAAGCCATCGTCACGAAATGGAGCGTGGTGACGAAGTAGCCGTTGCCGGTAGTCGCCCGTAGCCCGGATGGAGCGCAGCGAAATCCGGGACAGCTTTGCAAGCTGAGAGACTTCCCCGGATTGCGCTCCGCTCCGTCCGGGCTACGGTTGACTTCGCGGGTGATGACAAGTCAGGCGCTAAACCCTCACCGGTCCCAGCTCCTCAAAATGACCGCGTCGCTGCAGCCAGGCGAGCAGGAGCAGGCTCGGGATAGCGACCAGCACGCAGATCACGAAGAACACCGGCCAGCCCACGGCCTTTGCCACGTAACCGGCGCCCGACGACAGATAGGTGCGGCCGACCGCGGCCAGCGCGGTCAGCAGGGCATACTGGGTTGCGGTGTGTAGTGGATTGCGGCACAGCGCCGACAGATAGGCGACGAAGATCACGGTGCCGATGGCGCTGGTGAAGTTCTCGGCCGTGATCGCGAGCGCTAGCGCCCACTGATTGACGCCGACGTGTGCGAGCCAGGAGAAGGCGAGATTGGCGATGGCCTGCAGCACGCCGCCGATCCATAGGCTGGTCGCGAGCGAATAGCGCCGCGCGACGAAGCCGCCGGCAAAGCCGCCGATCAGTGTTGCGGCAAGCCCGACGCCCTTCACGATCGCCGCATAGTCAACCTTGGAGAAGCCGATATCGATCACGAACGGCGCCGTCATGGTGCCAGAAAACGCGTCGGTGAATTTGAACAGCACCACGAAGGCCAGCGCCGCTAAGGCGTCCTTGCGGTTGAGAAATTCGGAGAATGCGCCAAGCGCCGCGTGGAGCACACGTTCGACAGCATTCTGCGCATGCGTCGCCGCTTCGGCGTTCTTGGATTGCGTGGGCTCGGTCGCGGCCAGCGCGGTGATGGTGCCGATCAGGATCAGCGCGGCCATCACCACATAGCCCCACATCCAGGCCGACGGGCGTGCGAGTCCGGCGGATTCAAAGCCGCTGACGATGAACAGCGCGCCGGCTGTCGAGACCAGCATGCCGACCCGGTAGGCCGCGACATAGGATGCCATGCCGGCGGCTTGCTCGGGTTCAGGCAGGCTCTCGACGCGGAACGCGTCGACCACGATGTCCTGTGTCGACGAGGCGGTCGCGACGAGGAGTGCGGCAAAGGCCGCAAACCACGGCGATCGCGCCGGATCGGCCATCGCCAGCACGAGGATCGCGGCGATCAGCAGCAGCTGCGAGAACACCAGCCAACCACGGCGGCGCCCGAAGAGCTGCGTGAACAGCGGGATATGCAGCGCATCGACCAGGGGCGCCCAGAGGAACTTCAGCGTGTAGGGCGTGCCGATCAGCGCGAGCAGCCCGATGGTGCCGAGATCGACGCCGGCCTCCTTCATCCATACCTGCAACGTCGAGCCCGACAGCGCCAGCGGCAGGCCCGAGGAGAAGCCGAGCAGCATCACGATCAGCACGCGCGGCTGCAAGTACACGGCAAGACTGTCGCGCCAGGAGACGGGGGCGGATGCAGCTTTTTCCGGCGAGGGGGCGGTCGCTTCGGGTGCGGTCATCTATCCCATCGTGAGGTCATCGTCCGCGAAGGCGGACGATCCAGTACTCCGTGACGATTCGTCCAGCCACCTTCGTCCCGGCGTACTGGATGCCCCGCCTTCGCGGGGCATGACGCACAATTAGACACCTGCAATTCCCGGATACAAGTCTTCCCAGTTTGGATTGCGCTCTTCGATCAAACGGACCTTCCAGGCTCGATTCCATTTCTTCAATCGTTTCTCGCGCCGAATCGCGTTCTCTGGATCATCGAACTCGAAGTAAACAAGCTTCACCACATCATATTTCTCAGTATAGCTCTTGATGAGCTTCAGTCTGTGCTCCCCAACTCGCCGAACGAGATCATTTGTCACACCGATGTAGAGCGTGCCGCCGATGCGGCTGGCGAGGATGTAGACATAGAAGCTGCGTAATCCCATCTGCCGCCTCTGGGATACTGGGTCGCCCGGTCAAGCCGGGCGATGACAGCGATTATGTGGCGAAATCAGCGCCTAATACTACTCCCCCGCCTGCAGCTTGCGCGGGGCGGGGAACAGCTCGGGCGTCGCGCCCTTGACGAAGCGGGGGACCTCGATCGGGGTCTCCGACTTGCTGAAATCCAGTTCCTCGATGCGGCCGGCCCGCTTCTCGATCTTGTCGGCGGAGATCAGGATCTGCCTGACGTCCTCGTTCACCTGGCCGAAGTGATTTTGCAGCTTCACGACGCGCTCGCGCAGGCGCGCCAGATCGTCGCCGAGATGCATCACCTCGTTGCGGATCTGGTCGGCGGCGTCGCGGATCCGCGCGTCCTTCAGGATCTGCTGCATCACCTGGATCGCCAGCATCAATAGCGAGGGCGACACCAGCACGACACGGGCGCGATAGGCCTTCTGGATCACATCGTCGAAGCCGTCATGGATCTCGGCATAGACCGATTCCGACGGCACGAACATCAGCGCGGTGTCCTGGGTCTCGCCGGGGATCAGGTATTTTTCCGCGATGTCGCTGACGTGCTTCAGCACGTCGCTGCGCAGCCGCTGGCTGGCGAATTTGCGCTCCTCGTCGCTGCGGGCGTCGTGCAGCGCGGTCATCGCCTCCAGCGGGAACTTCGCGTCGATGCAGAGCGGCCGCTGGTCGGGCAGGAACACCACGCAATCCGGCCGCTTGCCCGTGGTCAGCGTGTACTGGAACTCGTAGGAACCCTTCGCCATGCCGTCCTGGACGATCGCCTCCATCCGCGCCTGGCCGAAGGCGCCGCGCGACTGCTTGTTGGCGAGCACGTCGCGCAGCGTCGTCACCTGGGTGGTGAGCTCGTTGAGGTTCTTGTGGGCATGGTCGATGATGCCGAGCCGCTCGTGCAGCACGCGCAGGCTGTCCATCGTGTTGCGCGTCGATTGTTCCATCGACTGGCCGACCCGGTGGGTGACCGAATCCAGCCGCTCGTTGACGGCGCGCGCCATCTCGGCCTGGCGGCCGGCCAGCGCCTGGGCCATGGCGTCGACCCGCCCGGAGGCCTCGCTCTGGGTGCGCAGCATGTCGGCCAGCCGTTCCTCCAGCTCGTCGGCGCGGATGGTCTGCGCCATCGCGAGTTCCGCGCCGCGCCGGCTGGCCCGCGCGATCACCAGGGCAATGCTCAGCAACAGGAGCAATGCCAGCACGCCAAGGGCGATCAGCGCGTCGGAGACGCGGACGTGCAGGTCACCGATGGTCAGGAGGATCTCGTTCATGCCGGCCGTTGTAGCCGATTCGCTGCCTGACGCGAACGAAGAGGGAACATTTATGGTTAATTCTTCGTTGATTTTCTTGGTTAACGCGAGTTGAAGAAAGGTGGTTAAGGCTGCCTTAACCGGTTCCGGAGCGCATTGACCCCCGCAGGTCAGCGGCTTAAATCGCGCGCATGGCTATCAGAGAAATCATCATTCTGCCGGACAAGCAGTTGCGGCTGGTGTCGAAACCTGTCGAGAAGGTGACGCCGGAGATCCGCAAGCTCGCCGACGACATGTTCGAGACCATGTATGACGCACCCGGCATCGGACTGGCGGCGATCCAGGTCGCACAGCCGCTCCGGCTGATCACCATGGACCTCGCCAAGCGCGACGAGAACGGCGAGACGACGCCGAAGCCGCGCGTCTTCATCAATCCGGAGATCATCGCACGCTCGGAGGAGCTCTCGGTCTACGAAGAGGGCTGCTTGTCGATCCCTGAATATTACGAGGAGGTCGAGCGTCCCGCGCGCGTGCGCGTCCGCTTCCTGGATCTCGATGGCAAGGTGCACGAGGAGGACGCCGAAGGCCTCTACGCCACCTGCATCCAGCACGAGATCGACCACCTCAACGGCGTGCTGTTCGTCGACTACCTGTCGAAGCTCAAGCGCGACCGCGTGCTGAAGAAGTTTGCCAAGGCCGCCAAGCGCGTGGCGGAGTAGATCATATCGCTGTCTTGGACACGTCATGGCCGGGCTTGACCCGGCCATCCACGTCTTGTTTCGCTATTCGCCGAAAACGTGGATGCCCGAGCCAAGCCCGGGCATGACGGAGAACCCCAACCCCGAGCCCTGCTGCATGCCTCTCCGCCTGATCTTCATGGGCACGCCCGATTTCGCGGTGCCGACGCTGCTGGAGCTGGTCGCGCACGGCCATGAGGTCGTGGCCGTCTATACTCGCGCGCCGAAGCCGGGCGGACGCCGCGGCCTGCAATTGCAGCCGACGCCGGTCGAGCGCGAGGCGCGGCGGCTCGGCATTCCCGTTCTGACGCCAAAGACGTTGAAGACGCCGGACGCGCTCGGGGAATTCCGCGCGCATGATGCGGATGCCGCCGTCGTGGTGGCCTATGGCATGATCCTGCCGCAGGCAATTCTCGACGCGCCGAAACTGGGTTGCTTCAACCTGCATGCCTCGCTGCTGCCGCGCTGGCGCGGCGCCGCCCCGATCAACCGCGCCATCATGGCGGGCGATGCCGAGAGCGGCGTGATGGTGATGAAAATGGATGTCGGGCTCGACACCGGCGATGTCGCGATGGTCGAGCGGCTCGCAATCTCGGACAGCATGACGGCATCCGACCTCCACGATGCGTTGGCGCCGCTCGGCGCCGACCTGATGGTGCGCGCGATGGGCGGACTGGAGCGCGGCGGTTTGCGGCTGACGAAGCAGAGCGAGGATGGCGTCACCTACGCCGCCAAGATCGAGAAGGCCGAGGCGAAGATCGACTGGAGCAAGCCGGCGCACGCGGTGCTGCGGCACATTCACGGGCTTTCGCCGTTCCCCGGTGCCTGGTGCGAGCTCGCAGGCGACGGCGAGCCGGTGCGCTTGAAAATCCTGCGCTGCGAGCTGGCCAGGGGCTCAGGCGCGCCCGGTGACGTGCTCGACGACAACCTTGCGATCGCCAGTGGCGGCGGCGCGATCCGAATTCTCGAGCTGCAGCGCGCCGGCAAGGCGCCGATGAAGGCCGCGGATTTCCTGCGCGGCACGCCGCTGAAACCGCCTGCGCGGCTCGCCTAGCACTGTCATACCCCGCGCAGGCGGGGTATCCAGTACGCCGCGGCCTCGAAGTCGAACTGGGACATCACGGAGTACTGGATCGTCCGCCCCAGTGCGCAATTGCGCACAAGGCGGACGATGACATCGGAACAAATGCCCCGCTACAAGCTCACCATCGAATATGACGGCACGCCGTTCTCCGGCTGGCAGATCCAGGAGACCGCGCCGACCGTGCAGGGCGCGCTGGAAACGGCGGTCAAGGCGATCTGCGGCGAAGACGTCCGCGTCCATGGCGCCGGCCGCACCGATGCCGGCGTGCATGCGCGCGGCCAGGTCGCGCATTGCGACATCGCCAAGAGCTTTCCGCCGGGTCGTTTGCGCGACGGGCTGAACGCGCATCTGCGCCCGCATCCGATTGCGATCCTTGCGGCCGACATCGTGCCTGACGATTTCGAGGCGCGCTTCTCGGCAACGAAGCGGCATTATCTCTATCGCATCGTCAACACCCGCGCGAACCTCGCGCTCGACATCGGGCGCGTCTGGCGTGTGCCGCGTGCGCTCGACGCTGTGGCCATGCACACGGCCGCGCAGCGGCTGCTCGGCAAGCACGATTTCACCACCTTCCGCGACACCGAGTGTCAGGCCAGATCGCCGGAGAAGACGCTCGATCAGCTCGACGTCACGCGCGACGGCGATGCCGTGAACATCGTGACCTCGGCGCGCTCGTTCCTGCACAGCCAGGTGCGCTCGATGGTGGGATCGCTGGTCTGGGTCGGCGAGGGCCGCTGGAGCGCGGATGATCTTTCCACAGCGCTCGCCGCCAGGGATCGTGCCGCCTGCGGCCCGGTCGCGCCGCCGCAGGGACTGTATCTGGTGCGGGTTGATTACTAGTGGCCCCAACCCCTACTGTGCATGGGGTTGTTTTCGATGTTTTTGTCCAGCCGAGCGGCTGGATTACGCAAAATATCTGTCCAACACGCCCCGATATATCCGCGTCAGCTTCTCCAGGTCGGCCACCGGCGTGCGCTCGTCGATCTGGTGCATGGTCTGGCCGACCAGGCCGAATTCGATCACCGGGCAGTAGCTCGAGATGAAGCGCGCGTCCGAAGTGCCGCCCGAAGTGGAGAGCTCCGGCTTGCGGCCGGTGATCTCCTCGATCGCGGCGACGGCGAGATCGGTGAACGAGCCGGGCTGGGTGACGAACACGTTGGAGTTCGACGGCATCCATTCGATGCGGGCGCGGATGCGATTGCCGCAGGCCTTTGCCAGGCGTTCGTCGACCAGCCGGCGCAGGCTCTCCTGGGTGTGATTGTCGTTGTAGCGGATGTTGAACTTTGCGCGGGCCTGGCCGGGGATCACGTTGCTCGCGCTGTTGCCGACGTCGACGGAGGTGAATTCGAGGTTGCTCGCCTGGAATTGCGCGCTGCCGTGGTCGAGCGGCTCGTCGCTCAGCGCCACGATCAGCCGCGAAATGTCCGGCACCGGGTTCGAGGCGCGGTGCGGGTAGGCGACATGGCCCTGCACGCCATCGACAACAAGCGTGCCGGATTGCGAGCCGCGGCGGCCGATCTTGATCATGTCGCCGAGCACCTCGACATTCGACGGCTCGCCGAGCACGCAGTGGTCGAACGTCTCGCCGCGTTCGGCGCACCATTTCAGAAGCTTGACCGTGCCGTTGATCGAGACGTCTTCCTCGTCGCCGGTGATCAGGAACGAGATCGAGCCGTTGCCGTTTTCTTGCGGCTTGCCGCCATGGTCCTTTAGATATTGCAGCACCGCAGCGACGCTGCAGGCGATGCCGCCCTTCATGTCGACCGCGCCGCGGCCGTAGAGATAGCCGTCCTTCACCTCGCCGGAGAACGCGCCGACCGTCCACGCGGATTCATCTCCCGGCGGCACCACGTCGGTGTGGCCGGCGAAGGTGATATGCGGCGCCGCGCTGCCGATGCGGGCATAGAGATTGTCGATGTCGGCGGTGCCGGGCTCGGAGAAGGTCACGCGATGGACCTCGAAACCTGCGGCCTTCAGCAGATTTTCGAGCACGCCGAGCGCGCCGGCATCGGCCGGGGTGACGGAGGGGCAACGAACGAGATCGCGGGTGATGGAGACGGCATCGGTCATGCCTCCCGCTTAACACGTCACACCGCGGGTGGGCCAGCCTTGTGAGAGGGCCCCTTGCGCGGCCCCCTCGGCATGACGGTGATGGAAAGGCCGGCTGCGCGTCTCAGTCCCGCAGCAGCTCGTTGATGCTGGTCTTGGCGCGGGTGCGCTCGTCGACGCGCTTGACGATGACCGCACAGGCAGTGGCCGGACCGGGCTGGCCGTTCTTGAGCGGCTTGGCCGGCAGCGTGCCGGGCACCACGACCGAATATTCCGGGACCTCGCCGAGGAAGACCTCGCCGGTCTCGCGATCGACGATCTTGGTGGAGGCGCCGAGGAAGACGCCCATCGCCAGCACCGCGCCCTTGCGCACGATCACGCCCTCGGCGACTTCCGAGCGAGCGCCGATGAAGCAATCGTCCTCAACGATCACGGGCTCAGCCTGCAGCGGCTCGAGCACGCCGCCGATGCCGACGCCGCCGGAGATGTGCACGCGCTTGCCGATCTGGGCGCAGGAGCCGACGGTCGACCAGGTGTCGATCATGGTGGATTCATCGACATAGGCGCCGAGATTGACGAAGGAGGGCATCAGCACGACGTTGCGCGCGATGAAGGCCGAGCGGCGGACGATCGCGCCCGGCACCGCGCGGAAGCCGGCGTCGCGGAAACGGTTCTCGCCCCAGCCCTCGAACTTCGAGGGCACCTTGTCCCACCACGACGCCTTGCCCGGGCCGCCGGGGATCTGGCCCATGTCGTTGAGGCGGAACGAGAGCAGCACCGCCTTCTTCAGCCACTGATTGACCTTCCACTTGCCGTTGGTCTCCCGCTCGGCGACGCGGGCCTCGCCCTTGTCGAGCAGCTCCAGTGCGTGATCCACGGCGTCGCGGACCTCACCCTTGGTCGAGGTCGAAATGCCTTCGCGGGCGTCGAACGCGGCGTTGACGGTGGATTCGAGGGCGGACAGCGACATCGGGACAATCCTTGGGCGTACGGGGATTATGACGGGAATTTGCAGGGCTTTTTCGGAATTTGGGGCCGCGGAGTCAAGGCAAAGTCGGCCATGTAGCCCAGATGGTGCGCAGCGCAATCCGGGGGCGAAAGCGATAAGGTGTCCCGGATTACGCTTCGCTCCATCCGGGTTACGGTTTCAGCGCGTTCAGCTCAGCCGCTGCAAGAAGCCAGTCAAATCGTCGGTGACATGATCGACATAGGCGGCGTCGCGGCCCTCCAGCTCCCAGGTTTCGCGCACCACCTCCCGGCTGCCGTCGGGCACCACCAGCACGGTGGTCATGCCGAGCTCGTGCGGCACCACGAGGTTGCGCGCGAGGTCCTCGAACATCGCGGCCTTGGTGGGATCGACGTCATGAAGTTTCAGGAACTTCTGGTAGGTCTGCGGCGCGGGCTTCGGCTCGAGATCCGCGGCGATGATGTCGAATACGCCCTCGAAATGGTGACCGATACCGAGCCGGTCGAGCACCGCATCGACGTGATCGGTGGAGCCGTTGGTCAGGATCAGCTTGCGCCCGGGCAGCCTCGCGATCGCCGCCCCCATCGCCGGGTTCGGTTCGAGCGGTGAGTGGTCGATCTTGTGCACATAGGCGAGAAAATCGTCGGCGCGCACGCCGTGCTCGGTCATCATGCCACGCATGGTGGTGCCGTAGCGCAGGTAGTAGTCCTTCTGAATCCGCCGCGCCTCCTCCGGCGTCACGCCCAGCCAGTTGCCGACGAACTCGCCGATCCGCGCATCGACCTGCTGCCACAGGTTGACGTGGTGCGGGTACAGCGTGTTGTCGAGATCGAACACCCAGGTGTCGATGTGCGAGAAGGTGCGGGGAGTTTTCATGGCATTCTCTCGGCCGTCATGCCCGCGTATGCGGGCATCCAGTACGCCGCGGCCTGCGAGAGAAACGCTGATGTCACGGCGTGCTGGATCACCCGCCTTCGCGGGTGATGACCAGTTGGGGTGGGGTAACATTTGGACCGCATCACGGCATCGCAAAGCGCAGCGTCTTGCCGCCGCTGGTCATGTCGACCGGCGCGAAGCCGATCGCAGTGAGGCCGCGGTTGGCGCAGTCGCCCTGGTCGTTGACCTCGAACTTGCTGTCACGGGTGCAGAGCTCCTTCGTGCCGCCCCAGTTCAGCGGCTTGTCCTTGATGCGGATAGTGCGGTTGTCGGTGTCGACGGCCTCGGCGAAGGAGTAGATCTGTTTCGGCGTGCCGGACACGTCGGGATGCAGGCACTTGCCGGGATCGATGCGATACCAGCCGCGGCTGGTCACCGCCTTGCCGTCATCGGTCGCAACTGCGGCCATCACCTTGTGCGGCGTGTCGTTGCACCAGGTCAGCCCCGATGGCGACGGCTTCTGCACGGCGTCGATCATGGTGGCAAAGAAGTTCGGCGACTGCACCACGTCGCTTGCGAGCCCGCGACTCCTGAGGAATGCGGACAGCGCGGCCTGTGTCTTCGGGCCGTCGACGCCGTCGATCGGCGCAGCGTCGTAGCCCGCGATCACCAGCAGGCGCTGGATGCCGGCGAGCCGCGCCTGCTGGTCGTCATATTCGCTGTCCTCGGCGAGGTAGGCGACGAGGTTGCCGTCATCGGTCTGCGTCGGCCTGATCTGGGTGAACTGCGCGGGCGTCTGGCCCGAACGGCACTGGCGCGCGGCCGCGATCACGAAATTGTCCTGCGCGACGCAGAGCGTATCGGTGCCGTTCTGCGGGACCGGCGAGGCGCCGTAGACGCCGAGCGCGCGGGCATTGAGCAACACGCGGTCGGCGGTGAGCGCACCCTGCACCACGACGCGGCAGGTCGCGGGATCGATGCGGAACCAGCCCCGGGTCGCGGTCGCGGCCTTGTCGTCGATGCCGATTGCGGCCTCGATCACATAGCTCATGCGGTTGCACAGTTTCAGGTCGGCATGCGCCGGCGCCGACGAGAACAGCAGCGAAACGATCGCGGCCGGGAGCGACATCATGAGCCGCACGAGCGGGGATCGCCGCTGCGACCGCGTCAGCGCCGCTACGATCCGGGCATAGGGAAGCCTCTCGCGCTCACTGCGCAGGGCGGGGATGGCCGGGACAAACCCGGCCGTGATGGCCCTCGATCGCTTGGCCGCGCCTGCCATCACTTGTGGATCAGCGTGCCGGTCCCCTGGTTGGTGAAGAGTTCGAGCAGCACCGCATGCTGCATCTTGCCGTCGATGATCACGACGCCCTGCACGCCCTGTTCGAGCGCGTAGATGCACGTCTCGACCTTCGGGATCATGCCGCCGGAAATGGTGCCGTCGGCGATCAGCTTGCGAGCGTCCTTGATCGACAGGTCGGGGATCAGCTTCTTGGATTTGTCGAGCACGCCGGGCACGTCAGTCAGGAGCAGAAGGCGCTTGGCCTTCAGCGCGCCCGCGATCGCACCGGCAAAGGTGTCGGCGTTGATGTTCAGCGTCTGGCCGTCCTTCGAGGTCGCCAGCGGCGCAAGCACCGGGATCAGCTCATAGCCGATCAGCTGGTTGAGCAGCGTGAGGTCGACCTTCTCGGGATCGCCGACGAAACCGAGATCGATCGCCTTCTCGATATTGGAGCCCGGATCGATCATGGTGCGGGTCGTCTTCGACGCCTTCACCATGTTGCCGTCCTTGCCGGAGAGGCCCACGGCCTTGCCGCCGGCCTCGTTGATGTAGCCGACGATCTGCTTGTTGACCGAGCCGGCCAGCACCATCTCGACGATCTCGATGGTCGCGGCGTCGGTGATGCGCAGGCCGGCCGCGAATTCCGACTGGATGCCGAGGCGCTGCAGCATAGTCGCGATCTGCGGACCGCCGCCATGCACGACCACCGGATTGACCGCCGTCTGTTCGAGCAGCACGATGTCGCGCGCGAAGGCCTTTGCAGTGTCCTCGGCGCCCATGGCATGGCCGCCATATTTGATGACGATGGTCTCTTCGTCATATTGCTGCATGTGCGGCAGCGCCTCGGACAGGATGCGGGCCTGATCGAGCGGGCTGATGTGCTGGTCGGTCATGGAGCTGGTCTCGTCGTCAGCGGAGGGTCGGGCGCGGTTCTATCTGATTGCCGGGCAGTGCGCAAAGCGGGAGCTATTCGTAGCCCGGATGGAGCGAAGCGCAATCCGGGTCTTTTCGCCTCGAGCGGCAGGCCGGATTTGGTGGAGCCTGTCATCGGGCGCGCATTCGCGCGACCCGTCGGCTCTATCCGGGCTACCGGTCAGCGCTTCGGCCACACAGCCGCGACCGCGAGCACCAGCCAGCTCAGGATCAGCAATGTTCCGCCAGTCGGCGCGGCCATCGGAAACAAGCCGTGGCCGGCATATTGGCGCGCCGTCAGGTCGCCCGCGAACAATGACGCCGCGATGACGAAGCCGCAGCCGGCCACTGTCCCGATCCGCGGATGAACAACGGCGCGCTCCGCCAGCGCGACGGTTGCGAGCGCGGCGGTAGCATGAAACAGCAGCATCGAGGACGCCGCGCCCAGCCGCGAGGCGTCCGGCAAATGGGCTGCGGCCGCCGCCAGCATCACGCCGCAGGCGCCCATGATGGCGGCAAGGCCGGTCAGGAGCCGGGGCAAGCCGTTCATCAGCGCCGTTCCTCGATCAGGCGCACCATCGCGGCGCGCAGCTCCGGCATGCCGTCGCCGGTGCGCGACGATGTCACCAGCACCTCGGGGAACGCTGCGGGATGCTTTGCCAGCGCCGCCGTGGTGTCGGCGATGACGGTCTTCAGTTCGCCGGCCTTGACCTGGTCGGCCTTGGTCAACACGACCTGATAGCTGACCGCGGACTTGTCGAGCGTCTTTAGCACGTCGAGATCGACGTCCTTGATGCCATGGCGGGCATCGATCAGCACATAGACCCGCGCCAGCGTCGCCCGTCCGAGCAGGAATTTGTGGATCAGCTCCGTCCACGACGCGACCTTGGTCTTGGGGGCGGAGGCGTAGCCATAGCCGGGCATGTCGACCAGCCGGAAGCCGGCCTTTTCAGGGCCCTCGAAGAAGATCAGCTCCTGGGTCCGTCCCGGCGTGTGTGAAGTCCGCGCCAGATTGCTGCGGCCGGTCAGCGCGTTGATCAGGCTCGACTTGCCGACATTGGAGCGGCCGGCAAAGGCGACCTCAAGGCCGGCCATCGGCGGCAGCGTTGCGATCGAGGGCGACGCCCAGATGAAGCGCCAGTCGCCGGCGAACAGCTTTCGCCCCTGCTCGATCAGTCTTGCGTCCGGTTCGACGGTCATTCCGAAGCATCCCCGCTCTGATGCCGGGCTTCCCGGCCATCCACGTCTCACGCTTGTCACGCTCCAATACGTTGATGCCCGGCACAAGGCCGGGCATCGTGATTGAGAAGGCTGATTTGCCTGAAAGCGCTACGTCGCCTTCCTGATGAACGTGGCCTTTAGATTGTCGAACAATTCCACCTTCACGCCGTTGCGGCGCATGATGAAGCTCTGCTGCAGCACCGAGAGCGTGTTGTTCCAGGCCCAGTAGATCACGAGTCCGGCCGGGAAGCCTGCCAGCATGAAGGTGAAGATCAGCGGCATCCAGTCGAAGATGATCTTCTGCGTTGGATCCGGCGGCGTCGGATTGAGCTTCATCTGGAACCACATCGTGATGCCCATGATGATCGGCCAGATGCCGAGCGCCAGATAGTGACCGAAGATCGGAAGCTGCGTCGGATCGTAGTGCAGCAGGCCGAACAGCGTGAACAGATTGGTCGGATCGGGCGCCGAGAGGTCCTTGATCCAGCCGAAGAACGGCGCGTGCCGCATTTCGATCGTGACGAACAGCACCTTGTAGAGCGAGAAGAATACCGGGATCTGGAGCGCGACGGGAAGACAACCGGCGATCGGGTTGATCTTCTCCTTCTTGTAGATCTCCATCATCTCCTGCTGCTGCTTCACGCGGTCGTCGGGATAGCGTTCCTTCAGCGCCTGCAGCTGCGGCTGCACCGACTTCATCTTCGCCATCGAGGCGTAGGACTTGTTGGCGAGCGGGAAGAACAAGAGCTTCACGATCACGGTAACGAGCAGGATCGAGACGCCGAAGTTGCCGAACAGGCGGTAGAACCAGTCGAGCGCCAGGAACATCGGCTTGGTGATGAAGTAGAACCAGCCCCAGTCGATCAACAGATCGAAATGGTTCAGCGCGAGCTCCTTGTTGTAGCCGCCGAAGCCGACCAGCGGGAAGTTGATGCCGACCACGCTGGCTTCCTTGGCGCCGGCGAACAGCCGCGCGTTGGCGCTGATGGTGCCGCCAGCCGGGAGCGTCTGCGCTGCCAGAAGATAGTCGGTCTGGTAGTTGTGGGTGTTGCCGACCGCTTCCGACGAGTAGCGCACATGCAGCTTGGCCGTGGTGTCGGGCAGCAGCGCCGACGCCCAATACTTGTCGGTCATGCCGAGCCAGCCGTTGGTGACGTCGAAGGTGAGCGACTTGGCGTCGTCGATCTTCTTGTAGGCGTATTCCTGCAGGCCCTGCTCGCCGAGATAGCCGATCAGGCCTTCATGCAGGATGTAGTAGCCGGAGACCTGCGGTGTGCCGTGACGCGCGATCAGCGCGAACGGATAGAGCGTGACCGACGCGTTGCCAGCATTGCTGACCTCGTCCTTGATGGTGAAGAGGTAGCGGTCGTCGATCGAAATGGTGCGGCGGAAGGTCAGGCCCTCGCCATTGTCGTATTTCAGCGTCACCGGCGTCGTCGGCGTCAGGCTGCCGGAACCCTCCTGCTGCCACACCGTGTTCTGGTCGGGGATGCGGGCCGTCGATCCGGTCGCGGGCACCCAGCCGAACTCGGCGTAATAGGGGGCGGCGGTCTGCGACGGCGAGAACAGCACGATCGGCGGCGAATGCGGATCCACCGTCTCGCGGAACTTGAGCAGCGCAATGTCGTCGATGCGTGCGCCCTTCAGCGAGATGCTGCCTGTGACGAGCGGGGTGTCGATCTTGACGCGCGGGCCCGCGGCCAGTGCCGCCTCGCGGCTGATCACCGGCCCGGCGGCGGCTGTCGACGGTGTCGTCGTGGGCGTGCCGCTGGCGGACGGCGAGGGAGTCGTGGTGGTCTGGCTTGGGGTCGCCTTGGGGGCCGGTTTCTGCAACTCGGTCTGCCGCTGGGCCTCGGCGCGCTGCTTCTCCATCTGCGGCACATTGTAGAAATATTGCCAGGCGATCAGGACGAGGCCGGACAGAATGACGGCAAGGATCGTGTTGCGGTTGTCGGACATCTCTTAAGGTCTCGTCATTCCGTTCGGAGTACGCGCCTTCGGCGCAGGCCGGTCGAGGCGGCGCAGCGCCGACCGCAGATCGTCTAGCATGGTCGCAAAGTCACGCGTCAGCGCGTCACGGCGGCCGACTAGCACATAATCATGGTGCGGCGGCATCGCTATGACGCCGACATGCTTCACCAGTTCGCGAAGCCGGCGGCGGATGCGGTTGCGCTCGGTCGCGGTGCCGTTTTTCTTGGTGACGGTGAAGCCAACGCGGATCGGACCATCATCGTCGCGGCGGCGTGCTTGCAGCACAAAGCCTGCGCTGTTCGCCCGCGCGCCATTGGCAACGGCGAGGAAGTCCGCCCGCTGCCTTAGCCGATCCATAAAGAATCTCCGGAGAGGAGATGTCCGGGCTCAGGCGCTCAGGCGCTTGCGGCCACGCGCGCGGCGCGCGGCGAGGACCTTGCGGCCGCCGGCCGTGGCGAGACGGGCGCGGAAGCCGTGACGGCGCTTGCGCACCAGTTTGCTGGGTTGATAAGTCCGCTTCACGGGTAATTCTCCGCTGACCGGGCAATTGCCGTTGAATTGAGATGAAGTCCGGTGATGCTGGCGAGCCCAAAATGGGCCGTTACGGCCCCAAACGAGCCGCCCCCGGTCGAGAACCGGGCCATCGCGGACAGTTGGCGCGGCTTATAAGGGAGTGCCCCCTTTTCGTCAATGTCGTAGGGTGACGCAAAAGACCTTCTTCGAAACGTCGCAATTGGGGCGAATATATCTGTTTTTGCGGGGTTTTTGACGGTGAGGAGCGCCTTGTGGTGCCGGCGGAACCGGCCGACATTAGCGATCCGTAATTTGACCGGCTTGGGGGCCGGGTCGCATCTTCCTCCAGCCCCTGAGCCAAGCAAGGCTTTATCTTGTGGCTGTAACTGACGATCAGGCAACCGCGCTGAAGCAGCGGCCCAAGCCGTCCCTCCGGCTCGGGCTGTCAGGCAAGCTTTTGCTGCTGACGATCCCCCTGGTGATGATCGCCGGGCTCCTGATCTATGTGCCGGCGATCGCCAACTTCCGGATGAACCGGCTGAACGATCGCCTGGCCGCCGCCAACACCGCGGCGCTGGTGCTGGATGCTGCGCCCTCCGGCATGGTGCCGGATTCGCTGGCGCGGCAGATCCTGACCAGCATCGGCGCTCGCGCCGTTGCCATCAAAATGGGCCAGCAGCGCCGCCTGCTCGCCAGCGCCGACCTGCCGGCGGCGATCGACCACGACGTCGACATGCGCACCATGACGGTGTGGTCGGCGATCGTCGATGCCTTCGAACTCATGCTGGAGCACGGCGACCAGACCATCCGCGTGGTCGGGCCTGCCCCGGGTCAGGCGCAGTTCATCGAGGTCGTGATCGACGAGAAGCCGCTGCGGCAGGCGATGTACCGCTTCTCGCGCAACGTGCTCGTCGTCGCGCTGCTGATCGCCGGCCTGACCGCCGGCCTCGTCTATCTCGCACTCCACTATCTGTTCGTCCGCCCGATGCGGCGGCTGACCGCGAGCCTGGTCGGCTTCCACGAAAATCCGGAGAGCTCGGCGCGAATCATCGTGCCGAGCCAGCGCGGCGACGAGATCGGCGTTGCCGAGCGCGAGCTGTCGGACATGCAGCGCGACCTAGTCTCGATGCTGCATCAGAAGAGCCGGCTCGCCGCGCTCGGTCTTGCCGTCTCCAAGATCAACCACGACCTGCGCAACCTGCTGGCGTCCTCACAGCTACTGTCGGACCAGCTCGCCAGCGTGCCCGATCCGCGGGTGCAGCGTTTTGCGCCGAAACTGCTGCGCTCGCTCGAGCGCGCCATCGCGTTCTGCCAGTCGACGCTGTCCTATGGCCGCGCGCAGGAGGCGGCGCCCGACCGCCGCGTGATGCTGGTCGAGCCGGCGGTTGCCGAGGTTCGCGAATCTGTGGGCCTGGCGACGGATGCCTCGATCACCTGGATCAGCGCGATCGAGCGCGGGCTCACGATCGACGCCGATCCGGACCAGCTGTTCCGCGTGCTGCTCAACCTGGTGCGCAATGCGGTGCAGGCGCTGGAAAGCCATCCCGACGCCTCAACCATGCAGATCCGCATCACCGGCCGCCGCGAGGGGACGGTGGCGATCATTGAAGTCTCCGACACCGGCCCCGGCGTACCGGCGAAGGCGCGCGAGCATCTGTTCGAGGCGTTCCAGACCTCCGGCCGCCCGGGCGGCAGCGGGCTGGGCCTTGCCATCGCCGCCGAGCTGATCCGCGCCCATGGCGGCGCCATCCATCTGGTCGAGGGCACTATCGGCGCCACCTTCCGGATCTCGATCCCAGACCGCCCGGTGGAACTGCTTTCGGTGCGGAACGAGCGGGCGCGGGCGTAAGCCGGGGCTCTCTCATCGTTATTCGGTGGAATGATCGGCAAATCAGTCCAGGAATCCCGGATATTGGCGCTTCCGGACAAGACCGCGTGCCCGGAATGACGGGAAAGCCCGCTTCGGGTGCCGTTTTCGGCTTTTCCCGCCAAATCGTGCGCCTGAACATGCCTGCCAGACCTTGCCAACCGGACCGGGAGCCTGTAGCTAGAGCGCTCTTTCGCGACGGTCCGGGCCTTCCCGGCCCCACACGGGCTCAAGCCCTGCCGCGAAGATGCGCCCGTAGCTCAGCTGGATAGAGCATCAGACTACGAATCTGAGGGTCGGACGTTCGAATCGTTCCGGGCGCGCCATTCGGCATCAGGTGATCCTTCGACGCTCTCTGAGCAAAGTGCTGCCGCGAGTCTCACGGGCGGGAGCCGCTCGAATCCTTCCAAGGCGTTGACCGCCTTCACCAAGGCTCGTGTCGTGCGGCTCACGCGGCGCGACCGATCGGCCGCTCCATTCTTCCACCTCCGCTTGCATCACGGTCAAATCCGCAATGCCGTCGGGCCCTGTTCAGCACGACAATTTCGTCGCATCGTCAGAACCTGTGTAAGCGCTCAGCCAATACCCTGGCTCCGGGATTGGATTAGATGTGCGAAGAAGCCTCCGGCTTGAACGGAGGTTTGGGATGGGATTGGACGGCAAAAAAGACGCCCATTTGGACAGCTCAACAGTTGGGTCTGGAGCAGTCAGCCGGCTTGAAGTGCTTGAGGGACCGTCCGGGCGTCGTGTGCGTTCAGATGCCGAGTGGGCTCGGATCGTCGGCGAAAGTCTGCTGCCCGGCGCTCAGGTGGCGGAGGTAGCGCGCAAGCACGGAGCGACGCGCTGGCAAATTTACGATTGGCGACGACGCTTCCGACGGCGCGGCGAATTACCGTCGTGCGAGGCTCCGCAGCCGCCGTTCGCGCCGCTGGTCGTGGACGGGCCGTTAGAGGAGCGTCACGTTCCGGCAGTCAAGCTCGAGATTGCGATTGGCGACGTCGTCGTGCGGACGGACGCGGCGATAGATGGGGAGCAGCTGTCTCGATTGATCCGCGCGGTGCGGGCGTCGCGATGATTGTCCCCGGCTCCGAACTGAAGATTTATATCGCGACGCGGCCCGTCGACTTCCGCTGTGGGCACGATGGGCTTGCTGCGAAGGTGCAGGAGATGCTTGGCCTCGATCCGTTCAGCGGTGCAGCCTTCGTGTTCCGGTCGAAACGGGCGGACCGGATCAAGATTCTGGTGTGGGATCGAACGGGCCTGGTGCTGGTGCATAAACGCCTCGAGGGTTGCAAGTTCGTGTGGCCAAAGATTGCGGACGGCGTGATGCGGATATCGCCGGCGATGTTCGCCGCGCTGTTTGAGGGCCTGGATTGGCGGTTGGTCCGCCCGGAGGAAGCGCGGCGTCCACAGATCGCTGGATAAGTGCGGCAGAATGACTCTGTGCCGAGTTGGGCATGGCGCCGTCGGCGCAGATGTGCTCGACATGGCGCATGAGCACCGCGACGCTTCGCGACGAGAATGAACGCCTGAAGGCGCTTTTAGCGCAAACGCAGGCAGCATTGAGCGAACATCAAGCGGCGTTGGCAACGTCGGAAGAAGCGCGGCGCCGGTTGGAGGTCATTCTCGGGGAACTACGCCGAGAGAAGTTCGGAGCGAAGTCCGAGAAGCTGCGGCCAGATCAATATCATTTGCCGCTCGAAGACGTGGAGATCGCGCAAGGCGTCCTGGACGCGGCACAAGAGAAGGCTGCGACGGTCATCAGGGGCCGATCGCGTGCTGAATCGGATCAGGACCGTCATCGCAATCGGGGCTGCTTGCCCGCCCATTTGCCGCAGGTGGAGCGGATCCTCGAGCCTGCGAGCACGTTCTGTCCGTGCGGTTGCGGCGCGATGACGAAGATCGGCGAGGACGTCAGCAAACGCCTTGACGTGATCCCGGCACAATGGCGCGTGCTGGTCACGCGTCGCCCGAAATACATCTGCCGCCGCTGCTCCGGCCCTGTCGTGCAGGCGCACGCACCAGAGCATGTCGTGCCTGGTGGACTACCGACCGAAGCGGCGATTGCGCAGGTGATCGTCTCCAAGTTTGGCGACCATACGCCGTTTTACCGTCAGGCCGAGATCTATGCGCGCCAGGGGATTCGACTTGATCGGGCGACACTGGGCAACTGGTCCGGTCGCGCCTGCTTCCATCTGCAGCCCGTTGCCGACCGCATGCGCTGCCATCTGGCAGCGGCGGATCGCCTGTTCATGGATGAAACCACGGCGCCGGTGCTCGATCCCGGGCGTGGTCAAACGAAGAAGGGTTACTTCTGGGCGATCGTCTCCGACGACCGCGGCCATAGCGGCCCAAGTCCGCCGATCGTGCTGTTCCGATATGCCCCCGGTCGCAGCGGCGCCTTCGCTGAGCAGTTCCTGGACGGCTTCACCGGACGCTTCCTGCAATGCGATGCCTACGACGGCTATGATCGGCTGATCGAAGTCGCTCGACCGCAAGGACCCTGGACGCTCGTACACTGCTGGAGCCATTTGCGCCGGCGCTTCGTCAAATTGGCCCGCAACAGTAAATCGCCGATCGCCGAGGCCGCCGTCCGGCAGATCGCACAGCTCTACGGCATCGAAGCCATGGCACGCGGTTCATCGCCGGACATCAGGCTGGCCGCGCGCAAGGAACACTCGCGGCCCCTCGTCGAGGCGTTGAAGCCGTGGTTCGAGAAACAGCTGTCGATGATCTCCAGCGGCTCGACGCTCGCTGATGACATCCGCTACGCGCTCAATCATTGGCAGAGGCTGACGCGCTTCCTCGATGACGGGCGGCTCGAGCTCGACACCAATCCGGTTGAAAACGCGATCCGGCCGATCTGCTTGACCAGAAAAAACGCACTCTTCGCTGGTCATGAGGTCGGAGCCGAAAACTGGGCCTTGCTCGCATCCATCGTGGCGACCTGTAAGCTCAACGACGTCAACCCGGCCGCCTACATCGCCGAAACGCTCACGGCGATCATCGCCGGCCATCCCCAAAGCGAAATCGACGACTTAATGCCATGGCGGTTCCGCAAAACGTCAAGCCAGCATCAATAGGGTGGCGGTTAAGCGCTTACGAACCTGTGTCCCATGGCCGGCGACAAACGCCACATGGCAACGGGTGATCAGTGCCAGCGCGGTCCGGGAGAGTGAAATGATGTCGGACAAAGCCATCCTCGCCTGCATCGTCTGCAGTGCCGTGATCCTGGGTTCGCTGGGCGCGTCCGTGCGGGCGCAGACGCCGTCGAGCTGCAAGGGGCCGCATGCGGGCGCCACGGGCGCCCCGATATTCTCGCCGCCGCTCGCCAGTGTGGTGACGGGGACGGGACGGCTGCAAATCTATTCGGCGCCGAACCTGCACTGCCCGATCAGCGGTGTCTTCGTCATTCCGAAGGATGAACTCGTGATCTACGCGCAAACCCGCGACGGCTGGTCGTCCGTGATGTATGCAAATGCCAAGATGGGCAACAACGTCTCGGGTTGGGTGAGGTCGGCCCGGCTCAAGCAAACCGGGACTGTCGGCCCGAAGCAATAGGCTGGACAGCAACCTAAGCGGTGCGCCAGAATTCGCTTTTGGGATCCAGTCGCGTGCCGATCTGCGCTGTGCTCACCTTGATCGCGTTGTCGCTCCGCGGGCTGGCCAGCCGCTCGAAGAGCGCCGATTCCTGACGCGAGGGTCGGACCTTCAATGGATCGCCGCGTACATGATCTTTTCCTCCGTCGCCTCGACCGCGGAGAATTCCTCGACGACCTTGCCCTGGCGCGACACGAGGATGCGGTCGGAGAGGGCCATGATCTCGGGCAGGTAGGACGAGATCACGACCACAGCCTTGCCCTCGTCCGCGAGGTGGTTGATCAGCTCGTGGATCTCGACAATGGCGCCGACGTCGACGCCGCGCGTCGGCTCGTCGAAGATGATCAGATCGGGCTCCTGCACGAGCGACTTGGCGATCACGACCTTCTGCTGGTTGCCGCCGGACAGCTCGACGACCTTGGCCTCGTCGCCGATGGCGCGAACCTTCAGCCGCTCGGTCCAGGTCTTGCCGGCCGCGTTGGTCTCGCGCCGCGACAGGATCATCCGGCCTTTGGGAAACTTGGAGAGCAGGCCGAGGTAGATGTTGCGGGCGATCGAGGCGGTTTCGAAGAAGCCTTCGACCTTGCGGTCCTCGGTCACATAGGCGATGCCGGCTTTCACGGCGGGCGCCGGCACGCGGTAGCGCACCGGCTTGTCGTGCAGCAGGATCTCGCCGCCGTGGAAGAAGTCGCGCTTCAGCACACCGGAGACGATCTTGAAGGTTTCGGTCCGGCCAGCGCCGACCAGGCCGAATACGCCGGTGATCTGCCCGGCGAAGACCGACAGAGAATTGTTCTTCACCATCGGCGCCATCTTGAGGTTCTGCACCGTGAGAACGCGCGCTCCCGCCGGCCGCACGCTCTTCTTCTTCGCGCCGTAAAGCGTGTTGGAGAGATCGCGTCCCACCATCGCCTGCACGATCGCCGCACGATCGAACTTCGCGGCATCGTCGGTGACGACGTGCTTGCCGTCGCGCAGCACGGTGATGCGATCGGCGAGCAGCAGCGCCTCTTCCAGCGCGTGCGAGATGAAGATGATCGAGACGCCGCGCTTCTTCAGGTCGCGGACGAGGTCTAAGAAGTACTTCTTCTCCTCCGGCGTCAGCGTCGCGGTCGGCTCGTCAAAGATGATGACCTTGGCCTTGTGCAGAACGGCGCGGGCGATTTCCACCATCTGCTTCTTGGCGGCGCCGAGCCCGCTCACGGTCGCGGTCGGGGTCACGTCGAAATTGAGCGATTGCAGGAACTGCTGCGCGGCGATGTAGATGCCGCGCAGCCGATTGTAGAACTTCTCCTGCCCGAGGAAGAGGTTTTGCGCGACGGTCATGGTCGGCACCAGGCTGTTCTCTTGGAACACCATAGCGATGCCGAGGTTGCGAGCCTCGAGCGGTGTCCGCGGCGCGACATCGGCGCCGTCGACGGTCATGGTGCCCGAGGTCAGCGTCACGACGCCGGCCATCACCTTCGTCAGCGTCGACTTGCCGGCGCCGTTCTCGCCGACCAGTGCGTGGATCTCGCCGCGGCGGAGATCGAAGTCGACGTCCTCGATGGCGGGCACGCCGGCATAGAGCTTGGTCGCCTTGCGCAGCGAAAGCACAGTATCGTTCATGCGCCGAACTCCTCCGCAAGGCCGGCCAGCGGCAGTTTCAGGACGCGGCCCGGCCCCTTGGCGATCAGCACGAGATCTCCGCCCATCTCGACCGCCGCGACCACGCCGTGATTGATGCCGTCGACCCGGCTGTGCAGCGAGTAGAGCGGCTTGCCGTCCGCGCTCAGGCGGATGACGAGCCCGTAGGAGCGCGGCGGCGCCCACGGCTTGATGACGCCCATCGTCTTGATGTGCGCGCCTTGCATCGGCTCCTTGAACGAGAAGCCGGAACGCAGGCGCGGCGCGACCCAATAAGCCGGATCGATCTCGGCCATCATGCGGCGCCGGTAGGCCGGCTCGCGCAGCACGAACTCGACGAGCTGGGTGCGCGCGGTGAATGCGGTGAGCCAGTACCCCCCCGCGGCAGCCTTCGACAGCCGCGACGGGTAGACCGGCAGGCGGCCGAGCACGACCTGCGGCGTTTGCCCGTTCTTGATCAGGATCAGACGATGGCGCCAGCTCTCGCTGACCAGCACGCCGTCGCCGTGCGCGCAGGCGCCGAACGCGTAACCGAGCCTGGAGGCCAATGGCGTGACCGATCGGGTCTTGGGGTCGAGCCGGAAGACGCGACCGCTGCGGTTGAGCTCCATCAGGTCGCGCGCCCAATCGTCGACAATGCAAGTCGTTGAGCCGTCGGTCGCAATCAAGCTCCCGTCGCTGGCCTGCGTCAGTGCGTTGATCGCGTTGAAGGTCGTGTCGTTGAAGGTGACGCTTGGTTCGCTTGAGGATGGGTCTGAAAAGAGGCGCACCTCGCGTCCACCGAGCGCAACCGCGACGCCGCCATCCGCCAGCGCGCAGAGCGCCGAGATCGACTGCTCGAAACTGCGGATTTCCGTGGTGGCGCTGCCGTTGAGACGCAGCAGGCGCCGGCCGTCCGCGACATGGAGATTGCGGCCGTCGGTCGCGAGGTCCTCGGGCGCTTCGCATTCCAGCAAGGTCGCCGCGGCTTCCAGCTTCTGGTTCGGTTTGAGCGCGCCGTCGAAGGACGGCACGGTGATGGTGGCTTCGCCGCGCCCGAGGAAGCGGTTGGCGATTTCCCTGACGGCGGCGATCACGACAGCTTCCCCCAGCGCTTGTCATACTGCACGAAGTTCGGGTCGGCGTTCTCGAGCTTGTAGCGGCCGATCCGGTTGTTGGCGATGCCGCCGAGATAGAGATAGCCGCGATGCTCGCGCATCGAGGTGATCATCGGATGGTTCTCGCCGCGAAGGTCCCAGAACGATTCGAGGATCTTGCCCTGCTCGTTGAACTTGACGACACAGCCGGTGTTGATGTTCGGGAACAGCCATTCGTCGACCGGGACCCGCTTGGCCATGCGGCGGCGGAAGCCGGGCATGTTCCAGGCGAGGTCGAGCGAGGGGCTGCGCATGCCGACCAGCGCCAGCCAGTAATTGCCGTCGGAGGCGAGGTTGATGTTGTCGGGGTAGCCCGGCAAATTGTCCATGACGACCTCGACCTTGCCCTTGTTCGGTCCCGCGAACCAGTAGCGCTTGATCGAGCAGCCGAACGTCTCGGCGAACAGGATGGACTGGCCGTCGCTGGCGACGCAGATGCCGTTGGGGAATTTCAGGCCACGCAGCGCCGTGTGCGTGGCGCCGGTCTTGGTATCGTAGCAGATGATGCGGCCGTTGCCGCGCGCCTCCAGCCCGTCGATCGGCCATTCGTCCATCTCGTAGCGCACGGTCGCTTCGGAGAAGAAGATCAAGCCGTCGTCGGTGATGTCGAGGTCGTCGGCCAGCCGCAGGCGGCTGTCGTCGTTCACCGAATGCATGCTGCGGTTGGTTTCGTCGGTGGCCTTCTCGACGGTGCCGTCCGGCTTGATGCGGTAGAGCCCCATGCCGCCGATGCAGACATAAAGGTTGTCCTGCCGGTCGAACGCCATGCCGAGCGGCTGGCCGCCGATATGGGCGAACACCTCCATTCTCTCATAATCGGGGGCGAAGAAGCGGATGATGTCGCCGTGGCGCGAGCCGGCGTAGAGATTGTCGTTGCGATCGAGGATGACGTCCTCGGGCGCCTCGATGCGGCCGAGGCCGATCAACTGGACGTCGCGCAGCTTGTCGTTCTGCTCGAACGGCCCGCCCTGGCCGATCTCGGTGGGCGGAGGCGGCGGAAGTGCATGATAGGTCGGCGCGACATAGACCTTGCTGATGATCCGGGTGCGGTTCTTCTGCCAGCGGATGTCCACCATCGCGGCCACCAGCAGGATTCCGGCGAGCGCCATGCGATTGATGCCGCCGCGCGCGTTCAGCGTCGTCAGGCCGTTGGTGATCAGGAGCACGATCAGTACGCCGACCAGCGATTTGGCGACCGAGCCCTTGCCGCCGCCGAGCGTGATGCCGCCGAGCACGGTCGCCGTCAGCACGATCACCTCGAGGCCGACACCGATGTCGCCGCCGACGGTGCCGAGGCGGGCGGCGAAGAATAGCGCGCCGATGCTGGTGAGCACGCCGCTCGCGACATAGCAGAGCGCGATGGTGCGGCGAACCGGGATGCCGGAATTGTAGGCCGAGCGACGCGAGCCGCCGATCGCGGTGATGTGCCAGCCCGGGCGCAACCGCGTCATGAAGATATGGCCGAAGATCGCGATCGCGATATAGACCAGCGCAACGCTCGGAATGCCGAACACGTCGCCGCCGCCGATGAAGTTCCAGGACGGGATGTCGGGGAAGGCGGCGGCAATGTCGTTGGAATAACGCTGGATCAGCAGATCGAAGGTCGAACGGTAGATGATCAGGGTGATCAGCGTGGTGATGAAGGCGCGCAGCCGCAGGTAACCGATCAGGACGCCGTTGACGGCGCCGAGCAGCGCGCCGCAGAGCAGGGTCGCGGCCACTACCGCCGGCACCGGCCAGCCGAGCACGTCGAGCAGATAGAGCGCGCAGAAATCGGTCAGCGCGAAGATCGATCCAACCGAAAGGTCGATGCCGCCGACGATGACGACGAGCGCCATGCCGAGCCCAATGAAGCCGATCTCGCCGGCCTGGCGCGCGGTGTCGGCAAGGCTCGACGGCGACAGGAAATGATCGATGGAGCGGCTCAGCGCGAAGCCGACGATCAGCAGGAGGATCACCGGAATAGCGGTTTCGGTCCATCGCTTGGACAGGATCTCGCCGAGGAGATGATCCGGCCAATAGCGATAACGCAGGCTCGTCAGGGTGTCGCGCATCGGCATTCCAGCAGGTGTTGGAGTCTGGAGAACGACGTCCCGGGTGCCTCGACCCGGGACGTCTGCGAGCCAGTCGGGGCTATTTCTTCAGGTCGCTGAGGTTCCAGCATGCGGTCTGGCTGTCCGCATTCTCCTTGGTGATCGGGATCAGCGTCGTGTATTCCGAGCCCTTGACCGAGCCGGCCTTGGCGCCCGACGACAGCAGCCACTTGATCGTGCCGGCCATCTGCGCCGCCTGCGTCGGCACGTCGTAGCTCAGGTTGAGGTCGAAGGCGCCGGACTTCACCAGTTCACAGGCGCCCTTGCGCTCGCCGCCGCCGGAAGTCGCAACGAACACCTTTCCGGTGAGGCCGGCTTCTTTGACCGCCGCCGCGGTGCCGATATCCATGCCGTCCCAGAAGCCGACGATGCCGCAGAGGTCGGGATTCTGCTTCAGCACGGTCTGCGTGATCGCCTTGGCCTTCGCCGCGTCCCAATCTGCGGCCTGGCTTGAGACCACCTTGATCTCCGGATGCTTGGCGAGAACGTTCTCGACGCCCTTGAGCGTGTAGGCGCTTGCGGCCGCGGAGAGCGCGCCTTGCACGATGGCGATCTTGTTCGACTTGCCTTGGCAGGCCTTGACCACCGCCTCGGTGTCCTTCTCGCCGATCTCGATCCAGTTGGCGCCGACGAAGGCCGAGCTGCGATAGGCCGAGCCCATGTTGATCTGGATGACGTAGATGCCTTCGTTCTCGGCGCGCTGCAGCAGCTTGGCATAGGTCTGCACGTCCGGATTGTGGATAACCATCACGGCGGGCTTCTCAGAGATCAGCGAGGTCACCGCCTGGGCGCCGGCATTGGTGTTCCAGTTGGGATCGCGGATCTCGAACTTCACGCCGAAGGGCTCGAGCTCCTTCTTCAGGCCGGCATACCAGCCTTCGGTGAGGTCGAAGTTCATGGCGACCGGAACGTAAGCCACCGTCTTGCCGGCGAGGGCCTCCTTGAACGGCTTCTGGAACGGCTCGTCGAGGCCCTTTTGGGCCAGGGCCGGTCCGGCGATGGCCGCAAGCCCGAGTGTGGCAACGAGTATCTTTGCAGTCCTGATCACGCGCTTCACTGCTTCCTCCTTGGTTGGCGTCGTTGTCGTTCCACTCAGATGTCGCCCTGCTGCGCCGTTTCTTCGTTGCGCGGATTCAGGAAGGAATCCGTGATGACGGCGAGCAGCAGGACCACGCCTTTGATGAGGTTCTGACCGGCATAGGAAATGTCCATGATGGTCATGCCGTTGAGCATCGTGCCGATCAGAAGCGTTCCGATGATCACGTTGAGCACGCCGCCGCGGCCGCCGGAGAGCCCGATGCCGCCGAGCACGACGACCAGGATGACGTCGTAGATCAGGGTCGAGTTGAAGATGCGGGTCGGCATCGAATTGACGGAGGCTGCCATCACGAGACCGGCGAAGCAGCCGATCAGCGCCGCGACGGCATACTGCAGCACGATGATCGGACGCGAGGGGATGCCGGTGACGCGGGCGGCGTAGGGATTGTCGCCGATCGCGTAGATATAGGCGCCCCAGCGCGTCCGGCGCAGCAGGAACGCCACCACGATGCAGGCGATCGCGAACATCACGATCGAACTGGGAATGCCGAGCATGGTGCCTTGCCCGAGCCGCTCGAACCCGGCCATGCCGTCGCTCCACTGCACGACGTCGAGCTGAAACAGCGCGGCCTGGCCGAGCCCGGCGAGCAGCAGGCCGGTTGCCAGCGTCGCAAACAGCGACGGGACTTCGGCGTAGGCGATCAGCCAGCCATTGATCAGGCCGAAAGCGATCGTGAGCAGCACGGCGGTCAGCAGCGACGCGGTCAGCGAGTGGCCGTCCTGCACCATCTGCAGCACGAGCCCCGGCGGCACCGCCAGCGCTGCGATCAGCGAGATGTCGATGCCGCGTCCGATCACGACGATCGCCATCGCAAGCCCGAGGATACCGAGCACGGCGACGTTCTGCAGGAGCGTCAGCATGTTCTCGGGGGTCAGAAAGCCGCGCAGGAAAATCGAGAACGCGAGGAAGAGCACGGCGAACACGGCGAAGACGATCTCCTGCTGACTGAATCGGAATCGCTTCATTGCCTAGTCCTTCCTGCGGGCTATGAGTGCGCCATCTGCTTCGGTTTGGAGCGGGAGCCGGCGACGATGCGGCCGGTCCGGTTTCGTGCCGCCAAGGCGGCGTCGACGAACGTCGCGACGCCGTTGATGTAGGCCTCGATCGAGGTGCCGCGGGTGCGATACTTCGCGCGCTTGACGTACCAGTCCTGCAGCAGCGGCTTGATCAGCGACGCCGTGAGCGTGACCTGCTCGATCGTGAAGACCCCGCTGGCGACGCCCTGCTTGAGGACGTTGGCGATGATCTTCTCGGTCATGACCTCCATGTCCTTTGCGCGCTGACGCTCTGCCGGTGGAAACGACTTCGCCTCCATGAAGGCGAACACGAACCAGGGCTGCATCGCCTCGCTCATCCGGACATGCGTCGCGATGATCCAGTGCAGATGCTTGCGGGCATCCCCTTTGACGTCGTCGGGTGGCGCGGTGAGAACTTCGGAAGCGGTCTCCGCGACCTCGCCGAGGATCATCGACAGCAGCGTCGGCTTGCTGTCGAAGTAGGTGTAGAGCCCGCCCATGCTGAGGCCGGAGGCTTCCGCGAGCTGGCGCAGCGTGGTGGCGTGAAAGCCGTGCTTGTTGGACAGCGTGAGCGTGGCGCCGATGATGCGCGTGAGGTTCGGAACGGCGAGATGCGGCTTCTGGACCTTGATGGAATCGCGGTGGCGCTCAAGGATGCGTGCGCAAAGCACGTCCATCGAGAATGCATTGGTCCCCGGTCGCTGGCGCGCGAGACGCAACGTTGCCTCCTCCCAATGTGTAGCCCGGACTCTATTGTCTGGTTGTCTGGTCCAGGCGTGGGCTCTTGGCCCTTAATAATTCCTAGCCTAGAGACTGGCCGTCGGAAAAGGGGGGCGATCAAATTTTCTGAGAGAGCGCTCGCTCGTTTTCTGACCCAAGGTCGGGGTTGACGACCGGTTCTCCGTGGATGGTGTCAGCGCCGGCTGATGGATGGCTCGACCGAGGTCGCCCTGCGGCTGACCGTGCAGCCGAACATGGCGTCCTGCGCCTATTAGAGCATGATCTGATCCGGAAAAGTGACTGATCACTCCGCCGCGTGAGGCACGCTGCCGCGCTTGGCGTCGACCTTGCCTTGAGACAGCGCGGCGATGGCCACGAGCGCGGCGGCAAAGCCTGCGGCCGCGCCGACGCCGAGCGCCCAGCGCGGACCAAGGTGATCGGCGACCCATCCGACGATCGGGGCGCCGATCGGGGTGCCGCCGAGCGCGACGCCGAGCCGGAGCGCCATCACTCGTCCGCGCATCGCGGGTTCGGTCGAGAGCTGCATCAGCGCGTTCGAGGTGTTGGTGACGGTGAGTGCGGCGACGCCGATCACGACGAGTGCGGCGGCGAACAGCCAGTAATTCGGCGCCAGCGCCGCCAGTGTGCAGCCCAGTCCGAAGATCGCGGCGCCGAGCAACAGCGAGGCGAAGCGCGGCCGGTCGCGGCTCGCGGCAAGCAACGCGCCCGACATCGTGCCGACAGCCATCATCGACGACAGCAGGCCAAAGCCGCGCGCGTCGGTGTGGAAGACGCCAACCGCCATGGTCGAGATGAATATCGGGAAGTTCAGCCCGAAGGTGCCGATCAGGAACAGCATCACTAGGGTCGTCCTGAGGTCGGGGCGCGACCAGACATAGTGAAAGCCCTGCGTGACGCTGCCCTTGGCGCGGTGGGCGCGCGCGTTCGGGCGGAGCTCGGATTTGCGGAGCAGCAACAGCGACGCCAGCACCGCAAGGAACGACGCGCCGTTGAAGAGGAATGCCCAGCCGGTGCCGACGGAGGCGATGATGAGGCCGGCGACCGCGGGTCCGATCATCCGCGCGGCGTTGAACGAGGTCGAGTTCAGCGCAATCGCGTTCGACAGGTCCCGATCACCCACCAGTTCGGCGACGAATGTCTGGCGCACCGGGGCATCGAGCGCCGCGCTGCAGCCGAACAGGAAAGCGAATGTGCAGACGTGCCAGAGCTGCACCAGCCCGGTGACGGTCAGAGCCCCGAGGATAAGTGCGAGCGCGCCCATGGTCGCCTGGGTGGCCATCAACAGCCGGCGCTGGTTGAAATGATCGGCGGCAAAGCCTGACCATGGCATCAGCAGAAGCTGTGGCCCGAACTGCAGCGCCATGACGATGCCGACGGCGGACGCGCTATGATTCGTAAGCTGGGTGAGAACGAGCCAATCCTGCGCGGCGCGCTGCATCCAGGTCCCGACGTTGGACACCAGCGCGCCCGCGGCCCAGATCCGGTAGTTGAAGCTCCGCAGTGATCGAAACACGCCTCTCATGATCGCTCTGGTCCATTGCCGCCGTGAAACCGCCCGAACCGCCGCGCCAGCAGGACGCCGATCAGGAGTCCGCCAAGGCCGAGTGCGGCGACGTGGCTCGTGGTCCGCAGGCCGAATTCGCCGACGCGGCAGACCAGGAGATATCCGATGAGCAGATTGAAGACGCCCCACACGATGTTGACGGTCGATGTCGACAGTCCCTCGCCCGGCGGTTTCGCGAACGGGGTCTGGAACGGCTCGCCCATCATGCCGGCGACGACATGGGGAATGGCGTTGGTGAGGAATCCGCCGCCGAAGAAGTAGGCGACGAGGTCAAGCCAGTTCATGCACGTGCGTCCCTTCGAGGAGTTCGATGATCGACTGCGTCGAGCCGGTCTCGCCGAGCCGCGGGAAGACGTTGGCGAGGCTGTAATCGTGCGCCTCCGGTCGGATGTCAGTCATGGCGAGGGCGCATGCGCGCGCCACGACATCACCGATCGGATGGATGAAGGGTGAGCCCAAGAGGCCGCTCTGCAGATCGACAACGATGAGGGCCGTGATCGGATCGAGCGTCGTGAGGGCCATGATCATTTCCTTCTGCCAACCGGGATTCGGCGCGATCGATGCGGCGAAGCCCGCATCAATCGTCGATGAGCCGCTTCAAAAGCCTGACAGCGGCGGCGAGTTCGTCCTGCTCCTGCGACGACAGTCGCGCCGTGATGGTGCGCGACAGCCAGTCCTGCCGCGCGGCGCGCCCGGCCTGGATCCAGTCGTGGCAGGCATCCGTGAGAGACATGATGGTTTGTCGGCCGTCTTCCGGATCGGGCCTGCCGGTGACGAGGCCTGCCGCCTCGAGCGCGGCGACCGCCGAACTCATCGATTGCGGACGCATCCCTTCGGATCGCGCCAGGCTCGATACGGTCGCGGGCCCGTCTTTCTCGAGCCGAAGCAGGACCGCCACCTGGGAGGGCGGCAGGTCTCCGCGATCGCTCTGCTCGCGCAGCCTGCGCTTCAGTTTTCCGATCAGCAGGCGCAGGTCCTCAGCCAGCGCCGAGACGCGCGATTGCCGGAGGGACTCCGATGAATTGTTCATGTCGATAGAGATTAGATATATACAGGTAAGCTGTAAAGATTATCTGTGCAGTTTAGCTGCAGAGCTGATCTGCTCGTTGCGGGCAGCTCCGTTCGCGGTCAACGCCGTGCAAGCGGACCGCTGTCCTACCGGGGACAAGGTCATGCGACGGCGAGGAAGACGGCCCTCCATCCGAAGTCACGGTGCGAACTTCGACGAGCTATGGCGTGTGCTGAGCGGGAAGCGAATGCGCTACCAGATGGCGCGTGCGCAGAGCAGCGATAGGCTCCGCGGCGAGGATGGGTGCTCCGGTCAGACGGCGTGCCGGCGTTCAGGCCGAACGCTGGCCGGCCGATGTGTCCTCGTCGTCGTCCGGAAGGCTGGCGAGACGGGCCCGCAGCTCGTCGATCGACGCGAACTCCAGCTTTCGCCCCGGCAACATCGCGACGATGGTCCCGTCAGCGCGCAGCTGATAGTCCATGTTGTTGACGGTGCCGGAGTGAACGACCGCGGGTGCCTGCCGCGCCTCGCTCGCCGGCGTTCGACGCGCGGGCAACGAGGACCGTCCAGGCCGTGACGACCGGCCGATCAGCGGATGCGCCGGCTCTTGCGGTGCGACGGCGTCTTCCGCTGCGCGGGCATCCTGCGCCGCCTGCCGTTTCGCGTCGCGCGATCGAAGCGGAGACTGACGTTCCACCGTCGCGGTGGCGATGGCTGGAACGGTTTCGGTCGGTTCAGCAAGCGGCAGCTCCGCGCGTGTCTCGATCGCCTCCCGCAACCGGTCGAGTTTCCGGACCACGAGGCCCAGACCCGAGATCACGACCCCCGAGGCAACGAAGATCAGCCCGCTGCCGAACAGCGCGCTCCCGAACGGTGTTTCGAGCGCGCTGACGCCGAACAGGACCGCGGCGAGGCCGCTGCCGACGAACGCCAACCCAATGATCCAGAGCGCGAGCATGCATCCTCGTTGTCTGTTGCAGCCGTGGTCGCGCAACTTAACGGCGACGGCTGCCGTGCGTTCCGGGCCTTTCTACCATTCACCGCCGGCGAGGGGCAGACAATGGCCCGGCCGGCGCGCTATTCGCGCGTGGCTCCGCTGCCGGGAGCGGCAGCCCCATCAAAGTGGTCGCCGGCACGATGTTTCGCAACCTGCGGCCCGGCCTGCTCACCCGCTCCACCGGCCATTGTGCCCAGGAAGATCTCGCGCGCGCGCCTGGTTGCCGAGGCGTAGCGCATCGTCGCGCTGATCTTGATCAGGCCTGCGCGCGCAAGCCCGAGCACGGCGCGTCGCGAGTGGAATGGTCCGGTCTTGCTTGCGGCATATCCGCGCGGATAGAGCTGCAGACGGCCGGCGAGGGCTTCGTGCAGCGCCGCCTTCTGCGTCGCGCTCAGGCGGCGCCGCTTTGCGGGCTTGGCCGAGTCGCCCAAACTGCGCGGCTCCGTGCGCGACGATTTTCGTGGCGCGACCCTCATCCGTCAGCTCACTCCGGTCGAATGGCGCGGCCTGCGTGAGGCGCGGCCCGGCTGGCATCGCCACGTGCACCCGCATGTGGCACACCGCGGCTTGCACGATTTCACGAACCAGAAACCGCATTTCGGGCGGCAGCGGCATCTGACGAAAGTCAGGATCGGTCGTGACGAAAGTCATATTCGTTTGCGGCCGCCGCGGGCTTACGCCAAAGTGGGTGGCTCGCTGAGCTGATTTGGGCAACGAATGATCGACCTGAGCGCGGACTTGCTTCCGGCCGCAGAAGCCGACGTCATCGGCCTCGCCGTTATCGGCGCCGACCGAAAGATGGTGCGGAAGATCGGGCGCCTCGTCGAATGGCTTCCCGCTGTAGGCACCGATTGCTGCGAATGCATGCTGCTGGTCGGAATGGAATCCGAATTGGCGTCGCTCGCCGCGGGAGAGCGCGACACGATCGCGCTTGCCGGCGTTCGCGGCGCATCGCCGGGGATGGCGCAACCGGTGACGGCCGTGGTGCTGTGGAATGGCGAGCAGTCGCACTACTTCGTCATCGCGATGCCGGACTTCGCGGCGCGTCAGGTCGAAACGCTGCTCGGCAGCGAGCGCCGCGCCCGCCGCCTGATGGAGCAGCAGCTCGAGGCGGCGAGCGCGGAGGTGCGCTTCGCCTCGCTCGCACGCACCCGCCTTCGCCTGGCGCGCGACCTGCACGATACGCTCGTGCACTCGATCGTAGCGCTGCTGACCCAGATCAGGCTTGTCCGGCATTATCTGTCGACCGATCCGGCGCGCGCCGCGCACGGACTTGCGACCGCGGAAGACGCGGCGGCGAGCGGGCTGGCGCGCGCCCGCGAGGCGATCGCCCGCCTGCGCACGCCCGACGATCTCGAGCTCGATCTGGACGTTGAAGGATTGCTGGCCGACTTCGCGGACCGCAGCGGGATCGCCGTCACGACCCACATCGACGACGGGGCGCGCGGAGGATTGCGCGATTGCGCCTTGACCGTGCAACGCATCCTCAGCGAGGCACTGCGCAATGTCCAGGCGCATGCGAAGGCGCGTCATGTCTCGTTTCGTGCGTTCGAGGAGCCGGCCGCGGTCGGCCGGAAGCTGATCGTGGAGATTCGTGACGACGGGCGCGGCTTTGATCCGGCGGTGCCGAAGCCTGGACATTTCGGATTGATTGGAATGGCCGAATTTGCTGAACTCGTTGGCGGAGACTGCGCGGTGGAAAGTGCACCGGGGCAGGGTACACTGGTCCGGATATCGCTGCCCGTGGGAGTGCCGCCGGCGGCGTCTGCGGGCGTGCTGGCCGAGTGAGCAGACGGCCGCGGCATTGATGATCATGAGGCTTTCGAGAGAACGATGGAATCGCCCGTGAGCAAGATCGAGAAGGTGCGGGTGCTGATCGCCGAGGACCAGGCATTGATCCGCGAAGGGATCGCCACGCTCCTTGCCCAACAGAACGACGATTTCGATTTGCTTCCCGGCGCGGCCGACGGCGAGCAGGCCATCGAGTTTGCGCGGCGATACCGGCCCGACGTCATTCTGATGGATCTGCAGATGCCGCGCGTCGGCGGCATCGCGGCGACCCAGCGGATCCTGCGCGAGCTTCCGCAGACCCATATCGTCGTCCTGACGACATTCGAGACCAACGATCTGATCTTCGAGGCCGTGAGCGCGGGCGCGAAGGCGTATCTGTTGAAGGACGCCAGGATGGAGGAGATCGCAGACACGATCCGCGCCGTGATGAACGGGCAGTCCGGACTGTCACCGGGCGTGGCCGCGCGCATCCTCGACGAATTCAAGCGGCTGCGCGGCCCGCGCATTTCGGCGAAGCTGCCGGTTCGCGACGGGTTGACCGCGCGAGAGAATGAAATTCTCACGCTGATCGTCGAGGGCAAGAGCAACACGGAGATCGGCGAGCGGCTACATCTGGCCGAGGGAACCGTGAAGAACTACGTCAGCACCATCCTGGAAAAATGCCAGGTCAAGAACCGTACAGAACTCGCAATAAAGGCAATAACTTATTAGAAATAATTGCTCGCGATCGCACGCTCTCCGGCCTCATCCCCTTCTGATTGCTCGCCTTGCTCTGTGCCGGGCCAACGAAATTGGCTATAGGACTGTTCTGGATTTGCTTTTTACAGCAAAGCCGGATTTTGCGTAGCTTCGGACGAGCAGGATTACGACCATGAAGGGCAGCGAGCGCCAGACCAGGGACACGGATGGAGCCGCCAATGGCGCGGATGCGGCGGCGCACGCCGCGGCGACGATCGATCAGGTCCGCGACCTCCTGTTCGGCGGCGCGCAGCGCTCGATCGAAAGCAATCTGGCCGGCCTGCGCGAGGAGATGCAGGCGTCGCTGAAGCAGATGCAGGCGGACTTCGCCAACGAGATCGCTGCCGTTCAGGCGCGGGTCTCCGACCTCGAGCGCGACACCGAGCAGAAGCGGCTCGACTCGCTGAAGGATATCGGTACGGCCATCTCGCAGCTCGGCGCAGCGATCAGCGGATTGGGATCCGGCCGCACGGGAAAATAACATGGCAGCTGCTGCCGGCCAGAACCGCGAGATCGAGCAGCTCAAGACATTGCTGTTTCAGCCCGAGGCGACGCGCCTGCAGTCGCTGGAAGCCGACCTTACGTCGCTGCAGCAATATGTCGGCTCCGCCGATCGTCTCGAGGCCGCAACGGCCGACATCCTGGTCGCGGCCCTCGAGCGCGCCGAGGTCAATCGGCCGCGCGAACTCGCCAACGCGATCGCGCCCACCGTGGTCTCCGCGATCAGGAGCGAGATCAGGAATTCGCGCGAGCTGATGGTCGAGGCGCTGTATCCGATCGTCGGCCGGCTGGTCAGCGCCGCGGTGGCGAATTCCTTCAGGGAGATGGTTGCAGCCCTAGAGCAGCGCATCAATTCCCTGACGTCTACCCAGCTTTGGGTGGGGCGCATCAAGTCGCTGGTGACGGGACGTCCGATCAGCGAGTTCGTGCTGGCCGACAATCCGCCGCGGGTGAACCGCCTGCTGATCATCGAGCGCGGCAATGGACGCCTGGTCGCGGACTGGAAGCGCGACGAAACGCCCGACGAACGCGCCGACCTGCTCAGCGCGATGGTCGCGGCGATCCTGGAGTTTTCCGTTCAGGCGCTCGCCGGCGAGGGCAACCTGCAGACGCTCGATTTCGGCGGACGGCAGATCGCGCTGCGCGCCTCGCCGCGTTTCATCCTCGCGGCGGAGTGTCTCGGCCCGCTGCGGCCCGCCGACAATGCCCGGATCAATTCGCTGTTCTTCGATTCGATCGAGCGAATCGACCGCGGAGCGAATTGCGATGCCCCGATGCTTGCGTCGCTGGCGGCGTCGATCGAGACGGATGACACGCCGCGCAAGGCGACGGGTCGGCGCGGCAAGATCATTCTGTTCGGTCTGCTTGCGGCCGCAGCTGCGATGCTGGTCTGGTTCGCGGCCGTATCGGTGACGCGGAGCCTGCTGGAGCGGCGCACCTATGCGGCGCTGGAGCAGCTTGCCGCGAAGCAGCCGTTGCTGACCACGTTTCCGCTTCGGCTCGACTTCGATCATCACAGCCGAAGCGTCGCGGTATCGGGCATCGAGCCGAGCCAGCTGGAGACCGCGCCTTTGATCGATGCGCTCGCGGCGGCCGCGGCGCCGTACCGGGTCGTCGACCGGATCGGCCTCGTGTCCGCGCCGGAGCAGCTCGCGGCATCGCAGGCCGGGATCAGCAGCCTGCAGCAGAGCCTGGCGCGCCTGCAAGCGAGCGTCGACCAGATGCGGGAGGCGATGACCGAGCAATCGAAGTCGGGTGATCAGAAATCAGCGGCGCTGAGTGCGCAATATGACAAGCTCGCCGATCAGCACGCCAAATTGGGCGAGCAATACGCCGCGCTGCAGTCGGTCGTCGATGGTCCGGCCGCGCGGCTCGACCGCTTCATCGCCTCGACGGCGGTGTTCTTCGCCAACAATTCCAACGAATTCCTCGACAACGATCAGGCCGAGCAGCAGATCCGCCAGCTCGCAGGGTTGCTGGCGAACAACGACCTCAGGGTTCGCATCGTCGGATATGCCGACCAGAGCGGCACGGAGGGCACCAACAGGACACTGGCGCGCAAGCGGGCCGAGCAGGTGGCGCGGAGACTGACCGCGCTCGGGATCGATCCGTCGCGACTGATCCTGGTGTCGCGTGCGGCGACCATGCCGATCACCGACCGGATCGACACGACGGTCGGCGGCAACCGCCGCGTGTCGTTCGAAAACGTCTATCGAACCGAAGTGGCGCACTGATGCTTACCGCGAAGGTCATGCTGCTCGGCGATATGGGGGTCGGCAAGACGTCGATCCTATACCGGCTGGTCTACGACCGGTTCGAGGGGCAATACAAGTCGACCCTCGGCGTCGAGATTCTGAGCCACGACGTCGCGCCCGCCGACGGCGGCGAGCCGATGCGGCTGGTGTTGTGGGACACTGACGGCGATTTCGGCACGCAGATTTTCGACACCGTCTACGTTACCGGCGCGTCCGCCGCGATCATCGTGTCCGATGTCACACGGCCGCAGACGGTCACCCGCATGGTCGAACTGGTCCGTGGTTTCGAGGCCAGGTTTCCGGGCAGGCCCTACAGGGCGCTCCTGAACAAGATCGACCTTCCGGAAGCAGCAGGCAGCGCAGGCGCGATCAGCGAGCTCGCAAGATCGAGCGTCAAATCGGTGAGCGCAAAGACCGGCGCGGGAATCGCGGAAAGCTTTGCGGAACTCGCCCAGACCATTCGTCGCCGCCAGCTCTAGATTCTCGTTTGACGCGTTTTCTTCGCGCGAACCGGTCTCCACTTCGCTCGAAAACGCTCTAGTCGCAGCACCGGGTCTTTGTCGGTCGCAATCGGCTTCGCGCGAAGCGCGTGACTGTGTCAGCCGCCCCGACTTCTCGGGGCTGGCGAATCGGGGCCGGGGCGGCTGACTTCATCGCACGTGGGGCGCGCGATGAATGGCTTCGCAACGTGCGGCTTGCTTCGCCGCCGCACGCTTGACCGCCAACTTGCACCACGTCGCCCGTTCTTCCGAAAGTGACGAAGGTCATCTTCCGCAGCTCCGGCGGCCTGGCCTATCGTCCGCCCCGTCATCGGATCCAAGCACGAGACCGATGCGGTCTCTGGCGAACGGAGTGAAAGATCATGAGCGTTTTTGGAAGCATCATGGGCGCAATCTTCGGCCATGGTTCGGCCCAGGCCAAGACTCCCCCGACGGCAACGGCGACGGCAACAGCAACGACTGCCGCACCCGCTGCGTCGCCGGCCGCCTCAACCGCGCCCGACGCGCCCGACGCCTCAGTGCCGCAAACGGTGGACGTCGCTGCGATCGTCGAAAAGGCCGCGGCCGCCACGGGCGAGCGGCTCGACTGGCGAAGCTCGATCGTCGATCTGATGAAGGCGCTCGGTCTCGACAGCAGCCTGACGGCGCGCAAGGAGCTCGCGAAGGAATTGAACTACACCGGCGACACCAACAACACCGCTGCGATGAACGTCTGGCTGCACCAGCAGGTGATGGCCAAGCTCGCCGCCAACGGCGGCAAGCTTCCGAGCGACATCAAGGTCTGAGGCATGCTCCGGACAAGCCTGTAGCGGCGTTCCGGAACGATCATGCTCAAACAAGAAGCCGAAGCGCGATCACGATCCGTCCGGATCCCGTCGCGCCCCGACGATCTGTACCGAACCCCGTGCGAGGCGAGCTCGCGGCAGACGAGACGTTTCGCACGCACCGCAAATGACACGGGAGAGCAGGAAATGGCAAAGGTACGCGCAACCACACGCAAAGATCTCGACGGCCGTCATCGCGACAAGAGTGGCCGGATCGAGCGGAAGCACGGCAACACCACGGTTGCCGCGCTGCGCAAGAAATATGGCGAGAGTTTCGCCGCAGGGCGCCGGAAGGACATGATGCTCAAGAGCCTTCTCAAGGAGACGGGCTCGAGTTCGCTGCACGAATATCTGCGGCATCATCACCGATAGCCAGGCGGGAAGCCTCGAGGCGTAGCGGTTTGCCGCGAACCGTTGCACACGCGCGCCTCGCCCGAGTCCAGCATTCATTGCGTGAGGAACAGTTGCCATGGCTCAACGTCATGTCGCCACGATGAACAACCCGTGGTCTGCCGGCGCGATTGGAATCGTATTGCTCGCTCTGGCACTCGCTGCCTATGCGACGATCGCCCATGCGGACGACGCGGACCGCGGACCGCGACAGCCGGACGCGAATGTCCAGCGCACCGCGCAGATTCCGCCGCCGGCCCGGGTCATCCTGCCTGCGCCGTGGGAGCCTGCGGCACCCGCCCGGTCCGCCGCCGCGCCGGCCGGGTCGACAGACCACAAATAGTCCAGCCACCGGGTTACGGCCCGAACCTAACGTTCGCACCAGCATCCAGCTTTCGGAGGAGATCATATGCTGAAGGAATTCAGGGAATTCGCCATGAAGGGCAACGTCGTCGATCTCGCCGTCGGCGTGATCATCGGCGCGGCCTTCGGCGCCATCGTCAGCTCGATGGTGGCCGACATCATCATGCCGATCATCGGCGCGATCACCGGCGGCCTCGACTTCTCGAACTACTTCACCGCGCTGTCGAAGTCGGTGACTGCAACCAACCTGGCCGACGCCAAGAAGCAGGGCGCAGTGCTGGCCTGGGGCAATTTCCTGACCCTGACGCTGAATTTCCTCATCGTCGCGTTCGTTCTCTTCATCGTGGTTCGCCTGATGAACAAGCTCAAGCGCGAGACGCCTGCGGCGCCGGCCGAGCCGCCGAAGCCGACCAGGGATCAAGAGCTGCTCACCGAAATTCGCGACCTCCTGAAGGTGCGTGCGTAACACTTGCGATCGATCGGGGCATTCTCTCAACCGTCCAGCTCTGGAGGGATAGCATGCCAGAACAGGTCAAGTTGCCCCGGAAACTCTCGCAGGAACCGGGCGCGCCGGCGCCGCAGCGGCCGAGCCATCAGCGGATCATCGAGGAACTCGACCGCTGGGCCAACAGCCCCGGCCTGCAGCCGCCGACGGACAGTGACGGAAAGAAGCGCAACGACAGGAAGGCGTGCTCGCGTCTTTGACGGCGGGCCGGGATGCAGCTCGGTGTCGATGACGTCCGCGCTGCACCCCACGCCGCAGCGCTCAGCGCGAGGCCGGCGCGAGCTGAGTTGCTTGTGCAGGCTCCAGCAGCTTGTCGCGGATCAGGCGCGTCGCGCCGCGGCTCCATGAGTAGTTCGCGCCCATCCGCAGTCCGCTGTCGCCGGCTGCGATGACGTTGCCAGTGCCGGCGTCGTGCAGCTGAAACCATACGAGATATTCGGTGCGGCTGATCCGCCTGACGACGCCGATCAGCGACTGGTCCGCGCCGAGTTTCCGGGCGATCTCCACGTCGCATCCACCGCAGTCCTGGATGGCGCGCGGCTTCGCGGCGTCCGTCTCAGTGCCGCTGACAGGCACCAGCGCATAACGCCCGGACTGCACCAGCATTTGCCTGACAGCGTCGGTCGTGTTGGCGAGCTCGGCGCCATCGCTCGCGGTCTCCAGGCCGGCTGCGCTGGCATCCTCGAGTTCGAAGTTGAACAATGCGAGCTTGATTGGCGCGGCTGCTGCCGCCGGCTGCGGCTTTGCCAACGCCTCGCGGATTTCGCGCGCCACGAACGCCTCGGCCCGTTGCCATGCCTCATCATTGTCGCCGCGGAAGGTGTAGAGTTTCTCGAACAGAACCCGGTTCTTGTCGAGATCGACGGCGCGCACGCGGGCCCACTGCACCAGCGTGCTCATCTTCTGAACGAGGCCGACGATCAGAACGTTGGCACCGCCTTGCGCGGCCGCGCGCAGCCGTTCGGCCGTCAGCGGCGCATCGGCGTCGCAGGTCGAACCACAGGAGGAGGGGACGAGGCGATAGAGCGCGTCGGCCGCCACGTCGCGCCTGAGCGCCGCGGTGAAGGCCTGCAGGCGCTCCTGGTGCGAGGCGCTCTGGTCGGTGGGCTCGCGCGAGGTGTCGAGATAGCCGAAATCCTGGATTTCCACGCCCACCCGCTGCGCCGCAAGCGCGCTGGGACAGGTGGGGCCGAAGCCAAGGAGAAGTCCGGCGAGAACGAATGTTTGCAATACGGGGCGGGAGCGGGGCATGGCAGCGGACCTGTCGTGGTGGAGGATGAACGGTCGAGCGAGCCTAGCCAGGGCGGACGGCTGGTCGAAGCCGACCTCGTCACGCGCGGGGCCGGGAAATTTTCACGACGTTGCCGAGCCGGGGCCGCGGCGCTTCCCGTCGGGCCGGTTCGGCCGCTAGATTGGCGAGGAGATGCCTCAGGGTCAGCCGAGTAAGGACGGCCGCCGATGCAGATGTTTCCGAGAAGCGATCTGAAGCTCCGCCTGACGTTGCGGGTGATCGCCGCGTCGGCGTTCTGTTTTGCCGCGATATCGGCCTTCTTCCTGGTCGACGGCGATCGATCGGTGCATGCCAGGCTGGACATGATCGCCTCGATCACGGCGCGGACCCTCGAGCTGCAGCAGAACAAGGTCCAATGGATCAACCAGCCGCGTTCGAGCTTTCCCGACCTTCAGGAGGTCGCGGGATCGGTGATGACGCCAGGCCTGTGCATCGCTTATCGCGACCGGAACGGCGCGATGGTGCAGCGCGTCTGCGGCGGGCCGCGGGGCGAGGCGGCCGACGCGCCATATGCTTTCGCCATGTTCTATCGCAAGCTGTTCGATCCCGGGCGCGAAACGATCGGGCCGGTCTTCTTGCGCGGAAGCAGGGTCGGCGACGTGGTGGTCTCCGTCGATCCGGCGACGCTTGCGTCGGAGGCTTGGCAGGGGGCGGGCCGCGTGATGGCCGCGCTGGCGCTGGCCCTGCCGCTGTTGGGCGCGCTCGTCTATATGGCGCTGGCGCGCGCGCTTCGCCCCACAGGCTTGATCCGCGACGGCCTGGAACGGATCACGACGGGCGACCTCGCGGCCCGGTTGCCGCCGTTCGATCTCGCCGAACTCTCCGCCATCCGCGACGTCTTCAACCATCTCGCCGAGCGCCTCGGCACCACGCTCGCCGAACGCAACGAACTAACCCGCCGCTTGATCGCCCTGCAGGATGACGAGCGCCTGCACCTTGCGCGCGAGCTTCACGACGAATTCGGGCAGTCGCTGGCCGCGATCCGGGCGCTCGCGGCATCGGCCCGGCAGAGCGCGGCGCAGGACTGCCCGGCCATTCTGCCCGAATGCGACGGCATCGCGCGGACAGCGGCCGACATGATGGAGCGATTGCGTGGCGCGCTGTTCCGGTTGCGGCCGCCCGATGTCGAGCAGCTAGGCCTCACCGCAAGTCTGGAAGGCCTGATCGCCGGATGGAACAGCCGCAGCCGCGGGCAGACCCGGTTCGAGATCAGCCTGTCCGGCATCTGCGATGCCTTGCCGGCCGAGTTGGCGGCCAACCTCTATCGCATCGCACAGGAGGCGATCACCAACGCGGCCAAGCATGCCGGAGCAAGCCGGATCAGCCTCGCGATCGCGATGCGCGATCTGCAGGACGGCTCCGGCGTCAGCATGCGTGGGGATATCGAGCTGATCGTGGAGGATGACGGTCAATCGTGCGATCGTCCGGCCGGATCTGGCCTGGGTCTGCTTGGCATGCGCGAGCGCGTGGCCGCGCTCGGCGGCAGGCTCAACTTCGCCGCGCGGCAGGGCGGCGGCTCCGTCCTACGCGCCGTGATCCCGGCCGTGGTGACGACGGATCGGCCTGTCGTCGGCAATGTGGTGACGGAGCATGCGGCGTGAAGGATACGGTCGCGACGGTCATGCTGGTCGACGACCACGCCGTCGTCCGCGAGGGCTATCGCGCCGTGCTGCAGAAGCAACCGGGATTGCGGGTCGTCGCGGAGGCCGCCGACGGCGCCGAGGCGTATCGGCTGTTCAAGGAGATCAAGCCCGACCTTGTCATCATGGATCTCGCGATGCCCGGGATCGGCGGCATCGAAGCGATCAGGCGCATCCGGCAATGGGATCGCAATGCCCAAGTCCTGGTCTTCACCATGCACCAGAATGCGGCCTTCGCCGTGCAGGCGATCCGCGCCGGTGCGCGCGGTTACGTCACCAAGACCAGTCCGCCCGAGACGCTGGTGCAGGCCGCCATGGATGTGCTGGCCGGACGGATCGCCATCAGCCCGGATATCGACCACGAGTTGGCGCTGAGCCGGCTTGCCGGTGACGTTGTCGCGGCCGACGTGCTGTCGCCAAGGGAGTTCGAGGTGCTGCGCATGCTGCTCGCCGAGCGGACCAGCGACGAGATCGCCGATATGCTCCATATCAGCCCCAAGACGGTCGCCAATCTCCACTATCTGATTAAGACCAAGCTCGGTGTCGGCTCCGATATCGAACTGGTCCGGCTCGCGCTGCGGCAGGGGATTCTTTCGCAACGCGATTGGGGAGAGGCCTGATCCTGCGTTCGCCGAGCGGGTTACGACGGCCGCCGCCGCGCCGTTGCGATAAGCGCCGTTGACGGAATGAGGAAGATATCGCCGACGCGTCCGCGTTCGACCTGCATTTCGAATTCGCGCACGACCGCCGCGCGCTGCTCCTCATTCAGCGTCTGCCATTGCGGCCCGAACTCGAACAGGCGGTCGGCCCCCTGATAATCTCCGACATTGAGGCTGAAATCGTGGCTGACTTCCGTGATCGTCGGATCGGAGAAACCGGCGGCGATGACGGCCGCGGCAAGGCGATCGGAATCGGCCAGCGCGGTCAGGCCTGTCGCTGGCGATTGGCCGACCAGATCCGGATAGAGCATCCGGACGATCCGCGACACCATGAGATGCACCGCGGCGCCGTCCGGGCTTTTCCAGACCGCGATTGCCGCCGATCCGCCCGGCCGCGTCACCCTGGCCATCTCGCGCAGCCCGGCGCGCCAGTCTGCAAACAGCATCACGCCGAACACCGATGTCACGGCATCGAACGCGGCATCCGGCAGATCGAGCGCCTGGCCGTCCATCTGCCGCGCCTCGATATTCGCGACGCCATGGAGGCGAACCCGCTCGACCATGCCGGCGGAAAAGTCGATCGCGGTGACCTGCGCCCCGGTGCGGGCGGCAGCCAGCGCCGCGACGCCGGTGCCGGTCGCGACGTCGAGCACTTTCGACGACGGGCCGAGCGCGAGCGTCGCAACCGCGGCTTCGGCGAAATGCGCGGTGAACGGTTGCGATTGCGCCTCGTAGATGGCAGCCATCTTGTCCCAGCGCGCGGGATCGTTGAACGGCAGTTGATCGGTCTGCTCACCGTGCTGCATGTACCTGATCCTCGAGTGACTGCCGGTGTTTCGCGAGTCGGCGGTTGAAATCCTTGGCAAGCGCTTCGAGCGTCACGGCACCGAGCCGTGTCAGGAAGATCCCTTCGACCTCGCGAAACGTATCCCCGAGCGCATCGTTGACGGCCTGCTCGACCAGGCAGCCGGGCTTTTCCGAGCGGTGGCCCATGGCGATGATCGTCGGCGCGCCGACCGCGCGATAGATGTCCGCGAGCGTGATGTCGGATGGATCGCGCGCCATCGTCCAGCCGCCGCCATGACCTTTCTCGGAGCGGACAAGGCTTTGCTCGCGAAGCCCGGCCATGACGCGGCGGACGACGACCGGATTGGTCGCCATCGCCTGGGCAAGCTGGTCCGACGTCACCGGTTCGGCCGCCCCGATCATGTGGAGGAGGCCGTGCAGCACGCTCGATAAACGGCTATCGCGGTTCATGTAACGTTACATGTTACATGATAGCAACCGTGTCAAGGGCGGGCGCCGATATCGTTCTCGCGCGGAGATTCGGCCGTCCGGTCTGGCTCTTGTGCCCCTACGCGCTCGATTGGCGCTGGCTGCGCGACCGCGCGGACAGTCCCTGGTATCCGACCATGCGGATGTTCCGCCAGGACAAGCCGCAGGCCTGGGAGGGCGTGCTGGCACGAACCTCCGCCGAACTCGCGCGCGTCGCGGCCGGCGAGCGCGAGCTGCTGCTGCCGCCGGCGCTGCGGGATTGAGCGGCGATCAACGCATTCCTGCCGCGTCGCGTCTGCGAGACACGCGTACCGAGAACGCGCTGTGCCTCTACCGCGACGCACTCATTCTCTGCGCGCCGCCGAGCAATTTGACGTTGAGGTGGCCGCCGTCGAACAGCATCTCGTTCAGCGCTCCCTCGATATCGGCCGACGTGATATTCTGGCCGCCGTCGCGGGCGATGCTGGCTTGGGCGAGGCGGCGCATCAGTTCCTTGATGAAGGCGGCGCTGACGCCTTCCGTGCGCCGCACCGCGTCGTCGATGACGGGCTGTTCGAGCGGCAGGCCCTTGCCATAGAGCCGGACCAGCTTGTCGCGTCCGATCTCGTCGGGCAGCGGTACCTCGATCGCCTGGTCGATGCGGCCGGGCCGGCCGGCGAGCGCGCTTTCCAGCTCTTCTGGCCGGTTGGTCGTCAGCACGAACAGGATATCGCAATCCTCCTTCAAGCCGTCCATCTCATTGAGCAGCTTGTTGAGCAGCGATTCCTCGCAAGGCCCGCCCATCTCCTCGCGGCTGCGTGCGATCAAATCGACGTCCTCGATCACCACCATGGTCGGCTGCAGCAGGCGCGCAAGGTTCATATAGGCGCCGAGCAGGCCGACCTGCTCGGCGGTGATGATCAGCGTCGTGTGGCCGGGCAGATTGGTGGCGAGGTAGCGGATGGTGTGCGTCTTGCCGGTGCCGGGCGGGCCATAGAGCAGGATGCCCTTGCGGGTCGATTGGCCAAGCTTGCGCAGCAGCTCGCGGCTTCCGACGAAATCGAGCACATTGCGCTCGAGCAGCCGCAGCGTCCGGTCCGGCAGGATCACGGCGTCGCGATCGACCGTCGGCAGGCGATGCACGGTCACGCCGCGCGAACGTCCCCGGTAATCAGAGCCGCCCTCCAGCGAGAGGATCTTGCCGCGATAGGACCGGGCCGCATGCACGGCAATTTCCAGTTCGGCAAAAGTGCGCTGTACGAAGGCATCGCCGGCAGCGCCCGCCGGCAATCCGATTTCGATCCGAACGGCCGGTTCGCGGTCATACTCACGATGATAGGTCAGCAGCACCGCATAGCGTAGCGCGCCGGACCGGCACAGCCACAAACCGTTAACGAGGCACTTCACCGGCTCAGGCTCGCCGATGTCGACGTCTTGATACTGCGGTGGTGCGATCGCCGGCGCGTTGCGGCTGTCTTTCATCAATGATGCAAATCCAATCGTCTCGTAGCGATATTCTTCATGGATGCCGAAGAAATGGATCGGATCCGTGAGCAGCTTGTCGATCGCGACCTGAACATCGGCGCGCATGTGGCCTGGAAACTGTCGCGCCCGTGTCACGATCAGGTTGCGGGGCACGCCGGCGAAATGCCAATCGAGCGCAACGAAAGCGTATCGAAACTCGTTGCCTGGCAACTCTTCCGAGCTGCGGCGTGCGGCGAGCAGGCAGTCGCTGCACAGGGAGGCGGTCGTACCGGAGAGAAGAATCTCCGTGACGGCCCTCGGCGCTTCGCAGAGATCACAGGGGCGGCTGGCGTCGGCGGACTCGGTGGTGATCAGCAACGGCTGGCCGTTCGAGCGGATCAACCACTTCGCGCTGTTGAACATTGCCCGTGCGACGGGGGCCGGATAGGGGCCGCACGGAATAGCACCCTTGGCCTCGATCAAGGCTGCGGAGGCGATGGCTTCCTGTTGAGATTTCCCGAACACCGTGCGCAACAAGTCCTGCACGAATTCCAGCGGCGTCTCGCCGTCGTCGTGAATGAAGAGCTGTACCGGACCGTCGTCGGCAAAGACGTCGTGCATGAGACCCCCAAGACGCAATTGGAAACAAAGGAACAAAATAAGAACATCATAGTGGCTCCAGCGCGTCAAGCGAAAGATTGTCCTGCCTCAGCCCTGGCGTGTGGTGAGCCATTCAGCCGGCTTGCCCACAACGCATCCTGCATGCGTAAACGCGGCTCAACGCTTGTGACGATTATGTTGCGGCAAATGCCAAGAGATCGCCGCCGCGCCAGCAAACTTCCGACACATCATCGGGGCGAAAAGGAGTAAATCGGCATGACGCGAGCGCGGGGGCAGATTCCAAGCCAGGAATTTGCTGTCGCGCAATTTATTTTAAGAGGCTCTCGTGTCGCACAAACTTCGTTTTGCGATCCTTCTCGTCCTCACCCTGTTCGTTTCTCCTGCCCTCGCGCAGCCCGGCGCCAAGCCGGCGCCGCCGCAAGCCAATACCGGCGATGCGCTGACGCCGGAACAGGCCAAGCGCGCCCTCGAAACGCTGCAGGACGACAGGAAGCGCGGCGAGATCATCAACACGCTGCGCGCGATCGCCAATGCCTCGCCGCAGGCGGCGCAACCCGCACCGGAAGAGCACTCCCCGATTCCGCTCACCGCCGACAGCCTCGGCGCGCAGCTCCTGCTGATGGTGTCGGAGCAGGTCACCGACATGTCGCGCGAGGTGGCCGACGTTGCGCGGACGCTGACGCATTTCCCGGCGTTCTATTACTGGTTCGTGCGCACCGCTAATGATCCGGCGGCCTATGGCCTCCTGATCGACATCGCCTGGAAGCTTGCGCTGGTGCTCGGCTGCGCGCTGGCCGTCGAATGGGTGGTGTTCCGCCTGATCAAGCGGCCGGTGGCATTTCTGGAATCGCGGCTGCCGCAGACGGCGCGCGTGCCGCAGGCGCTCGCGGTCGCCGATCCGCCGTCGTCGGTCGCCGACGTTGCGCCTGAGCCCGAGCTGCAGCGCCGCCGGCTCACCCTGGCGCGGGCCTGGCAATCGGTGGTCCGGCTGCCCGTCGTGCTCGGGCGCCTCTTGCTCGAATTGCTGCCGGTGGTCGTGTTCGTCGGCGTCGCCACCGCGCTGCTCGGCACCGAGATCGGCGACCAGTCGACCACGCGGCTGGTGATCCTCGCCGTCGTCAACGCCTACGCGTTCTCGCGCGCGCTGATCTGCGCGGTGCGGGCGCTGGCGGGACCGTTCGGTCTGTTCCGCATCCGCGCAGAGACCGCGGCCTATATCGAGATCTGGGCGCGGCGCATCGTCGCCGTCGGCGTCTCCGGCGTCTGCTTTGCCAATGTCGCGCTACTGCTCGGCCTGCATCGCGCCGGCTATGCCGCGCTGCTGCGGCTCGTGATGCTGGTCGTGCATCTCTTCGTCGTCGTGATCATCCTGCAGTGCCGCCGGCAGGTCGCGGATGCGATCCGCCCGCCGGCCGACCGCGTCGGGCTTGCGGCGCGGGTCCGCAACCGCGTCGCCGGGCTCTGGCATGTGCTCGCGATCGCGCTCGATCTCGCGCTGTGGGCGGTATGGGCGCTCAACATCCAGAACGGCTATTCGCTGTTGCTGCAATATTTCGTCGGCACCATCGCGGTGCTGTTGGTGACGCGCCTAGTCACCATGGTGGTGCTGAGCCTGATCGATCGCGGCTTCCGCATCAGTCCGGATCTGCTGCAGCGCTTCCCGGGGCTGGAGGTGCGCGCCAACCGCTATCTGCCGCTGCTGCGCAAGATCGTCTCGGCGGTGATCGCCTTCATCGGCTTCGTGGCGTTGCTCGAGGTCTGGGGTGTCGACGCCATCGTCTGGTTCTATGGCGGGCAGATCGGCAGCCGCCTGATCTCGGCGCTGGTGACGATCGGCATCGCCGCGTTCGCCGCCGCCGTGATCTGGGAGGTGGCCAATGCGCTGATGGACCGGCAGATCAATACGCTGTCGCGCGAGGGACACTTTGCCCGCGCGGCGCGCCTGCGCACCTTCCAGCCGATGCTGCGCACCGCGCTGCTGTGCGTGATCGTCGCGGTGGTCGGGCTGACCGCGCTGAGCGAGATCGGCGTCAATGTCGCGCCATTGCTGGCCGGCGCCGGCATCGTCGGCATCGCGATCGGCTTCGGCTCGCAGAAGCTGGTGCAGGACCTCATCACCGGGCTGTTCCTGCTGCTGGAGAACACCGTGCAGGTCGGCGACACCGTGACCGTGTCGGGGCTTTCCGGCGTGGTCGAGAACGTGTCGATCCGCACCATGCGGCTGCGCGCCGGCGACGGCTCGGTGCATGTCGTGCCGTTCAGCGCGGTGACGACCATCACCAATGCCAGCCGCGGCGCCGGCAATGCCTCGGTCAGCGTCAACGTGGCCTTCAAGGAAGACACCGACCGCGCCGGCGAGATCCTGAAGGACATCGTCGCCGAGATGCGCCGCGAGACGACGTACCGTGCCCTGATCCGCGGCGATCTCGAATTGTGGGGCGTCGACAAGGTCGACGGCTCGGTCGTGACGATCGTCGGCCAGATCCGTTGCACCGATGGCGGCCGCTGGCCGGTGCAGCGTGAGTTCAACCGCCGCATGAAGCGACGCTTCCAGGAGGAGGGGATCGAGATCGCCTCGCTCGGCCAGACCATCCTGATGCAGATTCCGGCGCCGTCCGAGCCGGACGCCAACGCAAAGCCGCGCCGCGCCGCGGGCTAGAACGGACGGGTTTTTCGGCCGGATCAAACCGCGGGCTCCGCTTCACCTCGCCCCGCTTGCGGGGGCTAGATGCGTTCCGGGTGAGGGGGAGTCTCCGCGAGTGTCTTTATCAATGAGTATGCGGAGGCAGCCCCTCACCCCAACCCTCTAAGAGCGAGCTTCGCTCGTCTCGACCCCGTAAGAACGGGGAGAGGGGGTGCAGTTCTTCCGCGATTGCACAGCGCGGTATGCGTCTCATATCTGCGACACCGTCTCGCGACTGTGAGACGTTCAGCGCTTTTGTTCGGCCCGTGCACCGGCCGCAGCCGGCCGAAAACCGGGCCTTCCTTCTCATTATCAGCGATTCCCGCGCTGGCACGGCGCTTGCTCATCTCGCCGTTCGAATGCGCGGCAAGACGCATTGCACGACTGAATTCTAGCAAGAAGGAACACGCCATGGAGCTTGGATATTTCACCATGCCCTCGCATCCGCCGGAGTGCGGATTGAAGGAGGGCCACGACTGGGATTTGCAGACCCTGCGCTGGCTCGATGAGCTCGGCTATCAGGAGGCCTGGATCGGCGAGCATCACACCGCGCCGTGGGAGCCGCATCCGTCGCCGGATCTGTTGATCGCGCAGGCGCTGATGCAGACCAAGAACATCCGCATCGGGCCCGGCGGCTTCCTGCTGCCGTATCATCACCCGGCGGAGCTGGCGAACCGCGTCGCGATGCTGGACCACCTCTCGAACGGGCGGCTGAATTTCGGCGTCGCGGCGAGCGGCCTGCCGAGCGACTGGGCGATGTTCAACGTCGACGGCATGTCGGGGCAGAACCGCGACATGACCCGTGAGGCGCTCGAGATCATCCTGAAGATGTGGACCGACCCGGCGCCGTGGACCCACAAGGGCAAGTACTGGACGGTCACCAAGCCCGACACGATGTTCGACTTCCTCAAACCCCACATCAAGCCGGTGCAGGCGCCGCATCCGCCGATCGGCGTTGCCGGCCTGTCGAAGAACTCCGACACGCTGAAGCTCGCCGGCGAGCGCGGCTTCATCCCGATGAGCCTCAACCTCAACCCCGCCTATGTCGGCAGCCACTGGGAGTCGGTGGAGGCCGGCGCGGCCAAGACCGGCCGCAAGCCGAGCCGCAAGGACTGGCGGATGGTGCGCGAGGTCTTCGTCGCCGACACCGACGAGGAGGCCTGGAAGCTCTCGGTCGGCGACATGATGGGCCGGATGATGAGCGAATACTTCCTGCCGCTGCTCGGCCATTTCGGCTTCAAGGACTACCTCAAGCACGCCCCCGACGTGCCCGACAGCGACGTCACCGTCGAATATTGCGCGCGCCGGAATTGGATCGTTGGCTCGCCCGCGACCGTCACCGAGAAGATCGAGAAGATCTACCGGGAGGTCGGCGGCTTCGGCGTGCTGCTGGTGTTCGGCTTCGACTACAAGCACAAGCCCGAAGCCTGGCGGCACTCGCTCGATCTGCTCAAGAACGAGGTGATGCCGCGGCTGAAGCATCTCGGCGCCGAGTTCGAGAAGGCTGCATGACTGGTGCGCAGGGTGCGGGGCTTGCCTCGCACCCTGTGTCGCATATCTTGAACGGGGTTTTTCGATACCGGGGTTGCGGCATGACGGTCGATGCACAGAGTTTCAAGCAGGCCATGCGCCATTGCGCCGGCGCCGTCGCGCTGGTGACGGTCGGCAGCGAGCCCGGACGACGGACCGGCCTGACCGTGACCTCGGCCTGCTCGCTCTCGGACAACCCGCCGTCGGTCCTGGTCTGCGTGAACCGTAATGCCAGCGCGCATGAGCGCATCCGCGAGGAGCGCCATTTCGTCGTCAACTTCCTGAACGAGGAGCACGCGCTGTTGGCGCTGACCTTCAGCGGCCAGAAGGGCGTCAACGGCGACGACCGTTTTGCGTTTGGGCGCTGGACCACCGGCGCGACCGGTGCGCCGGTGCTGGAAGATGCGGTGGCCGCCTTCGATTGCGTGCTGACGCAAGAGCTCGAGACCAAGACCCATTCGGTCTTCATCGGCGAGGTCAAGCATGTGCGCGCCGCGACCGCGGTCGATCCGCTGGTCTATCTGCGCAGCGGCTTCCACAGCGTGCGCGACATCCGCGATCCAGTCACGCTCGGCGACATCGACGCACGGCGTGTGAGCTGGAACGAGTTTTCCTGAAACGTACGGTGTGCCGACATCGGCACGGCAAACGGCGCAGGCACCCGATCCTGTCTCGACCGGCTTGAGAACTGTCGGGAAGCATGGCGCCCCTGGAGGCGGATACTGATCAAGCTGGCGCTGCCCTTCGTCACATCGCCAGATTTTCGAGAGGGAGAGACATGGGCTCCGCCGGCCAACAGGCTTGGTCCGCCTCACGCCGCGTTTGATGGCGTGAGCCCGGCGCGGCCATGCGACCGCCGGCCGGGCCCGCGCCCATGTGAGGCGTCACTGTCCTTGCTGAGGTCCTGCGGACGCTGTGCTGCTATGACCCCGGCGTTTTCACGTCCAGTTTGATGTTCAGGAGGTTGACCCCCTTGAACGGGTTCGGCGCGCTGTCGATCGTTCCCGTGCCCGTCGCGTTCGCATAGGCGCCCGTCCCCGAAAGGATCGTATATTCGCCATGCGATTTTCCGTCTTTGACCGCGCCGGTGTAACGCGCCGTGATCGAGCCATCCTCGAACGTGTAGGTGCTGTAGCCGAAAAATGGGCCCGAGCCCTTGAGCATGTCTCCCGAATGGACGAACTCTTTCACCCCGATACGGCCATCATTGAAGACGGCGACGCCAAAGAACTTGCCGGACACGACCGTCTGCCCCTCGACGTTTGCTGCCTCGATGACCTTGACGTCGATCGGCTTGGTGACGAGCTTGAACTCGAGCACCTTCTCACCCGCTACTGCGGTTGACGCCGCAGCGACGATTGCCACGCCGGAAACGAAAATGGTGATAAAATTCCGCATAGACTCCTCCTGCGTTTGCTGAAATCAAATCTCAAATCAAGGAGTGCACAGCGGGCTATACGTCATGCCCAGCATTTGCGTTGCGGCACGAAAGAGAGCCCGCGGTGATATCCCGGCAGCGGCTGAAGCTTTCGATACCCCAGCATGCTGGCTGGAACGCGCGCATTAGTCTACGCGATGGGTAAAGGCTCAGCAAGCGTGGCCCCAGATGAGCCAACGGGTCGCGTGAATGCTCGCTGACGAGACGGCGAACGTCCCAGAACAGCCCGCGCCATGCTATAGTGTGGTCGCGTGCGAGGGAGCGTTCGATGAGGCAGCGGGAGCTCACTAACCCCTTCTCCCGCTGCCGTGGTCGGCCCGCGCGGCATCCATCGAAGCTTCTGCGGATCGGCGTATCCATGACAATTGCCGCCGGCAAATGCGGCAAGCGCGTCTTAAGAAACCTCGTCACCGACAAGGAGGACCAACCATGAAGATCGTTGTGATCGGCGGTACCGGACTGATCGGCTCAAAGACCGTCGCCATTCTGCGTCAGCGCGACCATGAGGTCGTCGCCGCCTCGCCCAAAAACGGCATCAACACCATCACCGGCGAGGGGCTTAAGGAAGCCATGGCCGATGCGACTGTCGTGATCGACCTGGCCAATTCGCCCTCCTTTGAGGACAAGGCGGTGATGGAGTTCTTCGAGACCTCCGGCCGCAACCTGCTTGCGGCGGAGTCAGCAGCCGGCGTCGGGCGCCATGTCGCGCTCTCGATCGTCGGAACCGACCGGACGCCCAACAATGGCTACTTCCGCGCCAAGGTGGCGCAGGAGAAACTGATCGAGGCTTCCGGTATCCCCTACACCATCATCCGCGCGACCCAGTTCATGGAATTCCTCGGGGCCATCGCCGCTGCAAGTGCGGATGGAAACACGGTCAGGCTCTCGCCCGGCCTATTCCAGCCCATCGCGGCGGAAGACGTTTCCGCCTTCGTTGCCGATGTGGCGCTCGAGCCGCCGCGCAACGGCATCGTCGAGATCGCAGGCCCGGAGCGAGCGCCGTTCAACGAAATCATCGCCCGCTACCTGAAGGCAATTGGCGACCCGCGTGACGTGGTAAGAGACCCTGACGCCCTGTATTGGGGCGGCCGGGTCGAGGAGCATTCGCTCGTGCCCTTGGGCGAGGCGCGCCTCGGCCGCATCGATCTGAACGAATGGCTGCGTCGCTCACGGGCTGCAGGTTGAACAAGCAATCCTAGCTAGCCGTCCAGCCCGACCTTCAACGACTTGATCTTGCGGTACAGCGTCGCGCGGCTGAGCTTGAGCGCTTTCGCGGCTTCGGTCACGCGCCCGCCGCTTGCGCGTAGCGCTTCGGCGATCGTCGCGCGCTCGGTCGCGGCGTGATCCTGCTCCGCGCTGCCGCCGCCCATCGGCGGCAGATCGAGATCGGCTTCGGCGATGACGCCGTGCTCCGCGGTGCAGCCGGCGAGCCGCAGCACGTGGCGGAGCTGGCGCATGTTGCCGGGGAAGGGATAGGACATCAGCCGTGCCCAGGCGGGCGGCGAGATGCGGCAGTTCGGCGCTTCCTCTTCCGCGATCTGCGCGATCACCTCTTGCTTGTCGGCGCGCTCGCGCAATGCGGGCAGCCGGACCTCCATGCCGCGCAGCCGGTAATAGAGGTCGGAGCGGAAGCTGCCGTCCTCCGCCATCTTCGCGAGGTCGCGATGCGTGGCGCTGATCAGGCGGATGTCGACGGGCACGGGCTTGAGCGCGCCGAGCGGCCAGACCTCGCGATTCTCGAGCACGCGCAGCAGCCGCGTCTGCAGCGCCAACGGCATGTCGCCGATCTCGTCGAGGAACAGCGTGCCGCCGCTCGCCTGCACGATCAGCCCCTTCGAGCCCTCGCGCCGCGCGCCGGTGAAGGCGCCGGCCTCGTAGCCGAACAGCTCGGCGTCGATCAGGCTTTCCGGCATCGCCGCGCAGTTCAGCGCGACATAATTGTTGCGGGCCCGATTGCTCGCCGCATGGATGGCGCGCGCGAATACGTCCTTGCCGGCCCCGGTCTCGCCGTGCAGCAGGATCGGCAGATCGAGATTGCCGACCGTCATCAGCCGCTTCACGCCCTTGAGCAGCACGGGATCGCGCCCCGCCAGTCTGTACAGCCCGTTGAACTGCCCTCCCGATGTGTCGCGCGCCGGCGCCGGCATCGGGCGCGGCGACCGTGTGCGCACCGGCGGCGCCACGCGGCCATGTCCCCACGGCGTGCCGTCGGCGCGGCGCAGCGCGACGGCCTCTTCGGGGGCCCGCGCCGCCCGATCGTCGAGCTGGATCAGATGCGACAGGTCGATACCGTCTGATATCATCGCATCGGTCAATCCGAACGCGGCGCGCGCGTGGCGGCAGGCGCCGACGACGCGGCGGTCGTCGTCATAGGCGAGCATGCCATGCCCGTCGCCGGGCAGGGTCGCGATCCAGGAGGCGCGGTAGCGCCGGCGGAAGAACGAGCGTTCGATCCGCCGCGTCGCATCCGTGGTGACGGCGAGCGCCAGCTCATGCGCGCCACGGCCGAGATCGCTGCGGCACGAGGTGATGTTGATGGCGCCGGCCAGCCGTCCGGCATGGTCGAACAGCGGTGACACCGCGCAGGTGAACATGTGCCACTGCTCGCGGAAATGCTCGTCGCCATGCACGAGGATCGGCCGCTGCTCGGCGAGCGCCGTGCCGAGCCCGTTGGTGCCTTCAAACGTCTCGGCGAAATTCGAGCCGGTGTAGATCTTCCATTCCAGGAACATCCGCGCGTAGTCACCCTCGGGCAGGCGGCTCACCAGCATGGTGGCGTTGGGATCGGCGAGATTGACGCAGTAGCCGGAGTCGCGGAGCACGCGCGCGAGGTCTTCCAGTTCCGGAATGGCAACCTGGATCAGGTCCTCCATCGGCTCCGCGATGTGCCGGACCTCGGCTTCGGTCAGCGTCTGCGGCGGGCCGCGGCGGGCGGGGTCGAGCTTGTGGCTTACCAGGCAGCGCCGCCAGGAGGCGGCAATCCGCGACTCGGTGTCGACGCCGGCCACCTGATTGGCCGTCGACAAAACACGGGCGACATGATTCGAGGCCGCGAGATTGGCCATCCAGAGGTCTCCACCCTGTATTTTTGCCGAAGTCTGGCATCCCGCCTGCGAATGTCAATTGGCCGGCAGGGGCGTGGGGATGAGCAACCGGCGAGATAGGTAACAGTTCAGACCGACGACATAGGTAACACAATTCTCGTTTCGTTCAGGTCTGCTGTTGTTGAGGCTGTGGACCCTGAGGGCAGCGCGCAGCGTTGTCCTCAAGTCCACAGCCCAAGTGTGTTTGGGTTTGCGCAGCCGATCGTCGCGGTGCGCAATGGTACCGAGCAGGATCGGACCATAACTGACGGTCCAGCCGTCCTGGGCTTCCATCAGCCCGACGGGCTCGCCGACCAGTGCTTCGCTGATATAGATCATGTGGCCGTGCCATTTGATCTCGCCGCTGTGCCGGACCGATCGGACGTCATGGTCGTCACTGCATTCCGGCTTACGCAGAACGCCGTCGAAGCGCCGCGAGAACGCAAAGCCATCTCTCCACGATTGTCATCGCCCGCGAAAGCGGGCGATCCAGTATTCCAGAGGCAGCAGTGATTCATCCGAGAGGCCGCAGCGCGCCTCTGTTTGTCGCGCTTCGGAGCAGCCTCGCGTCGGTCGATCGCTGATCTGGCACGTGCCGAGGTCGGGGCGAAGGCCGCGGCACTGCCATGCCAAGCGTGCCGACGGCAGGGACGATAAGTTGTTGTTATCAAGACGAATAAGACAATATTCCGATTGCGGAATCCGGGAGCGGATTTCACCGCGATCCTCGCTTCATGATCGCCGCCTGGTGCAAGATTTTGCCGATTGGCATTGGCTTTCGACCACTGCCGGGCGCATCATGTTCGGCGTCGGCAACGACAGAGCTTCAAGGTGCATGGAGGGAGCAATGGCCGAATCGAAGGTTGAAACCGCCAACACGGCAGGCGCTGCGTCGCCACAAGGCGAGAGCGGCCGCCCCAGCGAGCTCGCGGTCGCGACCGTCCGCACCGTGCCGATCGATAAAGCGAAGGCGCAGTCGCGCACCGAGCACGACCTGCTCGGCGAGGACGACGTGCCGGCCAACGCGCTGTGGGGCATTCATACCAAGCGCGCGGTGATGAATTTTCCGATCACCGGCGTTCCGGTCGGCCACTTCCCGGAATTCGTTCGCGCGCTGGCGCTGGTGAAGCAGGCGGCCGCGCGCGCCAACAAGAGGCTCGGGTATCTCTCGGCCGAGAAGGCCGAGGCGATCGAGGCGGCCTGCACGCAGATCGCGACCGACAAGGTCTATGCGGAGTCCTTCGTCGTCGATGCGATCCAGGGCGGCGCCGGCACCTCGACCAACATGAATGCCAACGAGGTGATCGCCAATGTGGCGCTGCGGCTGATGGGCCGCAAGCCCGGCGACTATCACGCGCTGCATCCGAACGACGACGTCAACATGGCGCAGTCGACCAATGACGCCTATCCAACCGCGTTGCGGCTCGCCGTGATCTTCGCCACCCAGCCGCTGGTGCGCGCGCTCGGTGATCTCGCCTATGCGCTCAAGGGCAAGGCGGTGGAGTTTGCCGATGTCCTGAAGATGGGCCGCACCCAGCTTCAGGATGCCGTGCCGATGACGCTCGGCCAGGAGTTCGACGCCTTCCACGTCACCGTGAAGGAGGATGTCGCGCGGCTGAACGAGATCGTCAGCCTGTTCCGGGAAGTCAATCTCGGCGCGACCGCGATCGGCACCGGCATCAACGCCGATCCGCGCTACGCCGCGCTCGCGGTCGAGGAGCTGTCGCGGCTGTCGGGCCAGCCGATGGTGCTTGCCTCCAACCTGATCGAGGCGACGTCGGATCTCGGCGCCTTCGTGCTGTTCTCCGGCGTGCTCAAGCGCGTCGCGGTCAAGCTGTCGAAGATCTGCAACGATCTGCGGCTGTTGTCGTCGGGGCCGCGCACCGGCATCGGCGAGATCCGCTTGCCGGCGGTGCAGGCCGGCTCCTCGATCATGCCCGCCAAGGTCAATCCGGTCATTCCCGAGGTGGTCAACCAGGTCGCCTTCCTCGTGATCGGGCATGACCTGACCGTGACTATGTGCGCCGAGGGCGGCCAGCTCCAGCTCAACGCCTTTGAGCCGACCATCGGCTATTGTGTGCTGAGCTCGCTGCGGATGCTGACCGCCGCGATCGACACGCTGACCAAGCGCTGCGTCGAAGGCATCGAGGCCGACCGCGAGCGTTGCCGCAGCCTAGTGCAGGGCTCGATCGGCCTGATCACGGCGCTGGCGCCGACGCTGGGCTATGAAGCAAGCTCGCGCGTCGCGCGCCGCGCGCTGAAGGAGAACCGCTCGGTCGCCGACATCGTGCTGGAGGAGAAGCTGTTGACGGAAGCGCAGCTCAACCAGCTTCTCGAGCTCGAGGCAATGACGCGTCCCGCGCGCAGGCAGGGGCCGGCGCCGAAGAGTTGAGGGGGTGCCCCATCCTAGCGGAGGTAGATCGCCAACTCGCTAACCGTGCTGAACGCAGAACATGTGACGAGTTGGGCCCGCGAGGTCGGTTCGCCTCTCCCGCTTGCGGGGTCGAGACGAGCGAAGCTCGCTCTTAGGCCGCATCGCATCGATAGATGTGATGCGGGTGGGGGCTCTCTCCTCACTGGTAGACACCCCCACCCCAACCCTCCCCCGCAAGCGGGAGAGGGGGTGCAGTCCCTTCGCGGCCTACAGCGTCTTGATGAATTCGATCAGCGCGCGCCGCTCGTCTTCCTTCAGCTCCGGCCCGATCACGCCCGGGCGCTTCTCGTTAGAGAATTCGTGCCCGGCATTGGAGTTGCCGCGCTTGGAGGTGTCGAGCAGGAAGCCGTTCCTGATCTTGTCCTTCCAGACATAGCCGAGGTCCTTGGCGTCATATTCCCGGCTGCCGAGATAGAACGTCTTCGGCCGATCCTTCACCGGCGACAGAAGCGCGTAGATCGTCGGCACCGAACCATTGTGCAAATAGGGCGGCGTCGCCCAGATGCCGTTGAGGGGGCGGACCTTGTAGGCAAGAGGCGCCTGGATCTTGTTCGGCCGGTAGCCATTGATGCGCTGCTGATCCTCCGGCGGGGTCTTGTTCTGGGCATACCAGTAATCGACCGTCTTCTCGACCAGCTCGCCCAGCGCCGGACCGAACGCGCCATCCTTGATCTTCAGATTGGCCGGTGTCTCGACCGTGCGGCTGGCAAGGCCCGCGGCCTGCGCGGGGTCGGTGCCGATATGGCTGATCGGCACCAGCTCGACATCGAGCAGCGGCTGACCGGCGTCGTTCTTGGTCCACCACGCCTTGTTCTTGAACAGCGCATAGGCTTCGCTCGCGGGCAGCGCCTTGCTGTCGATCGCCGGGCGATGGCACTCCTGACAATGCGTCTTGTAGAGCTCGGCGCCCTTCTTCGCGAGGTCCATGTTGATCGGCGGCAGGACGTTCTCCGGCCATTTCGGCGACGCCAGGCCGCTAAACCCCTTGTCCTCGCTTGGCGGGTCGCCGGCGATCATCCGCTCCATCTCGTGCAGCACGTCGATCCGTGCGCTCGACTTGAACAGGCCCCTGGACTCGTCGAGCAAATTGAGGTCCGCGCTGACGCCGAGCGCCTCACCGGCATTGCGCACCATCGGCTGCATGATCGAGCCGTCATACTGCACCCAGCTGAACCACGGCGCGTTCCAGATCCGCGGGAAATGCACCGGCGCCGAATGCGAGGCATAGTTGTTCGGATTCTTCAGGTCCAGCGCGAACACCTGGTTGCCGATCCGGTTCAGCGCGTCGAGCCGGGCATAGCCTTCCTCGACGCTGTTGGCGGCGACCTTATTCTCCAGCGCGTTGATCTCGGCGTACTGCTTCAGCACCAGGTCGAGCTGGCCACGCAGCGCCATGCGTTCGTCGACGCTTGCGTCCTTGCCGAGAATCTCGTCGGCAAAGCGGGAGAAGCGGCCCGGCCAGAAGCGTGTCAGCAGCAGCGACAGTCCGACGCTCTTCTGGAATTCGAACAGGTTGGTGTTGGCCGGCCCGCCGTCGACCACGACCTCGGTGCCGCGATAGGTGAAGCTGCCGGTGTGGCAGGCCGCGCAGGTCAGCCCGATCCCGGTCATGTCGGCCTTGCTGTGCGGATTGCGCCACGGCGCGCCGTTCGCATCCAGCATCGGGCCACCCTGCGCGAAGCCGATCGGCAGCGGATCGGGCTTGCCCGGAATCACCGTATCCGGAATGAAGCCGAAGCGGCCGAGATAGTCGGTGTCGCTGAGGCGGGACGCGGCGGTGAACAGCGGCCAGACTGTCGGCTGCTCCAGCGCCATGAACCATTCATGGGGAATGAGGAAGGTCCGGGTCCCCTGATCGGCGTGGTAGAACCAGCGCAGCCGCTCGGTGCTGACATTCTGGTCCAGCCACACGGTCTTTGCCGGCGGCCGATAGTCGACGGCCTTCACGCGGAAGCCGCTCACCAGCGTCTCGATATCGTCCTTGAAGTAGAACACGCCGGAGACAATCAACAGGCCGATGATAACGATCGTCTTGCGAGGCATGCCCCGTCCCCCAGTTCGCGGTCACCGCGTGATATTCATCAGATATTAAAGTTCGCCGAAAACAGGTTCGCGTCTTGCGTGTGTCAAGCAATGCGCCATCCTATAGTCGCGGCTCCCGCTCTAACAACGGAAATGTTGATCGGGTGTGAGCCAGTTCACCTTCGTCGGCAGGATGCGGCGGCATTTGCGCGCATCGCCGCGGAAAGCTAGAAACGATGGATCAATTTGTCTGGAGGCAACGCGTGAACGCCGCCGGCGCGCAACAGCTCACCATCGCAGTCGCCGACAGCAACGCGGTATCCGCGCTGCTGTTGCGGCCGCCGCAGGCGCGCGCGGCTTATGTGTTCGCCCACGGCGCGGGCGCCGGTATGACACATCCGTCGATGGAGACGATTGCAATCCGCCTTGCCGAGCGCGGCATCGCGACGCTGCGCTATCAGTTTCCCTACGTGGAGAAGGGCAGCAAGCGGCCGGATCCGCCCGCGGTGGCCCAGGCCGCGGTGCGAGCGGCGGTGGCGGAGGCCGCGCGCCGTTGCGGCGATCTGCCGCTGTTTGCCGGCGGCAGATCGTTCGGCGGACGCATGACCTCGCAGGCCCAGGCGAAAGCGCCGCTCGCAGGCGTGCGTGGGCTGGTGTTCCTCGGCTTTCCCCTGCATGCCGCGGGCAAGCCGTCGAACGAGCGGGCCAAGCATCTTGCTGACGTGAAAATTCCGATGCTGTTCCTGCAGGGCACGCGCGATGCGCTGGCGGAGCTCGATCTGCTCGGGCCCGTGGTGAAGGGGTTGGGGCCGCGCGCGACGCTGCATCTGGTGCAGGAGGCTGATCACTCCTTCCACGTGCTCAAGCGCTCCGGCCGCAACGATGCAGAGGTGACGATAGAAGTGCTGGACGCGTTCGCGGCGTGGGTCGCGAAGCATTCGTAGCCCGGATGAAGCGGCGCGCAATCCGGGAGCCATTCGCCGCTTGTGACACCGTTCCGGATTTCGCTGCGCTCCATCCGGACTACGTCCGGTCAGGTTGGAGCTGCGCCATAAATCCGGTCGCGCAGGCGGCGCATGCCGGCCAGCCAGCGGTCGCGATTGGCGGCCTTGCGCTGCATGTACTCATGCACCTGCGGATGCGACAGGATCATGAAGCGCTCCTCCGCCATCGCCTCGATCACCATGCGCGCGACCTCGGCCGGCTGCAGCACGCCATCGACGCGCGCGGCGCTCGGGCCCGGCGTCGTCATGCCGGTCTGCACCGATTGCGGACACAGCACCGAGACGCGGATGCCGCGATCGCCATACTGGATCGCGAGATGTTCAGCGAGCGCCACTGCGGCGTTCTTGGTGACGCCGTAAGGCATCGAGTTCAGCGACGCCAACAGCCCCGCGGCCGACGCGGTGTTGAGCAGGTAGCCCGAACCGCGCGCCAGCATGCCGGGCACCAGCGCCCGCGCCGCGAACACATGGCTCATCACATGCACCCGCCAGCTCACGTCCCAGTCGGCGTCCGATGCCGTCTCCTGGCCCTTGCGCGACAAGCCGGCGTTGGAGAAGAACACGTCGACCGGGCCGAATTTGCCTTCGGCGGCTGCCACCAGCGCCTTGATGTCCTCTTCCAGTCCGACATCGGCGGTCACCGCGAGCCCGTCGATATCGCCGGCGACGCTGGCGAGCCGGTCGCGCAAGGTCTTGAGGTCGGCGACCACGACGCCGCGCGCGCCGGCCTCCGCATAGGCCCGTGCCACCGCTTCGCCGATGCCGCTGGCGCCGCCAGTGACGACGCAGACCTTGTCCTTGACTTGCATGGTACGATGTCCTGCTTGTTATCGGCCCCGCGCAGATTGTCAGCCCTGATAGAGCCCCTTGTCACGCGCCTTCTGGATCGCGAGCGCGGCCATCAGGTCCAGCATTGGCGTGGAGAGGCCGGCAGCGCGCGCAAACGCAGCCGGCGCGCGGACCAGCACGTCGATCTCCATGGCACGGCCGAGCTCATAGTCCTGCAGGATGGAGGGCTTGTGGTCCGGCGCGGGGCCCGAGCGGGTGACGCGCTTGACCTCGGGAATAAAGCGCGTCGCCACCGCGTTGGCCTCGTCGAGCAGGCGCGGGATCACGTCCTGCATCGACGGATCATCGCGAACCGCGCGCGCGGTCAGCCCGGTCAGCAGGCAGAGCACCGACAGCGACATGTTGGTGAGCAGCTTCGACCAGATCGTCTCGCGGATCTGCTTCACCTCGGGCGATTCGATCTTCGCATCGCCCAGGGCGCCGCGCAGCCAGGTGATGCGTTCACTCTGGCGGTCGTCGCACTCGCCGATCAGCAGGCGGTTGCGCTCGGGCGAGAGGTTCGCCACGACCCCGGGCGCGATCACCTCGTTGGAGGAGAAGATCACGCCGCCGATGATCCGCCCCTTCTGCACGGCAGCACGCAATTGCCCGCCGGGGTCGAGGAAGCCGAGATCGGGAATCGCCGGATGATCAGCCGGCAGGCCGAGATCGTACCACCAGGGAATGCCGTTCTGCGCGAACACGATCGCGGTGTCGTCCTTGAGCAGTGGCGCGAGCCCGGTGGCGAGCGCGCTGACGCCGGTGGCTTTCAGCGTGCTGATGACGACGTCCTGCGGTCCGAGGTCGGCCGGATCGGCGGAGGCCTTCACCCGCGCGGTGACGCTGGTGTCTCCGATCTTCAGCGTCAGGCCGCGCGCCTTCACCGCGTCGAGATGCGGCCCACGCATCACGCAGGCCACGTCATGTCCGGCCCGTGCCAGCCGGATCGCAAAATGGCTGCCGACGGCGCCCGCGCCGAAAATGCAAATGCGCATGGATCGAACGAGTCCCTGGAAGATGCCGCGCTAGTTTCTACAAGGGAGCGGCGTCGCGCAACCCGTCATGCGCATGGCGCGGCCGCATCACGCCGGAAAGTGATGGATCAACCTGTATCCACTCGCCATAGTGCGTGCGTCACGAGATGCCGATGAGGGAGAAACGTCCATGTCCGCCAGCCCAGTCCTGTGGAGCCTCGATGCGCGCGGGGTCGCGACCGTCACGCTGAACCGCCCCGAGGTCAACAACGCCTATGACGGCGCATTGATCCAGGGTGTGCTCGCGGCGATCGACGATCTCCTGACGAAGTCGGTGCGCGTTGTCGTACTCAAGGGCAACGGCAAGCATTTCCAGGCGGGCGCCGACCTGAAATGGATCAACGGCGTGCGGCCGAAGTCATTCGAAGAAAACGAGGCGGCGTCGCGCGCGACCTTCGAGGCGGTTCAGCGCCTCAACACGCTGCCGGTGCCGACCGTGGCGCTGGTGCAGGGCGGCTGCTTCGGCGGCGGCACCGGCGTGATCGCAGCCTGCGACATCGTGGTCGCGGCCGACAATGCGCTGTTCTCGATCACCGAGGTGCGCTGGGGGCTCACCGCCGCGATCATCATCCCGCAGCTCTGCGACGCCATCGGCGTGCGCCAGGTACGCCGCTACGCGCTGACCGGCGAACGGTTTGGCGCTGAAGATGCACGTCGCATCGGTCTCGTGCACGAGGTGGTGCCGCTTGCCGAGCTCGAGAGCGCAGGCGCCAGATTCGTGGAGCAATTGCTGGCCAATGCGCCGGACGCGCTGGCTGAGACAAAACAGCTTGCGATGGAGAGTTCGTTCGGCGGCATGGCCGTTGACGATGAAGCCTACAAGCGTCTGGTCCGCCTGCATTCAGCCAAGCGGCAGACCGCGGAGGCCGCCGAAGGCCTCGCCTCCTTTGCCGAGAAGCGCGCGGGCCGCTGGCGTGGCGGCAAGGCGTAGGAGCAATGCAGTATCATAATGCAGTATCACAGTGACTGCGACAGCGACGTCTTCAATGTCTTCAACAGCGCCTGCACGGCAGCGGCATCGATGCGGCGCTCGGGAACGGCGGCCTTCACCCACAGTTCGGGGATCGGGAATTCCGTGAGTACCGGCTGCAGCGCGCCGTCGCGCAGCGCGTCCTCGACGAGGTAGTGCGAGATCAGTGTGATGCCGTTGCCGGCAATCGCGCTTTGCTTCAGCACGCGGCCCTCGTTCGAGCTGAGACACGGCCGCACCTGGATGTTGATGCGGCCGCGCGGTCCCTCGAACGGCCATTCCGGTCCGGTCGGCAGGAAGCTGAGGCAGCGGTGATCGACGAGGTCGCGCGGATGTTTGGGTGTGCCTTGCTTCCGAAGGTATGCGGGCGAGGCGCACAACAGCCGCGGCAGGCGGCACAGCGGCTCATCCACGACGCCGCCGAAAGAATGCGGGAAGGCGCCGATCGCGATGTCGAACCCTTCTGTCACCGGATCGACCGGGCGATCGATCATCACGATCTCCAGCCTGACGCTCGGGTTCTGGGTCTGGAACGCGGTAAAGGCATCGGCGAGCCGCGCAACGGTGAGTGATGTCGGCGCCTTGATGCGCAGATGATCGGTGAGGTCGCGATCCTTCTCGCCCATCCGCGACAGGAGATCGCCGACATCGGCGACGACGCCGCGGGCGCGGTGGACATATTGCTGCCCGGCCTCGGTCAGCCGCAATTGGCGGGTCGAGCGGTGAAATAGCGCGGTGCCGATCCGATCCTCGAGCTGGGTGACGCGCTTGGCGACCACCGATGTCGCGACGTTGAGTTTTCGCGCGGCAGCGGAAAAGCCGCTGGTGTCGGCGGTGGCGAGAAAGGCTTCCTGGTTGACCAGCGTGTCCATGACCTTTCTCGATTCGAGAAAGCTGATTACATAATTTGGTGGATTGTAGTCCAATTCGCATCAATTCATAGTCAGGATAACCAACTTGTTCAGGGCGGAAATGATGCGGGCAAACGCCATCGAAGAACCTGCGCGGCAGGTCCCGGTCTACGGCGAATATGATGTGGTGGTACTCGGCGGCGGACCGGCCGGCATCACGGCCGTGGTAGCGGCGGCGCGCGCCGGACGACGAACCCTGCTGATCGAGCGCTACGGATTTCTCGGCGGCATGGGCACCGCTGCAGGGGTGACGAACTTCTGCGGGTTGCATGCCAACGTCTTCGGCGAGATGCACCGGGTGGTGCGGGGCATCGCTTCGGATTTGCTGGCGCGGATCGACCGGCTCGGCGGGCTCAACGCGCCGCATCTGATCCTCGGCAAGATCCTTGCTCAGGCTTACGACACCGCGGCCTACAAGATTGCGGCCGACGATCTGCTCGCCCATCACAAGGTCGATATCCTGTTCCACGCGCTCGGCGCCGGTGTCGTGATGGACGGGGCGCGCATCCGCGCGCTGATGGTCGAGACCAAGGCCGGCCGGCAAGCGGTGCTGGCGAGCATCTTCATCGATTGCTCCGGCGATGGCGATCTCGCGGTGTGGGCCGGTGCTCCCTTTGAAGTCGGCGACAATGCCGGCAGCATGCTTTACCCCTCGATGATGTTCCGCCTCAACGGCATCGACCCAGCCAAGGCGGGGGACGCGTGGCGGAGCATTCCAGAGCGGATGGCGCAGGCGGAAGCTGCCGGCACGCACAAATTCCCGCGCAAGGCCGCGATCGTGCGGCCGCAGAAATCGCAGATCGAGTGGCGGGTCAACTTCACCCAGCTCGCACGGAGCGACGGCAGCGCGATCTCGGGCATCGATCCCGACGACATGACCCGCGGCGAGATCGAAGGCCGCCGCCAGGCGGTCGAGGCCTTCGCGTTCCTGCGCACACTGCCCGGCTTCGAAAACTCCTACATCGTCGACCTGCCGCCGCAGCTCGGCATCCGCGAGACGCGGCGCGTGGTCGGCGGCTACATGCTCTCCGGTGAGGACGTGCTCGGCTGCGCCTCGTTCGAGGACTCGATCGGCGTCAATGGCTGGCCGAAGGAATCCCACGTTCCGGGCGATGTCGTGTTCGAGTTTCCGCCGATCCCGCAATCGCGCGGCTACAACGAACTGCCGTACCGGATGCTGGTGCCCGAGAGCGTCGACAACCTCCTGATGGCCGGCCGCTGCGCCTCGATGACCCATGAGGGGCAATCGGCCGCGCGCGTCTCCGGGGCCTGTTTTGTGATGGGCGAGGCGGCCGGAACCGCGGCGGCACTAGCACTTTCGGGCAATACGATTCCACGCGACATTTCCATCGAAAAGTTGCAACAACAGCTCAAGACGCTGGGCGCCTTCATCGGGCACGATCAGGCGGTCCCTGTGGGAGTTTAGAATACGCATGTCCGCGCCTTGCGGACGGCGCCGAGGCGGAGGGAAGGGAATGAAGGTTTGGGCGCGGCTCGCGGTGACGGGTCTGCTGGCGCTGGCTGCGAGCGGGGTCGCGCGGGCCGATGATCTCCTGAAAGCCAAGATCGGCGTGCTGCGCCTGTCGTCCTCGGCGCCGGTGTTCATCGCTCAGGACAAAGGCTATTTCCGCGACGCCGGCCTTGACGTCGAGTTGAAATTCTTCGATGCGGCGCAGCCGATCGCGGTCGCGACCACGTCCGGTGACGTCGATGTCGGCATCACCGCGTTCACCGCCGGGCTCTACAATCTCGCCGGCAAGGGCACACTGAAGGTGATCGGCGGCATGAGCCGCGAGAAGGCCAGCTATCCCTTAATCGGCTATTTCGCCAGCAACAACGCCTATGCCGCCGGCCTCAAGACGCCGAAGGATCTCGCGGGCAAGCGCGTGGCGGTGACCCAGGTCGGCTCCAGCTTCCACTACTCGCTCGGCCTGCTCGCCGACAAATACGGCTTCAAGCTGTCCGACGTGAAGGTCGTGCCGCTGCAGTCGCTGTCGAATGCGGCCGCTGCGTTGAAGGGTGAAACCGTCGACGCCGCGCTGCTCCCGGTCTCGACGGCGCGGACGCTGATGGATTCCAACGGCGCGAAATTGCTAGGCTGGGTCGGCGACGAGACGCCGTGGCAGCTCGGAGCCGTGTTCGCCTCGCCGAAGACGCTCACCAACGCAAAGCTGGTGACCAAGCTGCTCGCTGCGCTCGCCCGCGCCGACCACGAGTATCACGACGTAATCCTGGCTTCGATCAAGAACGGTGTTGCACCGATCGACGAGAGGACCAAGCCGCTGCTCGAGATCATCGCCAAATACACCAACCTGCCGGTCGAGCAGGTCGTCGGCAATTGCGCCTATATCGATCCTGACGGCAAGCTCGACGTGAAGAACGTCGATAACCAGATCAAGTGGCTGCAGGAGCAGGGTTTCGTCGACAAGGGTTTCGATGCCAACGCGATCATCGCCAAGGACTACGTGAAGGCGGATTGATGTTAGACCGCGCGCACAAATCCCGACCCCGTCATCCTGAGGAGCCGCGCAGCGGCGTCTCGAAGGATCGACGGCCCGGCTGTAGCTCGGCCGTTCATCCTTCGAGGCTCGCCCAGCGGCGCAAATGCGCCGCAAGGCTCGCACCCCAGGATGACGGGTCAGATAGCGAGCTTCCGGCATGGACCTGATTGCCGACCATATCAGCCATCGCTTCGGCGCGCTCGACGTGCTCGACGATGTCTCCTTCACGGTTCGCGCCGGCGAGGTCGTCGCGATCGTCGGCCCGTCCGGCTGCGGCAAGAGCACGCTGTTGTCGATCCTCGGCGGCCTGCTGCGACCGAGCAAGGGCGCGGCCGAGCTGCGCGGCGCGCCGCCGGCGGACAGCCTCAATCCGCTGACCTTCGTGTTTCAGGATTTTGCGCTGCTGCCCTGGAATACGGTGGAAGAGAACGTCGCGTTTCCGCTGCTGCATACAAGCTTGAGCGCCGGCGAGCGCCGCGCCGTGATCGACGATGCGCTCCGCCGCACGGGACTGTCGGATTTCCGCGCGGCCTATCCGAAGCAGCTTTCCGGCGGCATGCGCCAGCGCGTCGGCATCGCGCGGGCGCTCGCGGTGCGGCCCGCGATCCTGCTGATGGACGAGCCGCTGTCGGCGCTGGATTCGCAGACCCGCGAGCTCCTGATGGAGGATTTCGTCCGTCTGCTTGCCGATGGCGAGATGGGCGCGGTCTATGTCACGCATAATCTCGAGGAAGCGGTGCGGCTTGCGGACCGCGTCGTCGTGCTGTCGCGCCGTCCCGGCCGCATCACGGAGATCGTGACTGTTACGATGACACGGGCCGAGCGCGGGGTTGCCGATGCGCGTGGCCGGCTCGCAGCGCTACAGGGCGATCTGTGGTCGCTGATCCGCAAAGAGGCGATCGACGCCGAGCGCGAGGTCCAGCATGCTTGATCGCGCGACGGCGGAGACGAAAGAGCAGTCGACGGAGACGCCGCGGCCGGTGGCGTTTCGCGGCGCCGGCTTCACCCCGTCGGGCAGCCGCCATGCAGGCTGGATCGCGCTCGCGATTGTGATCGCGGTCTGGCAGCTCGCCGGCAGTGCCGGCTTCGTCAACCCGTTGTTCCTGCCGGCACCTTCGGCGATCGCGGTTGCGATCTACAAGCTCGGGACCTCAGGCGCGCTGTGGCAGCACCTCTCCTGGTCGATCATGCGGATCGGCAGCGGCTGGATCATCGGCACGGTCGCCGGCGTCATTGTTGGCTCCGGGATCGGCCTGTCGACGCTGGCGCGCGGCGTCGGCATCACCTTCATCTCGGCGTTGTTCCCGATTCCGAAGATCGCGCTATTGCCGCTGCTCATCCTGTGGCTCGGGATCGGCGAGGAGCCGAAGATCGCGACCATTGCGCTCGGCGTGTTCTTCTCGACCGCGATCTCGGTCTATAGCGGCGTCGATGCGGTGCCGCGCAATCTGATCCGAATGGCGCAGAGCTTCAACGTGCCGTTCCACGCCATCGTCCGCCGCGTGATCTGGCCGGGCGCGCTGCCGTCGATCCTCGCCGGCTTCCGCATCACCGCTTCGATTGCGCTGCTGCTCGTGGTCAGCGCGGAGATGATCGGCGCGCAATACGGCATCGGCGCCTTCGTGCTGCAGGCCGGCAATCTGATGCAGACCGATCAGCTGCTCGCCGGCGTCGTGATCCTGTCGCTGTTCGGGCTCGCGGTGGGCAAGCTGATCAACTGGATGGAAGCGCGCCTGCTGCACTGGCGGTGAATGTCTCCGCCGTCATTGCGAGGAGCGCAGCGACGAAGCAATCCATCTTTCCGTTGCGCCGAACTATGGATTGCTTCGCTTCGCTCGCAATGACGTGGATGACACGCGATCCGTGCCACCAAGCATGCCCGGGCTTGACCCGGCCATCCACGTCTTGGTTGCGGCCCGAAAGGCAGTCGTGGATGCCCGGGTCAAGCCCGGGCACGACGAGGGAAGCGCACCTCACGCGTTGCCGCGATCCTCGCGGAACAAATCAAGCTTCTGCTGCACCGGGCGGTCGGAGAAGGAGAACAGCACGGAGTCGGTATCCGCCTCGTGGGTGACCCAGTGCCAGCTCGGCACCACGAACAGATCGCGCGGTCCCCATTCGAAGGTCTGGTCGCCGATGCGGGTGCGGCCCTTGCCTTCGATCGCGGCGAATACGGTCGCGTCGGTTGCGCGATAGCGCGCGGTCTTGAAGCCCTTCGGCAGGAGCTGGATAAAGGTGCCGATGGTCGGCATCGCGAAGTCGCCGGTCTCGGGGTTGGAGAATTTCAGCTTCAGGCCGTGGCAGGCATCCCATTCATCGCGTACCCTGGCCTTCTCCAGCGTCTCGCGGGTGTATTCATAGGGGTAGTTGAAGATCGGCGAGGTCTTCGACGCGCGCCTCTGATCGACCGGCAAGAGGTTGCGGCCGTAGCGCGCAAAGCTGTCGCCGGCAGGTTTGGAGATCTTCTGCTGGTCTTCCTTGGCGCCCTCTGCGAACGAGCAATCGAAGAACTGCACCATTGGGATGTCGAGCCCGTCGAGCCAGAACATCGGTTCATTGGTCTCGTTGGAGTGGTCGTGCCAGGTCATCGACGGCGTGATGACGAAGTCGCCCGGCGCCATCGCGGTGCGCTCGCCATCGACGGCGGTGTAAGCGCCCTTGCCCTCGAGCACGAAGCGCAGCGCCGACTGGGTGTGGCGATGGGCCGGCGCGACGTCGCCCGGCACCACCATCTGCACGCCGGCGAACAGCGAGGTCGTGATCCTGGACTGGCCGCGCAGGCCGGGATTTTCCAGCACCAGCACGCGGCGCTCGGCTTCCTTGGCCGTGATCAGCTTGCCGGCCTCGTTCATGTAGTCGCGGATATGGTCGAATTTCCACAGATGCGGGCGGCAGGCGCTCCGCGGTTCTGGCGTGACCAGATCGCCCAGCACGTTCCACAGCGCCGAGAGGTTTTCGCCGTCGATCTTCTTGTAGAACGCCTCGCGCTCAGGGGTCTTCTGCACGGCTTCCATGAATGGCCTCCCGTCATTATCGTTGAGATTGACAGCATACTGACAATATGGATAGCGTCAACGTCACCCAACAAGCCGAACGAGAAAATTGCAGGGAGGTTCCGATGAAGCTGCATGGCTATTTCCGCAGCAGCGCGTCCTACCGGGTCCGGATCGCGCTCAATCTGAAGGGCCTGAGGCCTGAGCACCTGCCGCACCACCTTCGCAAGGGCGAACAATGCGCGCCGAACTATCTCGCGATCAACCCGCAGGGGCTGGTGCCGACGCTGGAGAACGACGCCGGCGCGATCCTCACCCAGTCGCTTGCGATCATCGAGTGGCTGGACGAGACCCATCCCAACCCGCCGTTGCTGCCGCAGGATCCGCTGCGCCGTGCCAAGGTGCGTGCGTTTGCACAGGCGATCGCCTGCGACACCCATCCGGTGCAGAATTTGAAGGTGCTGGCGCGGCTGCGTCAGCTTGGTCTGCCCGAGGAGAAGGTGACGGAGTGGGCGGCCTGGGCCAATCGCGAGGGATTGTCGGCCTGCGAGATCCTGATCGCGGAGGAGGCGGGGCCGTTCTGCTTTGGCGATACGCCGACGCTCGCCGATCTCTGCCTGGTGCCGCAGCTCGCCAACGCACGGCGCTTCGGCGTCGATGTCGCGGCCTATCCGCGCCTGCTGAAGGCCGAAGCCGCAGCCAGGCAGGTGAAGGCATTCGCCGATGCCGCCCCGGACAAGCAGCCCGATGCCGAATAGCAAGTCATCATCCATCACGATGGACGCGGTCTACACCGCGCCCGGTTACCTGTTCCGGCGCATGCAGCAGATCGCGGTCGCGCTGTTCGTCGAGGAGTGCAAGGCATTCGACCTGACGCCGGTGCAATATGCGGCGCTGATCGCGATCTCGACCCATCCCGGCATCGACGCCACCCGGCTCTCCGCCGTGATCGCGTTCGACCGCTCCACGCTCGGCAGCGTGATCGAGCGGCTGGAGGCCAAGGAATTCATCGAACGCAAGCCGGCGGCCGAGGACAGGCGCGTCAAGCTGCTCTATCTGACGCGCTCGGGCGCGGCGGTGCTGCGCGACATCATGCCCTCGGTCGACAAGGCGCAGGCGCGGATGCTGCAGCCGTTGAAGCCGGCCGACCGCAAGACGCTGCTGGCGCTGCTGACCCAGCTCGTCGATCTCAACAACGAGGCCTCGCGCGTGCCGCTGCGCGCCGAGGACGCGCTCGAACATCTCGGAAAGCAGGGCTGATGGCAGAGACGAAACCGGTCCTGATCGCGGGCGGCGGCATCGGCGGCCTCGCGGTGGCGCTCGGGTTGGCGCAGAAGGGCATCCGCTCGATCCTGTTGGAAAAGGCCGCCGCGCTCGGCGAGATCGGCGCCGGCATCCAGCTCGGCCCGAACGCGTTCCACGCCTTCGACTATCTCGGGGTCGGCGAGGCCGCGCGCAACATGGCAGTCTATATCGATCAGCTCCGGCTGATGGATGCGCTCACCGCCGACGAGATCACCCATATCGACCTCGGTGATGCCTTCCGCACGCGGTTCGGCAACCCCTATGCGGTGGTACATCGCGGCGACCTGCATGGCGTGTTCCTGCGCGCCTGCCAGAACCACGCGCTGATCGAGCTGCGTGTCAGCAGCGAAGTGGTCGGCTACGAGCAGGACGGTTCATCCGTGACCGCGAAGCTCGGCAATGGCGACCGTGTCACCGGGCGGCTCCTGATCGGCGCCGACGGGCTGTGGTCGAACATCCGCAAGCAGGTCACCGCGGACGGTCCGCCCCGGGTCTCCGGCCACACCACCTATCGCTCTGTCATCCCGACCGAGCAGATGCCGGAGGATTTGCGCTGGAACGCGGCGACGCTGTGGGCCGGTCCGAAATGCCACATCGTGCATTACCCGCTGTCGGGCTGGAAGGTGTTCAACCTCGTCGTCACCTATCACAACGACGCGCCGGAGCCGGTCGCGGGCCAACCGGTGTCGGAAGCGGAGGTGATGAAGGGCTTTGTCCACGTCCATGAGCGCGCGCAAAACATCATCCGGCACGGCACCAACTGGAAGCTCTGGGTGCTCTGCGACCGCGATCCCACCGAGCGCTGGATCGACGGCCGTGTCGCGCTGCTCGGCGACGCCGCCCATCCGATGCTGCAATATTTCGCGCAAGGCGCCTGCCAGGCGATGGAGGATGCCGTCTGCCTGTCGCACATGCTGGCCAATCACGACGATCAGGCCGCCGCGCTCGAAGCCTATCGTATCAGGCGCTTCCCGCGCACCGCGCGGGTGCAGCTGATGTCGCGCGCGATCGGTGAGCACATCTATCACCCCGCAGGCGACCACGCCCGCATCCGCAACGCGATCATGAGCGCGAAGTCGCAGAACGAGTGGTGCGACGACATTGCGTGGCTGTATGGGGGAACGGGGCTGAAGGCCTGACCACGAGCGCCCGTGAGCGGAAGGCTGGAGCCGCAGGCGGACGCCGCAACGGGCACCGTGCTTGTGGTAACGCATATCGAGAGAGCACACCGTGCGACACCCCTCTCCCTAACCCTCTTTCGCTTGCGGGCAGGGCAATCGCATATGCCGGCTATGCTGCGCGTTCGATGCCTGTGGTTTGGTTGGTCTATCCGCAAACTCGTCATGCCCGGGCTTGTCCAGGCTTGTCCCGGGCATCCACGTCTTTGGTTCTCCATGTGAAGCAAGACGTAGATGGCCGGGACAAGCCCGGCCATGACGACGTGGAAACGTCAGCCCCGGAGCCCGCCGATGTCATATGCGATTGCCCTGCTCTTGCGGCGAAGGAACCCGTCCGCCGGTGCCTCACGGGCCAATCACTGATTTGCCCGGACATGGCAAGCCCTCGCAGCAAAAATATTTCTGTTTTCCAGAATCGAAACTCAGTATATGAATGGCCCGTCTCACCCGCCTGAGGGGCGCTTCGCGATCGTCACGAGTGTTGGGTTGGGATGCGGTGGACGCCGAAGTCACGGCTGACGAGCGTGGCAGATAGCGGACGGTGAAGTCGTGCAGGCCTGACGCCCTAGTGGCAGGTGTCTCCTTGCAAAGCGCGAAGCGCTTTTGCAAAGACGGTGACAACAAAGCCCAGTCTCGCCGGGGAGAGCACGTATAAGCCGTAAACCATCGCGCAGGGAAAGCCGGAGTGTTTTCCGGTTTCACCTGTGGTCCTACCTCCCGAGCTTTCCATTTGCTCGGGACCCATGGGTGCGATCGGCACCCGGCTTTCCCTGCGCCCTCTGCTCAAGAGAGCGCGAAACGAAGTGCAAAGCTCGGACGATTTGCGTCGCGAGAACGCGGATGTATGACTCACAAATCGCGCAACACACTTGCCGTCGTCCCGGCCTTCGCCGGGACGACGGCGGTGGGTCTGGCGCGACATCGGCTTACGGCTCTCGCCCGAACGACATCAGCGTAAGCGTCATCCGCCGCTGCACGGCGGAACGGTGGATTACGCCTTCGGCCAATCCACCCCAGTGTGTGCCCGACCTGTCAGCTCACGTCAGCGGTCAAGCTGCGCTTCTCTCGTGATCTTCCAAGGATCGATGCTGCTCGGCCTTCCAGGCGTCGAGGTCTCCAGGCAGCAGCTCGGGTTCGCGTTCAGCGTCCTTCCTTGGGCTGACGGCCAGGCCAATGAGTCCAACCACTACGAGAAGGGTTCCGGCAATGATCAACCAGTGCGGCAATTCCAACAATGGCATGGCGATACCCTGCTGCCGTTGATGAATGAGCGCGTACGAGTATCAGCGTACGCCCGGTGGCCGCCTACTGCCATAACCCATAATGGTTAACGCCGATGCTGCTTGCCCCGCCGGCAAGACGATGAAGGGTGCGGTCAGCGGTCTACGCCACCAGCGCGATCTTCGGCACGCTGGCGAGCACCGACTGGTTGCGGCCGTTGGCCTTGGCGGCATAGAGCGCCTTGTCGGCGGCTTCGACCAGGTCCGACCATTGCTGACCCGCGGTTGGCCTCATGCTGGCGACACCGATGCTGACCGTCGTGATGATCTCGCCCTCGCACCATTGCTGGACCTTGATGCGGATAGTCTCGGCGACCTTGAACGCCTCGATCGCGTCGGCGCCGGGGAGCAGCACCGCGAATTCCTCGCCGCCGAACCGCGTGGCGCATTCGCCGGCGCGGCGCACCGCGTCCGAAATGCAGATCGCGATGCCGACCAGCACCTGGTCGCCGGCCTGGTGTCCATAAGTGTCGTTGTAGGCCTTGAAATGATCGGCATCGATCATCAGCAGCGCGATCGGGGCGCCTTGCCGGGTCGCGCGGCGCCACTCATATTCGATCTCGGCATCGAACTTGCGCCGGTTTCTCAACCCGGTGAGTGCGTCGGTCGTCGCCAGCTCCTCGAGCCGGTCCTCGGCATCGGCGCGGCGGCCGATCTCGCGGGCAAGGAACAGCGCCGTCGAGACCACGAACACGATCAGCGCCGCCATGATGGCGCCGATCCGGACCGCCTCGGTCCGCCAGAGGTTGAGTATGCGCTCCAGCGGCTTGCCGACCACGACGTGGAGCGGGCTCGCGCCGGCGCGCCTGACGTAGAGCCGCGGCGTCGCGTCGATCGGACCCTTGCCGGCAAACCAGTCGCCTTCCTTCAGGTTCTCGCGCTTCCAGTGCGCATGGTCCGGCAGGGTCTTGCCGATGACGTCGAGGTCAAAGGGCGTGCGCATGATGATCGTGCGATCGTTGCGCAGCACGGTGATAGTGTCACCGGGCGCGAGGTTCAGCCGCCCGAACAGATCGTGGAAATAGCTGAAGCGGACCGACCCGACGACTACACCGAGGAACCGGCCGCCCGCGCCGGTGATGCGCCGGCTCAGCACGATGGCATAGGCGCCGCGATACAGCATCGGGCGGCTGATGAACAGGCCGAGGTCGGGATGGTCGCGATGAACAGTGAAATACTCTTCGTCGCTGCGGTTCTCCGGCTGCGGATCGAGGCTCGCGGCGTCGATGGTCAGGTTGCCGTCGGCATCGAACACCTGGATCGCGCCGAAATGCTTCGCGCTCGTGGCGTGGTCGAACAGGATGAGGTGACGGACTTCCCTGCTGACGTTGCGGATCTCCGGCATCTCCAGATTGTCGGCGACCGCGCGCAGCGACAGATCGTACAGCTCGATGTTGCGGCTGATGTCGGCATCGATGCCTGAGGCGAGGTTCTCCAGCGTCTGGCGGGCCAGTTCCTCCTCGCCGCGCCGCATGTCTAGCATCACGCTGGCGCAGATTGCAGAGAAGCCGATGACGGTCGCAACCGACGAGGCGATCAGCAGCTTTGCCGATAGCCGCCAACGCCGCCTTGCGTCTCGTCCCCGTCGAAATGACATGTTCCGCTCCAAAGCGCCGTCATGCCTCCGGAAATCTTGTTGTCGCCTTAAATGGCGACAACGCCCGCCGAATGAGTTAACGGGTGGTTGCCGGAACTTCAGATCTTGTCATCGAGGACCCTGTGAACGACTACGACGCGCTGCGGGATTACCTGAAAAGGCAGCGTCTCCCCGAGTTCGTGCTGACCTTCGACGAGATCGAGGCGATCATCGATGCGTCGCTGCCGCGCGCCGCGCAGCGCGCGTCGTGGTGGGACAGCTTGCGCAGTCCGCAGGAGAAGATGCCGCAGCGCGAGGCCTGTCTCGACGGCGGCTACATCGCCACGCGCCAGGCCGACGGCAAGAGCGTCAGGTTCAAGCGAATGCCGAAAGGCGCGAGAGGGGCAACACCCTAGGTCGTCATCGCCCGCGAGTGCGGGCGATCCAGTATTCCAGAGCCGTCACAGCAATACGGGTACCGCGCGGCGTACTGGATACTCCGCTTTCGCGGAGTATGACGTCCGGAGCTGAGGCGACGGGCTGCCTTCGCGGGAGCCTAGCTCGCGGCTTCAAGCCGCTCCTCGGTCAGCAGCCGCGTCGCCGCGTCGGCATCCATCGGCTCGCCGAAGGCGAAGCCTTGCGCGTATTCGCTGCCGAGCTGGTAGAGCTCGACCGCATCCGAATCCGTCTCGGCGCCTTCGGCCACCACTTCCATGCCGAGATCGTGCGCCAGTGCGATGATAGATTTCAGGATCACCGGGCGGGTGCCGCGGCTGGTGGTGCGGACGAAGGACTGGTCGATCTTGATGGTGTCGAACGGGAAGCGTTGCAGATAGGACAGCGAGGAGTGGCCGGTGCCGAAATCGTCCAGCGACAGCCCGGTGCCGAGCTCGCGGATCCGCGCCAGCATCTGGGCTGCGTGCTCCGGGTTCTCCATGACCAGCGATTCCGTCAATTCGAGCTTGAGCGTGCCGCGCGCCACGGTGGAGCGCGACAGCACCGTGCGGATGTCGTGGATCAGGTCGTGGCGCAGCAACTGCCGCGAGGAGACGTTGACGGAGGCGAAGATCGGCTCGCGGGCGCGCATCGCACGCTGCCACACGGTGAGCTGGCGGGCGGTCTGATCCATCACGAACATGCCGAGATCGACGATCAGGCCGATCTCCTCGGCGACGCTGATGAATTCCGACGGCGACATCCGGCCGAGCTTGGGATGGTCCCAGCGCGCCAGCGCCTCGAAGCCCGCGATCGAGCGATCCTCCAGCCGCACGATCGGCTGGTACAGGATTGTGATCTCTTGGCGCTCGATAGCGCGGCGCAGGTCGCTCTCCAGCGTCAGGCGGTCGGTCTTCCGCGCGCGCATCGCCGGCTTGTAGACGTCGATGCGGTCGCCGCCGATGCGCTTGGAGTGATACATCGCAAGCTCGGCGTCCTTGATGATCTCGTCGGTGAGCGGCGCCTGCGGATCGGACAGTGCAAGGCCGATCGAGGCGGTCAGGAAGATCTCGCGGTCGTTGAACGCGATCGGCGCGCGGATGGTCTTGCGGATGGTCTCGGCGAAATTGGTGATCCGCGCCGGGTCCTGCTCGGACAGCAGGATCAGGCCGAACTGGTCGCCGGTGAGCCGCGCCAGCGTGTCCTGCGGCTTGAGGATGCGGGTGAGACGCCGCGCCAGCGTGAGCAGGATGGAATCGCCGACCGCGATGCCGACGGAGTCGTTGACCTGCTTGAAGCGGTCGAGGTCGATCACCATCAGCGTCGGCCGCAGGTTCGGCATGGTCTTGGCGAGGTTCGCCACCGCGCCGAGCCGGTCCATGAACAGCTTGCGGTTCGGCAGGCCGGTCAAATTGTCGTGCACGGAGTCATGCAGCATCCGCTCTTCCGAGTTCTTGAACTCGGTGACGTCGGTGAGCGTGCCGACCACCCGCGAGACCTCGCCGTCGGAGCCAACCACGGGCCGCGCCTTCAGCGCGAACCACATGAAATGACCGTCGGGCGTGCGAAGGCGGAAATCCTGCATCAGGCGGCCGCGGCGCTGGTCGAGCACGCTGTCGAGCGCGGCACGGAAGCGGTCCTGGTCGAGCGGATGCAGCACTTCCAGCCATTTCGCCGCTGGGCCTTCGAGCGTGCCGCGCTTCAGGCCGAGCAGGGCTTCGGTCTCGGGGCTGGTGAACACCTTGTCGGCCGACACATCCCAGTCCCAGATCAGATCGCCCGAGCCGGTCAGCGCGAGCGCGCGGCGCTCGACGTCGGAGACGACGCCGGTGGTGGCGCCGCCGCCGGCGAAGGCGTGCTGCATGACCGTGAATCCGATCAGCATCACGATCAGCACGAGGCCGCCGAGCAAAGCAGGGCCGACGATGTCGTTGGTCACCGAGCCCGCCACCGTCATGCCGGCCGCGATCACCCAGACCACCAGCAGGAACCAGGTCGGGATCAGCAGCACTGCGCGGTCGAAGCCGTGGGTCGAGAGATAGACGATCAGGGCAAAGCCGGCGAAGGCGATCATCACGAGCGACATACGCGCGATGCCGGAGGCGACCGCCGGATCGAACAGCGCCAGCGCCACCAGCGAGCCGAGGAAGGCGAGCCAGCCGATCGTGATGTGCGAATAGCGCACATGCCATCGACTGAGATTCAGATAGGCGAACAGGAACACGAGCAGCGTCGCCGCGAGGATCGCCTCGCCCGCCGCGCGCCAGACACGCTCGGCGTTGTTCGACATGTCGAGCACCTTGCCCCAGAAGCCGAAGTCGACGCCGATATAGACCAGCACCGCCCAGGCCAGCGCCGCGGCGGCCGGGAACATGATGCTGCCCTTGACCACAAACAAGATCGTGAGCACGAGGGCCAGGAGGCCGGAGATGCCGATCACGATGCCCTGGTAGAGCGTGAAGGAGTTGACCTTGTCCTTGTAGGCTTCGGGTTCCCAAAGGTAGAGCTGCGGCAGCTTGTCGGTGCGCAGCTCCGCGACATAGGTGACGACCGCGCCGGGATCGAGCGTGATGCGGAACACGTCGGCGGTGGGACTCTCCTGCCGCTCGGGACGATCACCGACCGAGGGCGTGATCGTGGCGATGCGGGACAGGCCGAGATCGGGCCACAACAGGCCGGACGATACGATGCGATAATGCGGCGCGACGATCAGGCGGTCGAGCTGGTCATCCGTGTTGTTGGCGAGCGCGAACACCACCCAGTTCGTCCCACCTTCGCGGGCGCGGACCTCGATGCGACGCACGATGCCGTCGGTTCCGGGCGCCGTGGAGACCTGAATGCGATCGGTCTCGCTGCGCTGATGGTCAAGCACGCCGGTGAGGTCGATGGCTGGCGCGTCGCTGCGGACGCTGACGGCGTCGAGCGCATACGCGGCGGGCGCAGCGGCAAACATCATGAGACCCAGCGCCAAGAGCGCAAGGCACCTGATCAGACGCAATGTCAGTACTCCGCGATCGACAAACGGCCCGAGCCTGACGACCGGCCCGGGGGTGGCGGGATAGATGCCATGAAAGCGAAGGGAATCAAAGGGTTTCCACCCCTGCTTCCGTTGCGATCGTTAAACGGCCAACACAATTTTGCCAATATGTTGGCTGGTCTCCATCCGCCGATGTGCGTCGGCGGCCTTTTCCAGCGGGAAGCTGCTGTCCATCAGCGGCTTGATGCGGCCTTCGCGCAGCAACGGCATCACTTTCGCCTCGATCGCCGCGACCATCGCCGCCTTGTCCGCATTACTACGGGGACGCAAGGTCGAACCGGTGTGATGCAGCCGCTTGACCATCAGCTTGGCAAAATTGGCCGTTGCCTTCGGTGTTCCCGACAGGAACGCGATCTGGACGATGCGGCCTTCGACGGCGGCGGCCTCGTAGTTCCGATCGATGTAATCGCCACCCACCATGTCGAGGATGACATTGGCGCCGGTGCCGCCGGTGATCTTCTTCACTGCGTCGACGAAATCCTCTGTCCTGTAGTTCACGGCATGATTGGCGCCGAGCTTGCGGCAGGCATCCGCCTTGTCCTCCGAGCCGACGGTGACGATCACCTTGGCGCCGAACGCTTTCGCAAGCTGGATCGCCATCGTGCCGATACCAGACGAGCCGCCGTGGATCAGAAGCGTCTCGCCGGCCTGCAGCGCGCCGCGCTCGAACACATTGTGCCAGACCGTCATCAGCGTTTCCGGAAGCGCGCCGGCCTCCTGCATCGACAGCGCGGGCGGCACGGTCATCGCCTGTCCGTCCTGCGCGATGCAATATTGCGCGTAGCCACCGCCGGCGACGAGCGACATCACCTTGTCGCCGATCTTGTGCCGCGTCGCGCCTTCGCCGAGCGCCACCACTTCGCCCGCGATCTCCAGACCGGGCAGGTCGCTCGCGCCGGGCGGCGGCGGATAGGAGCCGGAGCGCTGCGCGACGTCGGGACGATTGACGCCGGCCGCCTCGACCTTGACCAGGATTTCGCCCGGGCCCGGAACCGGTACTGCGCGGGTTTCCGGCAACAGCACCTCCGGGCCACCCGGCTTGCTGATGGCGACGACGGTCATTTGCGCGGGCAGCTTGGGCATGGTTCGTCCTTGGTCAGTGAAGGGGATCGGCGGATGGCATATCGCCTTTTCCGCCGGAGTGGAACGCCGTCAAGCCCCGAACCGTGTCACAAGATGGTTGGCCTTCTCGGGCGTTATTTTTTCAACCAGCGGGCCAAGTCTGGCGACCGGCGTGCTCGCGTCCCCGTCGAGCAGCGATGCGAGTGGGCCATTGGGCCAGCGCGGAACGGCATCGTCGCGGCCGAACGCGTGCAGCACGCGTTCGGCGAGGTGAGGCACGACGCTCCACGCCAGTATTGCGCAGACGGCGACCAGGTTGAGGCCCGTTCGCGTCACGACGGCCGCGCGAACGGAATCGGACTTGATGGCGGCCCATGGTGCTGCGTGCTGCACGTAGGCATTCGCTCTGTCCCAGATCGCGCGGGTCGCGGCGGCAGCGGCACGAAATTCCAGCGCCGTGTGGTGACGACCGAGTGCTGCGATGCGCTGATCCAACTCGTCGGCGAGCCGCCGCTCGGCGTCACCAGGCGCGCCGCCGTCGGGAATGCGGCCGTCGAAGGCACGATGGGCGAAGCTGATGATGCGGTTGACGAGATTGCCGAAGATGTCGGCGAGATCCTTGTTCACATCGACCACGAACTTCGCGACGCTGAAATCGCTGTCGGCGCTTTCGGGTGCGTTTGCGATCAGGCACCAGCGCCAGAGTTCGGCGGGCGTGCCGTGCTCGTCGGTCGCGCAGATGAAGAGAACGGCGCAGCCTGTCTGCCGTCTGAAACGGGCGTGGAGATCGGCGGGCAGCAGCGAGCCGATCAAATTGCCGAGATGCTTGACGCCGTTCACATAGGGCAGCGCGCTGGTGATGAGAATCTTGCTCAGGGGGTGCAGTCTTTCGCGTTTGACGATGCCGACCTGCTGCAAATCAAAAAGCCCTCCCGCATGATCGGAAGGGCTTGGGGTCGGCTCATGCCTCGCGCGCGGACGCGCGCTATCCTGTCCGGTCAGACTCCCTGCGGTCGGGCCGGGGCATTCGCGTCTGCTGTTGCGCGCGTGCGAAAGTCACTGCAACATTCTCCTTCGCACTGCGAGGGTATCATTTCAGGGTGCCGAACGCCAGATTGGTGGGATCCAGAGCATGATCTGGAAAAGTGGAAGCCGGTTTTCCGAAGAGATCATGCTCAAACAACGAGAATAGATCATGACTGCCGGGAGGACACATGCCGACTGAGGACGACGACCGGCCGCGGAAGAAAATCACACACGAGATCGGACAGGATCTCTCACTGTTGTCGGTCGAGGAATTGACCGAGCGGATCGCGCTGCTCAACGCCGAGGTCGAACGCCTGAAGGAGGCGATGACGAAGAAGCGCGCATCGAAGGATGCCGCCAACGCATTCTTCAAGTCGTAGCACGTCGCTTCAAGCCGTAGCGCCTTGCGCCATCGTCCCGGGCGCACCCGGGAACCCAGAGCACTGTCGCCCCTGCGGACAGCGCGCTGCTGCGCGCCTGTCTCAAACTAGGTCACTGGCCGACATGGCAAACAAAGCCTGAAGAAAATCGTTCATTTACGATCGATTAAGCTTTCTCGATTATGACTGCATCGTCCTCGTTTGGACACCGAGTGGCTCCTGTCCACTCTGTTTGACGCCTCCCTGTTATCAACTTCAAAAGCCGCCGGAAACGGCGGCTCTTTTTTGTGCCTCCCACCGGCCGGAAACCATAAATCCGGTTGCGGCTGGACTCTTCGCCGCGCCCGCGCAATGATTTGTTCATCATAAAGCCGGCGCGACAGACGCCGGCGGACGTTACGGTGGTGTGAGGGCGTTAACCATGGCGGATCGTTCGCAGGGCGAATCCGGGCTTGTGCTGTTCAGTGAGCGGCTGACCAATTCTGCAGCATTCGGCGTGCTGTTCCGGGAAGGCATGGACCTGGTCGAGCAGACCGCCGCCTATCTCGACGGCGACGGCCGCGCCGAGGCCAAGGCGCTCGAGCGTTCCGTCAGCCTGACCTATGCCACCGAAAGCATGCGCCTCACCACCCGCCTGATGCAGCTCGCATCGTGGCTGTTGCTGCATCGCGCGGTCAAGGAAGGCGAGATGACGCTGACCCAGGCGAATCGCGAGAAGACCAAGGTCAAGCTCTCGGCCGCCGATCCTGGCCCGGCCGACATGATCGCGAAGCTGCCGCAGCAATTGCAGGACCTGATCGCACGCTCGATGGACCTGCAGGCGCGCGTCCGCCGGCTCGACACCACGATCCACGCGCCGGCGGCCTTCGATCGTTCCGCGATCGGCAACCCGCTGGTGCCGCAGCTCAACCGCCTCAAGGCCGCGTTCGAGCAGTAAGGTCGGCGCGAAGCATCATCACGATGCGCGGCGCGGTTGGGTGCGCCGCTGCGATCCGTCCCGATCCATCACGCGTCGCAAGCGTACCGCGGCTGCCTCCAACTCCTCCGGCGCGAATCCGCCGAAGCCGAGCATGAGACCGGGTCGCGGCGCGACCCGGTACATCGGTGAAATCGGCCGCACGACGATGCCGTCGGCGAGTGCCGCCTTCGCCAGGTGCACGTCGTCAGCGCCCTGCGGCAGCCACAACAGCAGATGCATGCCCTGATCGCTCGGCTGCAGCGTGACGTTGCGCGGCATGTGGTGGTCGAGCGCCGCGATCAGCGTGGCGCGACGTGCGGCGTAGACACCGCGGATGCGCCTGATATGCGCTTCGAACAGGCCCTCCCGCATATAGGCTGCCAGCACGTGCTGGTCGCCGGTCGGCGAATGCCGGTCGAGCAGCGCCCGCGCGCCGGCGAAGGCATCGACCAGCGGCGCGGGCGCGACGACGTAGCCGAGCCGCAGCGAGGGGAAGAGCACCTTGCTCAGCGTGCCCAGATAGATCACGCGCGACGGGTCCAGCCCTTGCAGCGACGGGAAGGGATGGCCGGCATAGCGCAACTCGCTGTCATAGTCGTCCTCGACGATCCAGGCATCCTGGCGTTGCGCCCATGCCAGCAGCGCGTTGCGGCGCGCCATGCTCATCGGCATGCCCAGCGGATATTGATGCGACGGCGTGACGAAGGCGGCGCGCGCCTTGGGACGCGCGGCGAGGCCGGCATCGACATCGATGCCCTGCGCGTCGACCGGCACGCGCGTCGTGACGAGATCGAGATCGTCGAGCACGGCTGTCATGCCGGGATAGGCGGGGTCCTCGGCCCAGACATGATCGCCGCGCGACAGCAGCACGCGGCCGGCGAGGTAAAGGCCCTGCTGCGTGCCGGCGGTGATCACGACCTGCTCGGCTTCGCAATGCACGGCGCGCGATGTCCGGACATAATCGGCAATCGCGTGCCGCAACTCCATCACGCCGCGCGGATCGCCATAGCTGGCCGGTGCCGCCGCGCGCGATGCCCGCACCCGATTGCCGAGCCGCCGCCAATTGGCATCGGGCGCCACGCTGCCTCCGGGAACGGCGATCGCAAACGGCATCTCCGGCATCGGCGTAAAGGCCGCGGCAACCTCGGCAAGCCGCCGCGCGCGCGGCGGCAACTGGATCGGCGGTGCCTTCAGATCGCGTTCGATTCGCGCGCGGACCGGGCGAGGCGGGTCGACCAGCGTCGCCGCGACGCGGGTGCCCGCGCCGACGCGCGATTCCAGGTAGCCTTCGGCCTGCAACTGCTCGAACGCCTCGACGACCGTGCCGCGCGCGACACGAAGCGAAGTTGCGAGCGCGCGCGTCGAGGGCAGCAACTCGCCCGCCTTCAGTTCACCCTTGGCGATGGCCGCGCGCAACGCCTGGGCGATCTGGCGTCCGACCTGCCCCGCGGCGCGGTCGACCGCGCCGAGCGAGGGAATGCTGATGGTGGCGCGCGGGCGCGGCATAGTGGTTCAGTCAATATGATCGAGAATGGTCCTTATCATAGACCACTCTGGGGCTATTGTGCGAGCCGATAGCTGATGAGGTTTCCCATGTACGTGCCGCCACATTTCAAGATCGACGAGCTTGGCGCGATTCACGCCACGATAAGGGCGTCGCGGCTTGCGACGCTGGTCACCGCGACCGCCGACGGGCTGATGGGCACGCCGCTGCCGCTGATCCTCGACGAGCGCGAGGGCGACTACGGCACCCTGTACGGTCACGTCGCACGGCCCAATCCGCAGTGGCAGGCGCCTGCGCTTGGCGAGGCGATGGCGATCTTCACCGGGCCCGACGCCTATGTGACGCCGTCCTGGTACGTGACCAAGGCCGAGCACGGCAAGGTGGTGCCGACCTGGAACTACGTCGCCGTCCACGCCTATGGGCCCGCCGAGTTCTTCGAGGATGCGGATCGTCTGCTCGACGTCGTGACGCGGCTGACCAATCTGCACGAGAGTTCGCGCGCGGAGGTCTGGCAGGTCAGCGATGCGCCGGCCGATTTCATCAAGGCTCAACTGCGCGGAATCGTCGGCATCCGGATGCCGATCACGCGGATCGACGCCAAGAAGAAGATGAGCCAGAACCGCAAGCTCGAGGATCGCGCGGGCGTCGTCGCCGGGCTCGGCGCCAGCGACAATCCGGTCGACCGCGAGGTCGCGGCGATGATCCCGATGAATTGAGGCGCGAATGCCTGCAATGGAATTGTACGTCGCATTCGCGATCACGACCGCGACCTTTGCGCTGATCCCGGGCCCGGCCATGCTCTACGCTGCAGCTCGCACGCTGGCAGGCGGCCGGCGCGCAGGCCTGATGGCCTCGCTCGGCCTGCATCTCGGCGGTTACGTCCATGTGGTCGCCGCGGCCGCCGGCCTTGCATTGCTGTTTCATGCGGTACCGCCGCTGTTCATGGCGATGAAGCTCGCCGGCGCGGCCTATCTGGTCTGGCTTGGGCTGTCGCTGTTCCGTGATCGCGACCATCAAGCGCGACCCGACCTTGCGCCACTCACCGTGAAGCGCGCGTTTGCGCAAAGCGTCGTCGTCGAGGTGCTGAATCCGAAGACCGCGATCTTCTTCCTGGCGTTCCTGCCGCAATTTGTCGACGCCTCGGCAAGCCTGCTGGTCTGGGCCCAGCTCGTCGTGCTCGGCACCGTCGTCAATCTGACATTCTCGCTGGTCGACATCGTCTGCGTGGTCTTCGCCAGCGCCGTGATGTCGAAGCTGCGGCGCTCGCACCGGTCGCAGCGGATCATGCAGCGGATCGGCGGCAGCATCCTGGTCGCGCTCGGGGCGCGGCTCGCCTTCCAGGACCGCTAGGCCCGCTGCGCCATCAATTCCTCATGGTGAGGAGCCAAAGCGCGTCTCTGGACGATGCTGCGCATCGCCAGGCGAACCATGAGGCCCGTCTGTGGCCTACATCCTTCGAGACGCCCGCTATGCGGGCGCCTCAGGATGAGGGTCAGGGCGCCTACGAAGCGGTCAAACGTCAGCGCAAAATAAAAACGCCCCCGCGATGGGGGCGTTTGCATCTGACCGCGATGGCGATCGATACGGACTTTAGTCCTTCTTGAGGAAGCCCGAAAACTTCTTCTGGAACCGGGACACGCGGCCGCCGCGGTCCATGATCTGCTGGGTGCCGCCGGTCCAGGCCGGGTGCGACTTGGGGTCGATGTCGAGGTTCAGCGTATCGCCTTCCTTGCCCCAGGTCGAGCGGGTCAGGTACTCGGTGCCGTCGGTCATGACGACCTTAATCGTATGATAATTCGGATGAATATCGGCTTTCATGGCAGTTCCTTCGGCGCGCCGGCGCCCGTCTCAAGATGTCACGGATACGGGATTTGGGCGGCTCTATAACGCAAGGGACCCCCTAAAACAAGCCAAGAAACGGGCTTAAGCCTATCACTGCATTGGGACTTTACCGGATTTGCCAGCCGGGGGTCGGCGGGCCTATCTGGGGGCAGAGAAACCGGTCCAGAATTCATGAGCGTAGCCGAACAGCTTGAGACCCCTCACGGCGCCCCGCAGCCTCCGCGCGATGCGCTGCTCGAGGAGGAAGCCTTCATCGAGAGCCAACTGACGGAGCCGGCGAAGGGCCGCGCCCGCCTGAAGCCCTTGCTCGCGCTCGCGCCCTATGTGGCCCGCTACAAGGGGCGTGCGGTCCTCGCCTTCATCGCGCTGACGGTCGCGGCCCTTACCACGTTGATCGTGCCGGTCGCGGTCCGACGGATGATCGATCTGGGCTTCACGCCGGAAGGCATCGCGATGATCAACAGCTATTTCAGCGTGATGATCGCGGTCGTTGCGGTGCTGGCCTGTGCCAGCGCCTCGCGTTACTACCTCGTCATGACGATCGGCGAGCGCATCGTCGCTGATCTCCGGCGCGACGTATTCGCGCATCTGATTTCGCTGTCGCCGTCGTTCTTCGATTCCGCGCGCTCGGGCGAACTGGTGTCGCGGCTCACCGCTGACACCACGCAGATCAAGTCCGCGGTCGGTGCCTCCGTCTCGATCGCGCTGCGCAACCTGATGCTGTTCATCGGTGCGGCCAGCATGATGGTGATCACGAGCCCGCGGCTCTCCGGCTTCGTGCTGCTGGCGATCCCGATCATCGTGCTTCCGCTGGTCGCGTTCGGGCGCTGGGTGCGTCGGCTGTCGCGCAATGCCCAGGATACGCTGGCCGACGCCAGCGCCTATGCGTCCGAGCTCGTCGCCGCGATCCGCACCGTGCAGGCCTACACCAGCGAGCGGTTCGCCAGGACGCGCTTCAGCCGCGAGGTCGAGCAGGCCTATGAGGCGGCGCGCAGCTCGACCAAGGCGCGCGCGGTGCTGACGCTGATCATCATCTTCATCGTATTCACGAGCGTCGTCGTGATCCTCTGGGTCGGCTCGCACGACGTGCTGGTCGGCACGATCAGCCCGGGCCGGCTCGGGCAATTCATCCTTTACGCCGCGTTCGCCGCAACCGGCCTCGGCCAGCTCAGCGAGGTCTGGGGCGAGATTTCGGCCGCATCAGGCGCGGCCGAGCGGTTGTTCGAGATCCTGCGCGTCAGGCCGGCGATCACCGCTCCCGCCGCGCCGCGCGCACTGCCGCAGCCGCCGCGCGGCGATGTCGGCTTCGACCAGGTCAGCTTCGCCTATCCGACCCGGCCCAAGGTGCTCGCGGTCGACGGCGTGTCGCTGTCGGTGCGCTCGGGCGAGAAGGTTGCGATTGTCGGTCCCTCCGGCGCCGGCAAGAGCACATTGTTCCATCTCCTGCTGCGTTTCTACGATCCGAAGTCGGGCACGATCTCGCTCGACGGCGTGCCGATCCGCGAGGCGGATCCGACCGGTGTGCGCGCGCGCATCGCGCTGGTGCCGCAGGAGTCCGTCGTGTTCGCCGCCAGCGCGCGCGAGAACATCCGGTTCGGCCGTCCTGATGCCACGGATGCCGAGGTCGAGCGCGCCGCAGATCTCGCGCATGCCAGCGAATTCCTGCGCCGCTTGCCCGGCGGCTTTGAGGCTCAGCTCGGCGAGCGCGGCGTGACGCTCTCGGGCGGCCAGCGCCAGCGCATCGCGATCGCGCGCGCGATCCTGCGCGATGCGCCGCTGCTCCTGCTCGACGAGGCGACCTCGGCGCTCGACGCCGAAAGCGAGACGCTGGTGCAGACCGCGCTCGAGGAGTTGATGCGCCACCGCACCACGCTTGTCATCGCGCACCGTCTCGCCACCGTCCTGTCCTGCGACCGCATCCTGGTGATGGACCAGGGCAAGATCGTCGAGCAGGGCACCCACGCCGAGCTGGTCGCCGCCAACGGCCTCTACGCACGGCTGGCGCGGCTGCAGTTCGAGGGGATCTGAACACGCGCTGTCGCGGCAGGACACGCGGCCTGGCGCTGCCTGCGCTCGCGTGAGGGGCGATTGCCTTACACCATGTCACGACGATCCCGACGCGGATGTCGCGATAGATGCGATGCATTTTTGTGTCTTGGCCCGGCATGGGACCGGTCGTAAGCCTTTAGCGAAGCGGCCGGCCTGGGGACCGCGGTTCCGGACAATGCGGGGAGTGGCGATATGGGCGGTTTGGTGATCAGCGGCGGCCGGGTGGTGGATCCGGCCAGCGGGATGGACGCCGTCGGCGACGTGGCGGTGCTGGACGGCCGGATCGCCGCGGTGGGGACCGGGCTGGGCAGCGCTGAGCGGCAGATCGACGCGAGCGGACTTGTTGTCGCTCCCGGCTTCATCGATCTGCACGCGCATGGCCAGACGATTCCGGCCGATCGCATGCAGGCGTTCGACGGGGTGACGACGACGCTCGACCTCGAGGCCGGCGTGCTGCCGGTCGCGTCCTGGTACCGCCGCCAGGCCGAGAAAGGACGGGTGCTGAACTACGGCGCTGCCGCCAACTGGGCCTTCGCGCGCATCGGCGCGATGACCGGCTCCAATGAGGAAAGCTCGCTGGAGTCGTTCGGCAGGGCCATGCGCGACCGCCGTTGGATCGAGAACGTGGCGAGCGAGACTGAGGTGGCCGGTATTCTCGACCGCCTCGGCAACGGGCTGAACGAGGGCGGCATCGGGATCGGCATTCTCAACGCCTATGCCCCGGGCGCCGGTGTGCAGGAGCTGACGGCGGTGTGCCAGCTGGCGGCGACGCATGGCGTGCCGACCTTCACCCATGTCGCCTACATGTCCCGCATCGACCCGGAAAGCGCGGCCGAGGCCTATATCCGGCTGATCGGCTATGCCGGCGCCACCGGCGCGCATATGCACATCTGCCATTTCAACTCATCCAGCAAGACGGATGTCGAGCGCTGCTCCGCGCTGATCGCGAAGGCGCAGGCGCAAGGCCTGCCGATCACGGTGGAGGCCTATCCCTACGGCACCGGCTCCACCGTGCTGGCGGCAACCTTCTTCAGCGATCCCCAATTCGAGGAGCGCAACGGCCTCGGCTACGATTCGGTGCAGCGCGTGACCGACGGTCACCGCTTCGGCAGCCGCGAGGAGCTGCTGACTGCGCAGGCCGAAGAGCCGTCCACGCTGGTGCTGTGGCATGTGCTTGACATCGAGAACAACCCGTACCACCGCAACCTCCTGGACATCTCGGTGCTGTATCCCGGCGGCGCAATCGCGTCCGACGCGATGCCTTGGACATTATCGAACGGCAAGGTCTACACCGGCGATGCCTGGCCGTTGCCGGATGATGCAACGTCGCATCCGCGATCGGCGGGCTGCTTCACGCGCTTCATCCGCGAGTGGGTGCGCGAGCGGAGGGCGGTGTCGCTGCTCGAAGGCATCCGCAAATGCGCGCTGATCCCGGCGGAGATCCTGGCCGCCAGCACGCCGGCGATGCGCGCGAAGGGCAGGCTGCAGGTGGGCGCGGATGCCGATATCGTGGTGTTCGACTACGAGAGCTTAAGCGATCGCGCGACCTTCACTGCGATGAACCGCCCGGCCGAAGGCGTGCGCCACCTCGTGGTCAGCGGCCAGCCGTTGATCTCCGACGGCGTTCTCGATGTGACGGCGCGGCCCGGCCGGCCGGTGCGCCGGCCCGTCACTGCCGAGAGCTGATCGTGCCGGTCCCGATCCTGCTGGTTGTGGGCTTTCTGGGGGCGGGCAAGACCACGGTCGTGAACCATCTGCTGGCGCATGCGCAGGGCCGGCGGATCGCCGCCGTGGTCAACGATTTCGGCGCGATCAACATCGACGCCGAGCTGATCGCCGGCACGAGCGACGGCGTGGCGAGCCTGAGCAATGGCTGCATCTGTTGCTCGCTGGAGGGCGATCTCATTCGCACGCTTGCCACGCTGTTGCGGCGTGATCCGCGCCCCGAGTTCATCGTGATCGAAACTAGCGGCGTGGCTGATCCTTCCGACGTCGTGCGCAATCTGATGGACCCGGTGATCTGGCGGGAGGCGCCGCTGGAAACCGTGCTGTGCGTGGTGGACGCGACGCAGCCCGCGGCCAGGCTCGACGATGCGCTGCTGCGATCGCAACTGCGCGCGGCCGACGTGGTGGCGCTGAGCAAGGTGGATCTGGCGAGCGCGGAGCAGTGCGCTCGGATACGCGATGCGGTGCGGGCGCTACGTCCTGCGGCGGTGGTGGTCGATGCTCTCAATGGCGAGGTGCCCACGGCGCTGCTGTTCCCTGCGGACCTCGATCGCCCGCCATCGCCGCGCGAGACGGAGCCGCGCCGGCCCGTGGTTGATCGGTTCGAGACGCTGAACTGGACGTCGGAACGGCCGGTGCGGTTGCCGCGATTACAGCAGGCCATCAGCCGGCTGGCGCCAAAGCTCGCGCGGGCGAAGGGATTGTTCGAGACGGTGGAGCAGCCCGGACGCTTGATGGTGTTTCAGCTTGCCGGTGGACGCGCGACGCTGGCGGCGGGTGAGGCGCCGGCGCCGGGCGTGCCGCGCACACGAATTGTGTTCATCGCCGAGATGGGCGTTCTGTCGCGCGCCGAGATCGACGCGATCATGGAAGCGTGCGTCGAGCCCGGCTGACGTCAGGCGGGCGGATCGGTCCGTCGTGCGGCGAGGTCCGCGTTCCGCGACCGCAGCCCGTGTGAGCCGCGCGCCGTGGCCGCGGCATTGGATCACGATCGTCGCTTGAGGATGTAGCTGTCCATGATCCAGCCGTGCCGTTCGCGCGCCTCTCGCCGCACGGCGACGATGCGAGGGCCCACTTCGGCCAGCTTACCCGCGATGGTGATCTGATCGGGCATGCCGAGATAGGCGCCCCACCAGATGTATAGTCCTGCAGGATCCAGCGTCTGGAAGGCCGCGCCGCCGTCGAGCATCACAACGACAGTATCCACAGCCGAGGGCCAGCCGGCGTCGCGCAGCCGCCGCCCGGTCGTGACCAGGAACGGCTCGCCGATCTCGTTGAGCGGCAGCGCATGCGCCGCGCACAGCGCCTGGATCGATGTGATACCCGGCACCACTTCGATCTTGGGCAACGGATCGAGCCGTTGCGCGATCCGCAGACTGGAATCGTATAACGACGGATCGCCCCAGATCAGCAGGGCAACGCGCCCCTCGCGTCCGAGATGATCAGCGATTTCCCGCGACCACGCTGCCGCGACCGCATCGTGCCAATCGTCCACGCCCTTGCGGTAGTCCTCCTCGCCGGCGTCGCGCACCGGCAGGTCGAACTCCGCAATGCGCGTCCGGTCATTGGTCAGCACCTCGGCGCAAATGGTCCGGCGCAACTCGGCAAGGTCTGATTTCGCGCTGCCCTTGCGCGGGATCAGGATCAGATCGGCGGCGTTGATGGCGCCGATCGCCGCGCGCGTGAGCTGGGCGGGATCGCCGCAACCGATGCCGATCAGGAAAAGCTTCAACATGACCGCATCACGCGTGATCGCCGGCCAGCGGACCGAACAGAATGACCGTTGCCGCAGTCGCTGGGCCCGCATTTGTGAGCTGCTCGGCGAGTTCTGCGATCGTGGTGCGGGCAAGCTGCTGGTCGGCACGGCCCAGCGATTCGCCAAACAGCGCGGGCGTATCGGGCGAGAGCCCGTGCGCGATCAGCTTCGCGGCCAGGGCCGGGAACGTGCGTCGCCCCATGTAGACAACGGTCGTCGCCTCCGGGTCGGCCAGTGCCGCCAAGTTCAAGTTCGCCGGCAACTCGCCGGTGACATCGGCTCCGGTCACGAACTGGACGCGGCGCGAGGTATGTCGTCGCGTCAACGGAATGCCGGCCTGCGCGGCCGCGACGCAGGCGGAGGTGACGCCGGGAACGATCTCGTAACCGATGCCTGCCGCGCGCAGCGCCTCGATCTCTTCTTCGAGCCGGCCGAAGATTCCTGCATCTCCCGATTTCAGGCGCACGACGCGCGCGCCGGTGGAGGCGTAATCGATCAGCAGGCGGTTGAGATGCTGCTGATTGGTCGATCGACGGCCGGCGCGCTTGCCGACAGCGACGAGATTGGCGCCGGACCGCGCAAGGTCGAGGATCGTGCCCGACGCGAGATCGTCATAGAGCACCACGTCGGCGTCGCGCAGGCGCGCGGCGCCTTTCACCGTCAGAAGCTCGGGGTCGCCGGGGCCGGCCGAGACAAAGGAGACGAAGCCGCTCACCGGTCCTCCGCTATCAGATGGAAGAATGTCCCGGTCGCATGACGGCGCCGCGAGCCGGTTTCCGCAACGATCGTGCCGGTCGCATCGCGGACCACCGCCAGGGGCGTATCGGGCTGCGAGATGATCGTGGAATAGTGGAATTCGTGGCCGCGCAGGCACGTGCCTGGGCGGTGCCCCGGCATCGGTTCGGCAAGCTCGGCGAGCCGGTAGCCCAGATGCATGCGACGCTTGGCATAACTGGTCTCCAGGCCGAGCAGCCCCGCCATCGCGTGGCGCACGCCGTCGGCATCGGTCAAGGCACTGCCCAGCACCATATAGCCTCCGCATTCGCCATGCACGGAGCGCGTCTCGGCAAAGGCCCGCAGGCTTCCGAGAAATCGCGTGTTGGCCGCGATTCTGCCGGCGTGCAGTTCGGGATAGCCGCCCGGCAGCCAGCACACATCGGCGCTCGCATTGGGGCCTTCGTCGGCAAGCGGCGAGAACATCGTGATCTCGGCACCGGCCTTGCGCCACGCTTCCAGCATGTGCGGATAGATGAAGGAGAATGCGGCGTCGCGCGCCAAGGCGATGCGTTGTCCGGGCGGATTGATCGCGAATCCGTGGACGGCTGGTTGCGGCGACCAGGCGCGGGCCGATTGCAGCACGGCATCCAGATCGACATGCTCGGCGACGAAGCGCGCCGCCTCCGCGATCAAGCCATCCACCTCCGTTTGCTCCTCGGCCTGCACCAGGCCCAGGTGACGCTTCGGCAGGGTGATCTCGGCGTGGCGGGGCAGCGCACCGAACACGGGAATGCCGGCGCCCGCCATGGCATGGCGCAGCAGGTCCTCGTGGCGCGGGCTCGCGACGCGATTGAGCACGACGCCGGCAAGCGTCACGCCGGCACGGAAGCCGCGCAATCCCGCGGCGACCGCGGCCGCCGTTTGCGCCTGGCCCGTCGGATCGATCACCAGCAATACCGGCCACCCCGTCAGTTCGGCGATATCGGCGGTGGCGCCGGTGCCGGAGGCACCACGCATCGCGACGCCGTCGAACAGGCCCATGGAGCCTTCGGCCAAAACGAGATCGGCATCCGCGCCACGGCTCGCCAGATGCAGGATTGCATCGCTCGGCATGGCCCAGCTGTCGACATTGACGGAGACACGTCCGGTGGCGACCGCATGAAAGGCGGGATCAATATAGTCGGGCCCGCTCTTCAGGCATTGCACCTTCAGCCCGCGATTCCGGTAGACGCGGGCCAGCGCCAGCGTCAGCGTCGTTTTGCCGACGCTGGATGCGGGCGCCGAGATGACAAGCCCTGCGGACATCACGATGCCTCGGGAAAGCGCGGCGCCGGACCCAGCGGCCGATAGCGGCGGTCATAGTCGGCGGCGTAGAGCCGGCTCTCGGCGAACTCTTCCGCCCCCAGCGTCCTGCCGACCAGAATCAGCGCAGTCCGCTCCAGTTCGGGACCGACCGCGGCATCGAGCGTCCCGAGTGTCGCGCGCACAATACGTTGATCCGGCCAGCTCGCGCGCCACACGATCGCCACCGGGCAGTCCGCACCATAGTGCGGCGTGAGCTCGGCGATGAGTTTGTCGAGCAGATGGATCGAGAGATGGATGGCGAGCACCGCGCCGGTCGCGGCAAAGGCCGCGAGCGTTTCACCCTCCGGCATCGCGCTGGCCCTGCCAGGCGTGCGCGTCAACACCACGGATTGCGCAAGGCCGGGCAGCGTCAGCTCCGTCTCGAGCGCGGCCGCCGCGGCGGAGAAGGCCGGCACGCCGGGCGTGATCGTATAGGGAATCTGCAGCACGCGCAGGCGGCGCAATTGCTCGCCCATCGCCGACCAGATCGAGAGATCGCCGGAATGCAGCCGCGCGACATCCTTGCCGTCCGCGTGCGCGGCAGCGATCTCCGCGATGATCGCGTCGAGCGACAGCGGCGCGGTGTTGACGATGCGCGCGTTCGGCGGGCAATGCGCCAGCACGCCTTCGGGCACCAGCGAGCCGGCATAGAGGCAGACTGGACAGGAGGCGATGAGATCGCGCCCGCGCAAGGTCAGCAAATCGGCAGCGCCCGGTCCTGCTCCGATGAAATGCACCGTCATTCGCCGTCTCCTTCCGCGATCGCCGCGGTGGCCATCCGATCCTGTGAAACGGTCCGCGCCGCAATCAGGCGGGCGCCGCGCCCTGCGGCTGCGACCGCCGCAGCTTCGGCGATCGAGCCCGTGCCGAACCTTTCCTTGATGAGGTCGGACTGTGTCACGGTGACGATCTCGGCCAACATATCGGCAGGAATACTCCTGATCGCTAGACCCAGTTCGTGCGCCAGCGACTTCAGCACGGGCGCGTCGGCCTTGTCACTCACCGTCGCGACGGCCGCAAGGCCTTCGAAGCCGCCGGCCGCGCGGAGTGCTTCGCGCAGCGAGGCGAGCGTGGTATCGCGCCTGAATCCGAGTCCTGCGACCTTCATTTGACCGCGCTCCATTGCACGATTGGCCGGTCGGCTTTCCAGGAGCGGTACTTGCCGAGCGGGTCTGCATGGGCGATCTCGACCCGCATCAACTCGCCGCCATGGCGCTGATGCAGGTCGGCGAGCAGGGCCTCCGTCTCCAGGGTCACGGCATGCGCAACCAGCCGGGTTCCCGGCGCGATGCGCGACCAGACGGCATCGAACATCGCGGCATCGAGGCCGCCGCCGAGGAAGACGGCGTCCGGCGTCGCGAGGCTCGGCAGGATGTCGGGCGCCGCTCCCTCGATCACGGTGATCCGGTGCGTCAATCCAAAGCTTTCGGCGTTGCTGCGGATGTTCGCCGCGCGATCGCCGCGTGCCTCAATGGCGATCGCCGTCCCGCCGCAGAAAGCCCATTCGATCGAGATCGAACCGGAGCCCGCGCCGATGTCCCACAATCTCTCGCCGGACCGTGGTGCAAGCGCCGACAGCGCAAGCGCGCGGATCGGCCGCTTCGTGAGCTGCCCATCGTGCACGAAGAGTGTATCCGGAAGACCCGAGCTGCGCGCGATGCCTTGTGATCCCGTAGCCTCCAGCGCAACCGCGACCAGGCTCTCGGTCGGATCGGAGACGTAGCCGTCCGCACGATGTTGCGTGACACATTCGCGCGGGCCGCCCAGCGCGGAAAGGCTCCACATCGGTGACGGTCCCCAGCCCCGTTCGGAGAACCAGCGCGCGAGATCGCCCGCCGCCTTGCCGTCGCGCACCAGGCAGATGATCCTTGCGCCGAGCGCAAGGTGCTGCAACAACCGTTCGAATGGCGCGGCGTGAAGACCAAGGCAGACGACGTTCTCGAGGCGCCAGCCCAGACGCGCCGCCGCAAGCGAGAACGTCGATGGTGCGGAGTGGGCGACCCATTCGGCGGGCTCGAGCTTCTCCGTCAGGCTACCGCCCACGCCATGCCAGAACGGATCACCCGAGGCGAGCACCGCGGTCGGACGGCCGCGGCAGCTCAGCACGATCTCCGCATCGAACGGAACGGGCCATGCACGGCCGCGCTCGGTGATCCCGGCCAGAGCGAGGTGACGTTCACCGCCGAACACTGTCTCGGCGTCGCGGAGCGCCTTTCGACTTGCTTCGGAGAGGCCGGCAAGGCCATCTTCGCCGATGCCGATGATGGTCAACCAGGGATTACCCATGATGCGCGCCCTGATTCTGGGCGGAACCGCCGACGCCAATCTGCTCGCCGAGAAAATCGCGCAAGCAGGGCTCGAGGCGATCTACTCCTATGGCGGCCGCACCCGCGCGCCTGCCGGCCAGAAGCTGCCGATCCGCATCGGCGGCTTCGGCGGTGCCGGCGGTCTCGCGGACTATCTTCGCCGCGAGGGCATCACGCATGTGATCGACGCGACCCATCCCTTCGCGGCCGAGATGAGCCGCAATGCTGTTATGGCGTGCGCAGAAACTGGAACGCCGCTGCTCGCGCTTGAGCGCGCGCCTTGGGTCAAGACATCCAGCGACAACTGGATCGACGTCGCGGACATCACCTCCGCCGTCGCGGCCTTGCCGGAGCGCCGCGCCCGCGTGTTTCTCGCCATCGGCCGTCAGCACATCTCGCCTTTCAGTGCGAGGCCGCAGCATGCCTATACGTTGCGGTTCGTCGATCCTCCCGAGGGCGCGCTGCCACTGCCCGATGCCGACGTCATCGTGTCGCGCGGACCGTTCACGCTCGACGGCGAGCTGGAGATGATGCGCGCGCGCGCCATCGAATGGATCGTCGCCCGCAATTCCGGCGGGGCGGGTGCGCGTGCCAAGATCGATGCCGGCCGCATGCTCGGCCTTCCCGTGATCATGCTCGCGCGGCCACAACTGCCCGAGAGGCTGCGGGTGAAAAGCGTCGCCGAAGTGATGGAATGGCTCGGTCATCGCGCATGCCTCGGCGCATAGACCCAGCGGCCGACGCGGCGCGTCGCTGAATTGCCGACGATCACCAGCGTTCGCATGTCGGCCATTTCGGGCCTCGCCTGATGCAGCCTGACCGTTTCAATCCGCTGATCGGGCGTGCTGACCGCCCGTGCGAACACCACGATGCGCTCGCCGCAACCGGCTTCTCGCAAAATCTCGAGCGCGCGGCCGAAGCCCTCGGGCCGGCTTGCCGAGCGTGGATTGTACATCGCGATCGCGAAATCGGCTTCCGCGGCGAGCCGCAGGCGCTTCTCGATCACAGGCCACGGTTTCAGATTGTCGGAGAGATTGATCGCGCAAAAGTCATGGCCAAGCGGCGCGCCCGCGCCCGCCGCCGCCGCCAGCATCGCCGTCACGCCGGGCAGAACCCGAATGGGCAGGTCGCGCCATTGCGGGGAGGCCTCGAGCGCCTCGAACACGGCGGACGCCATCGCAAAGACGCCGGGATCGCCCGACGACACCACGACGACATGGCGCCCTTCGGACGCGAGTCGCAGCGCTTCGCTGGCGCGCTGCAACTCCACGCGGTTGTCGGACGGATGCAGCGTCAGCCCGTCGCGCGGACGCACGCGCGCGACATAGGGCGCATAGCCGATGATGTCGGTTGCAGCCGCAAGCGCCGCGGAGACTTCCGGCGTGATCAGGGCTTCGTCGCCCGGTCCCAGTCCCGCGATGGTCAAGGTCCCGGTCATTCCGCTGATCCCCCGCGGCGGCCCTGCCCATGCACCAGCACGATCGCAAAGTAGGGGCAGTCGGCCGCGTCGAGATCCACGAGCCGCGCGACGCGTTGAGCCGGCATGGTGCCGCGTTCGACCAGCCATGCCTCATTGAGGCGGCCGGCGGACGTCAGCGCGCGGCGAACCTTCGTCAGATTGCGTCCGGTCTTCATGATGACCAGCGCGTCGGAATTGCGCATCCGCTGCTCGAGCTCCGCTTCCGGCAGCGTGCCCATCAGGACGGTCGTGACGTCGTCGCCGAGCGCGATCGGCTGGCCGACGGCATTCCAGCAGCCCGCCATTCCGGGAATGCCGGCGATCACCTCGATTTCGACGCGGCCCTGCAAGCGCGAATGCAGGTGCATGAACGAACCGTAGAAATAGGGGTCGCCTTCGCAGAGCACGACGATGTCGACCGCGCGCGCCAGTCGCGCCAGGCGCTCCGTCCATTCGTCATAGAACGATGCCAGCAGCCGGGCATAGTCCGGGCTGTCGAACGCGATCTCCGTGGTGACCGGATACTCCATCGGATATTCGCAGACATCAGCGGCGAGCAGCCCCTCGACGATGCGGCGGGCCTGGCCGGGATGGCCCTTCTTGCGGAAATAGGCGACATGTCTCGCCCCGCGCACTGTGCGGTCGGCGCGCACGCTCATCAGGTCCGGATCGCCTGGCCCGAGGCCACAGCAGATGATGCGCCCCATCGTTATTCGCTCCGGCTCGCCAACGCGTTGACGGCGGCAACCGTGATCGCCGAGCCGCCAAGGCGTCCCTCGACCGTCAGCGCGGGCGCGGGCGGATCGGCCATCAGCGCCGCCTTGGATTCGGCGGCGCCGACAAAGCCGACCGGGCAGCCGATGATCGCCGCCGGCCTTGGACAATCCGGCTGCTCCAGCATGTTGAGCAGATGGAACAAGGCGGTCGGCGCGTTGCCGATGGCGACGATCGCGCCGGCCAGATGCGGCCGCCACAGCTCAAGCGCCGCCGCGGAGCGCGTGTTGCGCATGGATTGCGCGAGCGAGGGAACGGCGGGGTCGCCGAGCGTGCAGATGACGGCGTTGCCGGCCGGCAGGCGCGCTCGCGTAATTCCTTCCGACACCATGCGCGCGTCGCAGAAGATCGGCGCGCCGCTCTGCAGGGCGGCCCGTGCAGCGGTGGCCATGCCGGGCGTGAAGCGAATATGCGCTTCGAGTCCCACCATGCCGGCGGCATGGATCATGCGCACAACCACCGGCTCCTCGTCGGGCGTGAAGCGGGCGAGGTCGGCCTCGGACCGGATGGTCGCAAAGGATTGCCGATAGATCGCGGCCCCGTCGGTTTCATAGCTATGTGGCATCAGCGGCCTCCCACCAATGCGGAGGGATCGGCAACGATGCTGGCGACGCTCAGTCCACGCATCACAGGCATATCTCGCGTCGAGCCGTTTCGGACAAGGTCAAAACCCTCGCGTGTTGCAACGAGCGTGATCATGGCCGGACCGGAATGCGCACAACCCTTGGCGCAGCCGGAGACATGGAGCCTTGCATCGGCCGGAATAAGCGGTGCAAGCGCTGATGCCAAGGCGCGCGTGTCGGCATGCGCCTCACGGCAGCGCGGCGCACCGCTGCAAGCGATCACGCGGAGCGCCGGATCGTCGGGGCGCGTGATCAGGTCTGCTTCATGGGGCATCTCGCGCATCCCTTCCGCCAGCAGCATCCGCCACGGCGTCAAGCGAAGGGCTTCTGCGTTAGCGGCGAGGCGGCGCAGCGTTCCATGCGGCACTTGACCGAATGCAACCCCGACCATCGCGCCCGGCGCATAAAGACCGGGAAGCGGATCGGCCGCGCGAGGCGCCGGTTCGGCGTCGCCGCGAAGCGCATCGGGCAGACGTGCGCCGGTAGCGATATGGGCTACCATCCGCCGCCTGTCGCCGTTGGCGCAACCCGAGGCGACGAACCATTCGGCCAGCGCGAGCGCGACCTGCACGGCCTCGCTCCGTGTGACGCAACGGCCGAACCTTGCGCCATCGGCGCGCACCAGCAGCCCGCCGGCGGGATCGCGCTCGATCCGTACGTCCGCGGACGCTCCGGCCAGCACCCGCGCGTGGCCGTCATCGATTGCAAAGCCAAACTTGGTCGGAAGATCGAGCGAAGCGCTAGCAAGACCGAGCTCAAGTTCGGCGGCGAGCGCGCAACTATCATCGCCTTCAGTCCAGAACGGCGTCACCAGAACGTTGCGCCGCGCTTCGGTCTCCGGATCCGGATCGAGCAATCCGAGCCGCGCGAGCCCGTCGATCAGGAGCAGGTGGCCGCGATCGCCGACCCCGCGGATCTGGAGGTTGGCGCGGCTGGTCAGATCGATCAGCCCGTTGCCGTGCTGTCCGGCCAGATCGGCGATTCCGGCTGCCTGCGCAGCGTCCAGCCGTCCGCCGCGCGGGCGAATGCGTACCACGAGCCCGTCGCCCGACTGCATCGGTCGCAGCGCGCCGGGGCACCAGCCCTTGATCGCGACGGTGCTCATGACGCCTCCCGCAGCGCGGCCGCGATCGAATTGCGCCGCGTCTTCCAGAGTGCGGCCTCATGCAAGCGCGTGAAACACGTTTCCATCGCTGCCAGCGCCGCCGGATTTTCACGCGCCATGAATGCGCGAACGTCGCCGTTGCCCAGCGTCGCATCATAATAGAGATCGAACAGATGCGGCGGCACCGCGCCGGCAAGATGGGCAAAGGCCGCCATGTGTTCGAGCGTCGCGGTGATCTCGGCCGCGCCGCGAAAGCCGTGACGCATCATCCCCGCGATCCAGGCCGGGTTGGCGGCGCGCGCACGCACCACCCGCGAGATCTCCTCGGTCAGCAACCGGGCATGCGGCCGATCCGGCCGCGTCGCGTCGAGGTGATAGAGCGATGGAGCCTTCGCGCCGACGCGCTGGGCCGCCGCGGCGACGCCGGCCTCATGCGCGGCATAGTCCGCCGCAAGCAGCAGATCGGTCTCCGGCAGATCCTGGGTATGGACAAAGGCATCGGCCGCGGCGAGCCTGGCCTCGATGCCGGCGCGGTCCGGCCGCATTTCGCCATCGGCGGCGAATGCAAAGGATGATGCCGACAGCCAGGCTTCCCCGGCGGCTTCGCGGGATTCCTGTGTGAAGACATCCAGCGTCGAACCGGCCCCAACCCCATATTGCCCCGGACGAGGTCCGAACACGCGCGAGACGCGCCGCGTATAGGGATTTTCGTCGCCTTCCTCGCGGCGCTCGGACAGCGCCTCGGCCGAGGCCTCGAACAACTGGGCGAGACCTGAGAAGACGTCGCGGAACAGCCCCGACACGCGCAGCGTGACGTCGATGCGCGGCCGGCCGAGCTCTGCCGGCGCGATGATGTCGTAGCCCGAGACCCGGCCCGAGGCGTGATCCCAGCGCGGCGCGAGGCCGGCGAGATGCAGGGCCATCGCGAAGTCCTCGCCGGCGGTGCGCATCGTCGACGAACCCCAGAGATCGACGACGAGGCCTTTCGGCCAGTCGCCCTGGTCTTGCAGATGACGGCGCAACAATTCCTCGGCAAGCTTGACGCCTTGCGCATGCGCCGACGGCGTCGGCACCGCGCGCGGGTCGACGGCAAACAGATTGCGTCCGGTCGGCAGCACGTCGCGGCGCCCGCGATACGGCGAGCCCGAGGGTCCCGGCGCAATGTGTCGGCCGGAAAGCGCATCGCGCAGCGCACGCTTCTCCGCCTCGCCGCATGCGCCTTCGCCGAACACATGCAGCCCGTCGCCGAACTGGCTCTCCTTGAGATCGCAGACGAAGCGGTCGATCTGTGGAATGGCCTCGGGCGCCGACACCGATGCGGCGAGACCCAGATCGTCCTCCAGCCCGGCGAGGCGCGCTTCCTCGCGGATTGCCGCAATCAGGCGCTGGCGCCGCGCGGGATCGAGGCCGTCGGCGGTCGAATATTCATCAAGCAGCTGTTCGAGCCGGCGCAGGCCTTCCGGCAATGCGGCGTTCGTTAGCGGTGGCGGCAGGTGGCCGATCGTGACCGCGCCGATCCTCCGCTTGGCCTGAGCCGCTTCGCCGGGATCGTTGACGATGAAAGGATAGATCACCGGCAGATCTCCGATCAACGCCTCCGGCCAGCAGCAGGACGACAGCGCGACCGATTTGCCCGGCAGCCATTCGAGCGTCCCATGCGCGCCCATGTGCACGATGGCGTCGATACCCTGCTGCCTGAGCCAGAGGTAAAACGCGACATAGGCGTGGCGTGGCGTACGCGAGAGATCGTGATAGTCGGCGTCGCGCTTGCCGACGTCGCCGCGCTCCGGCTGAACGGCGATGAAGGATTTGCCGCATCGTATCGCCGCGAATTGAAATTCGCCGCTGTGGCAATCGGGATCATGCTCCGGCGCGCCCCAGGCGTTCGCGAGGTCGTCCTGAAGCTGGCGCGGAAGGCCGGCCAGCGACGCGCGATAGTCGGCGACGCTCCATGTCAATTTCTGCTGCCGCAGAACCTCGCCGAGTGACTCCACCGCCTCGACGTCGAACCCGGCGACCGCGAGATCGGACAGCAGCACATCGACGGAGGCGAGGGCATCGAGCCCGACCGCATGCGCGATCTGGTGGGGGCGGCCAGGATAGTTCGAGAGCACGACGGCGAGCCGTTTCTCGTGCGTCGGCTTATTCGCAAGCCGGTGCCAGGCGGCGACGCGCGCGGCCACAGCGGTGATACGCTCGTCGTCCGGCCGGTGCGCAAGACGCGCAAACTGGAGATCGGGATCGCGCTCGCCGGGAGACTTGAAGCTCACGACGCCCGCAAACACGCGGCCGTCGACCTCCGGCAACACCACGTGCATCGCCAGATCGCCGGGGGAAAGACCGCGAAGTGACTCCGCCCAATCGTCGCGCCGCGCTGTCGACAGGGCGACCTGGAACACCGGGCAGGATGCGGAATCGAACGGCGTCGTACCGTCGTCGCCGACCGCGGAGAAGGCGGTCGCGTTGACGATGGCGGCGGGAGGGCACTGCGCAAACTGGGTGCGCACCCAATCGGCGACGCCCGCTGCCTTCAGCGAGCTGACGAACACGCCGTAAGCATCAAAGCCCTTCTGCCGCAGCGCGCCGATCAACGCGTCGACCGGCGCCGTGTCGCCGGCCGCGAGATAGGAACGATAGAAGGTCACCAGCGCCCGCGGCCGGTTGTCTGGTGCCGGCAGCGTCGCGACGGCACCGAGCCCGGGATCGTAGACTCCGATCTCCGGAAGATCGATCTCGCCGACGACCGGGCCGGCATAGAGCCCCGACGCCAGCGCGAGCTGGGCGATCACGGCCTGCGCCGCAACGGGACCGCCCTTGTCGCAGAGCACCTTGAGCCGTCGCAGCGTAGAGACCGGCAGGGTAGAGAATTCATCCAGCCGCAGGTCATCCCGGCCATCCGCCGGCAGCACCGCAAATGCGATGTTGCGCTCTCTTGCCAGGCGATGCAGCGCGGCCAGCCCATATGACCAGTAGGGTTCGCCCCCGATCAGGCGCACGAGGATGCCGCGCGCCTGCGACAATGTCCGTTCGATATAGGTGTCGACCGACAGGGGGTGGCGCAGGTCCGCCAGATTCGCGAGCCGCAACGACGGCAGCGACCCGCAGCCGCGCCGCCAGCCGGATGCGAACGCGGCAAGATCGCTGTCGGAAAACGAGAGCACCACGAGATCGGCCGGATCCTGGCCGAGGTCCCTTGGTGTCGCGGTCTCGTCAAGACCGCGGCTCTCGCGGAAGACGACGTGCATCAGACACCAAGTCGCGCCCTGATGGCGGCCTCATCGATATCGCCGTGTTCGCCGATTACGACCAGCTTCGACTGCCTCGGCCGCACGCCCCAAGCCAGGTCGAACTGATGCCTCACGCGCTCGCCGACCGATTGCACCAGCAGGCGCATCGGCTTGCCCGCGATCGCGATATAGCCCTTGGCGCGCAGCACATTCTGCTCGCGCGCCAGTCCCTTGATCGATGCGACCAGCGCATCGACATCGGAAACTTCCGGGAGGTCGATCACCACGGAATTGAAATCATTGTGTTCGTGCTCGTCCTCGCCATCGTGGTGAGACGGACGTGCCGCGAGGTCGTCTTCGGCAGCGGCCTCGAGACCCAGGATCACGCGTGCGTCGACCGCGCCGTCGACGACCGGCAACATCGGCACCTGCCGCGGCATTTCGGCTGCGATCGCCAGCCTGGCCGCTTCGAGGCCCTCGGAGCCGGCGAGATCCGCCTTGGTCAGCAGCACGATGTCGGCGCAGGCGATCTGGTCCTCGAACACCTCCGACAGCGGCGTCTCGTGATCGAGATTGTCGTCAGCCGCGCGCTGCGCGTCGACCGCGGCCGGGTCGGGCGCAAAGCGGCCGGCGGCAACGGCCTCCGCATCGGCCAGTGCGATCACGCCATCGACCGTGATCCGCGAACGGATCTCCGGCCAGTCGAACGCCTTCAGCAGCGGCTTCGGCAAAGCGAGCCCCGATGTCTCGATCACGATATGGTCGGGTCTCACGCGGCGCGCGAGCAATTGCTCCATCGCCGGGATAAAATCGTCGGCGACGGTGCAGCAGATGCAGCCATTGGCGAGTTCGACGATATTTTCGCTCGGGCAGTTGGCATCGGCGCAGGATTTCAGGATCTCCCCATCGACGCCTTCGCTGCCGAACTCGTTCACCAGCACCGCAAGCTTCTTGCCGTTGGCGTTTTTGAGCAGATGCTGGATCAGCGTCGTCTTGCCCGATCCGAGGAAGCCGGTGACAACGGTGACGGGCACCTTGGTGAGCGTGTTCATTCTGCGGCCTCTGGCACAACGACTATGGGTGGAATGCGGGCGAGCGATTGCTTGCGAAAGATCTGCGGACGGCTGCGCCACGGCACGATGCCGTCGGGTGCCGCGGCATAGGCGGACGCACCGGCGATCACATCCGTCGCATTGGCCGCGGACAGGCGGCCATAGACGTAGGACCATCGTCCCGGCGCGCTGAGCGCGACCGAGCAGCCCTGGCTGCACGCCGACAGGCATTCGACTGGAACCAGATTGACGCCATCAGGCACGCCGGCGTCGAGAATCGCCGCATGCAGCCGCGCGCCGGGCGTGGTCTCACCTTCCGCGAGCGTCTGGCCGGCACGGCAGGTGATGCAGACATGAAGTGTAACGCTCATCGCCCTTCCTGATTGACAGCGGGAGGCGATGAGGCACACGAACCGATCGATGGAAAGGTTCGTTCCCCGTCGCGGAACACCCCGTCCGCTGGTCTCAACTGCCGCGCTGGCAGGTCTCCCGGCTTGCGGAGCAGGGGGCTTCCCTTCGATCCCCGCCTTCCCGATTCCGTTGGGAATCAGTGGCTTTGGGCATCTCTCCGGTCACGGTCGCGGGGGCGGCTGCGCTTTGGGCCGACTTGAGCCCTATCGCATTCCCTCTTCGCCTGTCGTAGGACAGGCACCAACGCAGGGCCCACCATTCGTCCAAGCCCGGAACTTGTCAAGCCGAAGGAACGTCAGATGATGTCTGAACGAGATGCCGCCGAGGACGAAGCCGGCGGCTCCGAGGCTGCGCTGGATGCCCGCCATGCCGCCAAGATGGCCAAGAAGAAGGTCGCCCGTGATCGAATCATGGCTACCAAGAGCGGTGAGAAGGGACTGATCATCGTTCATACCGGGGCCGGGAAGGGAAAATCATCCTCCGCCTTTGGCATGATCGTCCGCTGCGTGGCGCACGGTTTCCCCTGCGCGGTCGTGCAATTCATCAAGGGCGCCTGGGATACCGGCGAACGCCGCCTGCTGACCGGGCATTTCGGCGACCTCTGTCAATTCCACGCGATGGGTGAAGGCTTCACCTGGGAAACGCAGGATCGTGCGCGCGATATTGCCGCCGCGCAAGCCGGCTGGGAGAAGGCCAAGCAACTGATTTCCGATCCAAGCTTGCGCATGGTCGTGCTCGACGAGATCAACATCGCGCTCCGTTACGATTATCTGGCGATCGCCGATGTCGTCGATTTTCTGAAGACGTCGAAGCCGCCGATGACGCATGTCGTGCTCACCGGGCGCAACGCCAAGGAGGAGTTGATCGAGATCGCCGACCTCGTCACCGAGATGACGCTTGTGAAGCATCCGTTCCGGTCCGGCATCAAGGCCCAACCGGGCGTCGAGTTCTGACAGCATAGCCGGGCACGCAAAGGCGATGGCGCGCACATTGATGATCCAGGGGGCGGGCTCGGACGTCGGCAAGTCGCTGATCGTCGCGGGCTTGGCGCGCGCGGCCAAGCGACGCGGCCTGCGCGTGCTGCCGTTCAAGCCGCAGAACATGTCGAACAACGCGGCCGTCACCGTCGATGGCGGCGAGATCGGACGCGCGCAGGCGCTGCAGGCACTTGCCGCCGGCGTCGAACCGCATACCGACATGAACCCGGTGCTGCTGAAGCCGGAGAGCGATGTCGGCGCCCAGATCATCGTGCAGGGCAAGCGCGTCGCAACGGCGCGCGCCCGGGAATATGCCGCGATGAAGCCCTCATTGATGGATGCCGTGCTGGAGAGTTTCGCGCGGCTGAAGGATCGCGCCGATCTCGTGCTGGTCGAAGGGGCCGGCAGTCCTGCGGAAGTCAACCTGCGCAAGGCCGACATCGCGAATATGGGCTTTGCCCGCAAGGCCGACGTCCCGGTCGTGCTGATCGGCGACATCGATCGCGGCGGCGTCATTGCGCAGCTCGTCGGCATCAAGGCGGTGATCGATCCCGAGGACGCCGCGATGATCTGCGGCTTCGTCATCAACAAGTTTCGTGGCGACCCGACGCTGTTCGACGACGGCTACCGGCTGATCGAGGCCCGCACGTCATGGCGCGGGTTTGGCGTGCTGCCCTGGTTCGTCCGCGCCGGCGAGCTTCCGGCCGAAGATGCGTTTGGGCTCCGCGAGGCGCGCAAGCCCGGCCAGTGCAAGATCGCGTTTCTTGCGCTGTCGCGCATCGCCAATTTCGACGATCTCGATCCGCTCAAGCTCGAACCGGGCGTCGATCTCGTGATGGTGCGTCCCGGCGAAGCCATTCCGGGCGACGCCAGGCTCGTCATCCTGCCCGGCTCGAAATCGACGCGCAGCGATCTCGCCTTCCTGCGCGCACAGGGCTGGGACATCGATCTTCTGGCACATCGTCGCCGCGGCGGGCATGTGTTGGGGCTGTGCGGCGGATACCAGATGCTCGGACACAGCGTGGCCGACCCGGACGGGATCGAAGGCTCCGCCGGCGAAACGCGCGGCCTCGGACTTCTTGATGTTGCGACCGTCATGACCGAGCAGAAGACGCTGACACGCGTCGACGCCGTCCATGCCGCCACCGGTCAACCGATCAGCGCCTACGAGATCCACATCGGCCACACCGACGGCCCGGATCGGGCCCGGCCGTTCGCGTTTGTTGACGGCGCGCCGGAAGGCGCTGTGTCCGGCGATGGACGCGTCCACGGCAGCTATCTGCACGGCCTGTTCGCGTCAGACGATTTCCGCAAGGCTTTCCTCGCGCAACTCGACATTCCCGCCGCGGATCAGGCGTACGGCGCCAGGGTTGATGGCGCGCTCAATGCGCTCGCCGATCACATCGAAGCCCATCTCGACGTCGACGGGCTGCTTGCATTGGCGCGGTGAATCGTCAGCGCGACAACGCCGCGGCGAGGCGGGACCATTCCGTCTCGCTTCCGGGCAGGCCGAGGCGCAGCCATCCCGGGCGTTGCTCGAAGACACGTGACCAGATCTGGCCGTGGGCCAGCCTCTCCTGCGCGGCGAGAGCGTCGCCGGTCTCGTAGAGCCGGAATAAGGGCGTGCCGCCGACCAGTGTCCAACCCTGCGATCGCACCGCCGCGTCGAGCCTGAGGCTGTCGCTCGCCAGACGCGTGGACGTGGCCGTCTTCCAGGTACTGTCGCGCAATGCGCGTCGTCCGATCGCAATCGCAGCACCGGAAACCGGCCATGGGCCCGCCATCGCCGCAAGCGCTGCGATCTCCTGCGCGCTGCCGATCACGAAGCCGAGCCGCAGACCGGCGAGCCCGTAGAATTTTCCGAACGAACGCAGGATCAGGAGCCCAATGCGCCCAGCCTCTGATGCAAGCGACAGGCCGGGTACGGCGTCGGCGAAACTCTCATCGATCACGAGCCGGCCGACACGCGGCAGAAGCGCCAGCAGCTTATTGCGATCGTGGCGTCGCCCGTCGGGATTGTTGGGATTGACGACCACGGCGAGATCGGCGCCCGCGAGGGCTTCGAGATCGGACACCTCGGCGACGTCCCAGCTGGAGGCCGAAAGAACTGCGGCGTACTCATTATACGTCGGCGCAAGTATGCGCGCCCGGCCGCGACACGACACATGCGGCAGCAACTGAATGGCCGCTTGCGCGCCACCCAGCGCGACGATCGGCGCATCGGTGGCGTAGGCGTGCCGTGCCGCGTCATGGAGCGATTCGATGTCGGTTCGCGATGGCAACGCGCTCCACAGGGGCGGCTCCACGTCGACCGACGGATAGGGCAGCCGGTTGATCCCGGTCGACAGGTCGATCCAGTCTTCCGTGCCTCCGCCGAAACGGCGCTGCGCGACATCAAGATTTCCACCATGCTCAGGCATTGAGTTGCTCCTCACACGAAAGCCAGGATCGCGAGCACCCCGGCCAACAGCATCATCGCGCGACGATAGAGATTCAGTCCCCGGCGGATATCGACGGCGACGGGATCGCGCGCGTCCTTGTTCAGCCAGGGCTCGTTCGCCGTGCTGCCGTGGTAGATGCGCGGACCGCTGAGCCGCACGCCGAGCGCGCCGGCCATGGCGGCTTCCGGCCAGCCGGCGTTCGGCGAGCGATGGCGGCTCGCGTCTCGCAACATGCATGACCACGCCTGCGAGAGCCGCGGGGCGAGCAGCACGAAAAGGAGACCGGTGAGGCGCGCCGGGATGAGATTGGCGAGATCGTCGATGCGGGCCGCGGCCCAGCCAAAAACCCCGTGCCGCGCGGTGCGGTGGCCGATCATGGAATCCAGCGTGTTGATCGCCTTGTAACCGACAATGCCGGGCAGCCCGAACAGCGCGCCCCAAAACACCGGCGCGACGATTCCGTCGGACGCATTCTCGGCCAGGCTCTCGATCGTCGCGCGCGCAATGCCGGCATCATCAAGCGTTGCGGGATCGCGCCCGACGATGCGCGATACCGCCATGCGCGCACCGGCGATATCGCCGGCCGCCAGCAGGTCTGCGACCGCAGCGACGTGGTCGTGGAGCGAACGCAAGGCAACCAGCGGCCATGCCAGAAGTCCGACCAGGACGATGCGGGTCCAGCCTGCGGGGAGCACGATCTGAATCGCCCAAGCGAGTCCCGCTGCCACCGCGATCACCAGAGTTGCGGCCGCGATACCTGCCGCGCGACGCAGCGCGGGCGGAGCAGATGTCCGGTTCCAGCCGGTATCGACGGCGCTGATCAGCCGGCCAAGCCAGGTCACGGGATGGCCGACACGCGCGAACAGCCACGCCGGCCAGCCGATCAGAGCATCCACAACCATGGCCACCGCCATCGCTCCCGCAAAGCTCACGCACCATCTCCCGCCTCGACCTCTCCTGATGCGCAAGACCCCGCGTGAGCGCAAGCCCTGCGCGACCGATTTCGGCTTTGTCTTTCACCGCGTTTGGTGATTAGTGCTGGCCCGACAGGAGATCATGATGGCCGTCATTCTGATAACGGGCGGAGCTCGATCGGGAAAAAGCCGGCGCGCCGAGCTCCGCGCGCGCTCGTTTTCCGGGCAGCCCGTTTATATTGCCACGGCAGAAGCCCTCGATGCGGAGATGGTTGAGCGCATCGCCAGCCACCGCGCGCGGCGAGGCAACGACTGGATCGAACGGGAGGTGCCGCTCGACCTCGTCGAGGCACTGGTCGAGACCGACGGTGGCGGCGCCAGGCTTGTCGATTGCCTCACGCTGTGGCTCTCAAACCTTCTTCATGCGGAGCGCGACTGGTCACGTGAGATTGATCGCCTTGCTGCCGCGCTGCCGCGCCAGCACAGCCCTGTCGTCATGGTGACCAACGAGGTCGGCCTCGGCATCGTGCCCGACAATGCGCTCGCGCGGGCCTTTCGCGATGCTGCCGGCCTCATGAATCAGACCATTGCTGGCGTGGCAGACGAAGTGGAATTTGTCGTGGCAGGCTTGCCGATGAAGCTCAAATGAGGCATCGCATCGCGCTTCGCAAAAGCCCGGCGTGCCCGATCGGTGATATGCTTGGCGCGTTCGCGCGGCTTGGCAGGATCACAATCCTGCTGCCAGCTGCTCTCCTCAAGACCGGACGACGATCCTGATGATCTCATTCGACGATACGTTTCGCCGGCAACTGCACGAATTGTTCGTGTGGCGCCGCGACGTGCGGCGCTTTCGGAGAGATCCGCTGCCGCACGGCACCCTGGAGCGGCTGATCGAGACGGCCTGCCTTTCGCCGTCGGTCGGCCTCAGCCAGCCGTGGCGGTTCGTCATCGTCGAGGACAAGGCGAGGCGCAGCGCGGTGCTCGATGACTTCAAGGCCTGCAATGCAGAGGCGTTGCAGTCCTATTCGGGCGAGCGCGCAGCAAAGTATGCGGCGCTCAAGCTGTCGGGCCTGGAAGAGGCTCCGGGCCATCTGGCCGTGTTCGCGGAAAAGACGAGCAGCATTGGTTCGGGCCTCGGACGCGCGACGATGCCAGAAACGACCGAATATTCCGTCGTCGCCGCCATCTGCTCGATGTGGCTTGCCGCGCGTGCGGAAGGCATTGGACTGGGCTGGGTGTCGATCCTCAATCCGGTCCGCATCCACGACATTCTCGACGTGCCGGTGTCCTGGAAGTTCATCGGCTATCTCTGTATCGGTTACCCCGAGACAGAGTGCGACCGGCCGGAGCTCGAGCAGGCGAAATGGGAATCGCGACGAAGCTCGGGTGAGTTCACAGTTCGACGCTGACGGTCCGCGTCGCCGCGCTTTGGCGTTTCGTTGCGAAGGCCTACTCCACTACAGGAGTACTCTGAGTTAGAGCGGTCGCGGCCGAATTGTTGACAGTTGTTTCCAAATAAAACTATGTTGATCGCGACGGTTCTCCTTCGGGAGATCAAAAGGGAATGCGGTGCGGGTGTGAGCCCAAGGCCGTAGCTGTCCCCGCAACTGTAAACGGCGAGCCTTTCGTCAATGTGCCACTGGGCCAAGCTGCCCGGGAAGGCGTCGACAGGCGATAACCCGTGAGCCAGGAGACCTGCCGTCAGTCGTGGTCACACGCGAGCACATCGGGCGGGGCGTCCTGGTGGGGATCGGCGCATTGCCTTTCGGCATGCGGTGTCCGCGTTCGCGGTGACGTGCCACGTTAACCGCGAGTCCCTTCATGTCCGCATTTTCCTCCATCGCGCTCGGATGGCGCCTTGGCCTCGTTTGCTCATTGTCATCGCTGCTGCTGCCGGCCGAAGGCTGGGCGCAGACCGCTCCATCAACCAGGCTGGATCCGATCCAGGTCTCGCCTCCCGCCGCCGCAAAGCCGAAACGTTCTTCGCGAAAGAGCACCGCCGCCGCGCGGTCCCGGCCGAGGCCGGCAGCAAATCCGGGAGCGCACGGGACATCGCAACCAGCCGCGTCGTCCGCATCGGCATCGCCGACGCTCAATGCCACCAAGCCGGAAGGAACCGGCAGCCGCCTCAACCTGACACCGCTGCAAACGCCGGCCAGCGTCGAGGTCATCTCGTCGGAGACCATCGCCGAACGCGGTCAGCATAATGTGATCGATGCCGTCACCCAGAACGCGGCCGGCTTCATCGCAACGCCCGCTCCCGGCAATGGCGGCCTGTCGTTCAGTACTCGCGGCTTCGCCGGCAGCAATTCGGTGATGACGTTGTATGACGGCACGCGCTTCTATATCGGCTCCGGAACCCTGACGTTCCCATACGACACCTGGTCGACGCAACGCATCGAGGTGCTGCGCGGTCCGGCCTCGGTGCTGTACGGCGAAGGCGCGATCGGCGGCGTCATCAACGTGATCCCGAAAAAGCCGCTCGCGACGCCCTACAACGAAGCCGAGGTCTCGCTCGACAGCAACATGACGCGACGGCTCGCGGTCGACAGCGGCGGTTCGATCAACCCCAATGTGTCGTACCGCGTGAATGCCACCGGCAACATGTCGGACGGCTGGGTCGATCGCGACACGACCTCGAATGCGGTGGTCTCCGCCGCGGTGCGGGTGCAGGCGTCCGACAATCTCGCCTTCACGCTCTCCGAGAACTATGGCGACCGCAGCCCGTCGCGCTATTTCGGCACGCCGCTGATCAACGGCACAATCCAGGATGCGCTGCGCTTCAAGAACTACAACGCATCAGACAGCACCATTCGCTATCAGGACAGCTGGAGCCAGTTCAAGACCGAATGGGACGTTGCCGACGGCGTAAAGATCAACAACACGCTCTACTATCTGACCAGCGAGCGGCACTGGCGCGACGTCGAAAACTACGCCTGGAATCCGAAGACGCAGCTGATCGATCGCTCCAGCTATATCGAAATCTTCCACGACCAGAAGCAACTCGGCAACCGGATGGATGCGACCCTCAGCGGGCACATCTTCGGCCTTGCGAACCAATTCATTGCCGGGTTCGACGTCAACCGGATCGACTTCACCCACACCAACAACTCGCCCTATGGCGGCGCGTCGTCGGTGAATCCTTATGTCTTCGATCCCGGATCGTTCTTCGCGACGACGACGGCGACCGCGCCGGGCTTCAACGCGATCGTCAATCAATACGCGCTGTTCGCCGAGGACCGGCTCTCGCTGACCGATCAATTGTCACTCGTCACTGGCGTCCGGTATGATCGTCCCGAAGTCGATCGCACCGATGACAAGGTGCCATCGAACAGCTTCGACGTTTCGCTGTCGGGCACCAGCTGGCGCGCCGGCCTCGTGTATGAGCCGATCAAGAACCTCGCGTTCTATGGTCAATATGCGGTCGGCGTCGATCCCGTCACCAATCTCATCTCGCTGCCGACCACGCAAAAGACCTTCCAGCTCGCCGTCGGCAAGCAGACCGAGATCGGGGTAAAGCAGTCGTTTTGGGGCGGCCGCGGCGAGTGGACGTTGGCGGCCTATGAAATCGTCAAGACCGGCCTGACGATTCCCGATCCAAGCAATCCCACCGGGCTGGCGCTGCAGATCGGCCAGCAATCATCCCGCGGGATCGAGGGATCGATCGGCCTTGCGCTGAACGACGGCTGGCGCCTCGACGCCAACCTAGCGCTGCTGCGCGCCAGATACGACAACAACAGTCAGGTGGTCGGCGGGAGGATCGTGAGCTATGACGGCAATGTTCCGGTCAACGTGCCGCAGCAGGTCTCCAACATCTGGCTGACCTGGGACTTCGCGCCCAACTGGTCGGTCTATGGCGGCGTGCAATTCGTCGGTCAGATGTACTCCGATCTTGCCAACACCCAGTTGCGGCCGGGCTACAACGTGGTCAACGGTGGTATCAGGTGGAGGCCGGATGACCGCACCACAGTCGCGTTCCGTGTCTACAATCTGTTCGACAAGGTTTACGCGGTGACCTCGAACGGTACAGGGCAGTGGCTCCTGGGCATGCCGCGCACCGCGGAACTGTCCGTCAACGTGAAGTTCTGAGCATGCGCAGCGCGTTGATCCGGCGCGGACGGCGATGGCTCTATGTCATCCATCGCTGGATCGGCATCGCGACATGCCTGCTGTTCGCGATGTGGTTCATCTCCGGCCTTGTGATGATGTACGTGGCCTTTCCGCGCCTAACCGATCGGGAGCGCCTCGCCGCGCTTCCCATTATTGCCTGGAACAAGGTGCAGATCGCACCGGATCGCGCCATGGCGATCGCGGGTATGGAGCATTATCCGCGCGACCTGCGCCTCTCGATGATGTCTGACATGCCGATCTATCGGGTGACCGGGTGGGGGCAGCACCCCATCACCATTTCAGCAATCGACGGCAGCGTCATTGACGGGATCACGGCGGACCAAGCCCTTGCGATTGCCGGCCATCACCCTCATGCGGCGCAGCCGCATTTGCTCGACACCGTGACGCGCGATCAATGGTCCGTCACGGCGCGGTTCGATCCCTTGCGGCCGCTCTATCTGATCGCGCTCGGCGATCGTGACGGCACTGAGCTTTACGTCTCGTCCCGCACCGGCGAGATCGCGCTCGACACGACGCGGCAGGAGCGCGTCTGGAACTGGCTCGGCTCGATCCCGCACTGGATCTATCCGACTGTCCTGCGCAAGGACGGTCCGCTGTGGCGGCAGGTCGTGCTGTGGATCTCAGGCATATGCCTCGTCGTGGCGGTCACCGGCTTCTGGATCGGCATTCTCCGGCTGCGGCTGACGCGCCGTTACGCGCGCCGCACCGTCTCGCCGTATCGCGGCTGGATGGCCTGGCATCACATCGCCGGCCTGATCGGCGGCATCTTCGTGTTCACCTGGATGTTCAGCGGTTGGCTGTCGCTCAATCCCGGGGAGGCGTTCTCCCGCCGCGGCATCACCAGGGATATCGCCGCCAGATATAGCGGGCACGACGCGCCCGATATCGCCACCAGCTTCCAATCGACACCCTCGACGGCGGCCGTGGAGGCGAAATTCGTCTGGGTCGGTGGGCGGCCGTTGATGGTGCTCGATGATAACAATGGCCGTCGGAGTCTTGCGGAGCCGACGACGGCCGCGCCGACAACATTATCGCACGATCAGATCATCGAAGCCGCGCGCCGCGCAATCTCCGACGCGACGATGGCGTTCTCGCGTCGGATCGATGTATCAGACGCCTACTGGTACACGCTCCACCATGAGCGCGAGTTTCCCGTCTTGCGGATCGGCTTCGCCGATCCCGTCCACACTTGGCTGCACATTTCTCCCGTCACCGCCGAGATCCTCGATCGCAGCGATGATGGACGCCGCACCTATCGCTGGCTCTTCAACGCGCTGCACAGCCTCGATTTTCCGCTGCTGCTGCGCTGCGCCCCATCGCGCGACATCGTGGTCTGGCTGCTCTCGCTGATCGGCACGATCGTGTCGACCAGCGGCATTGTGATCGGCTGCCGACGGCTGCGACGGCGTCTGGCGCCCGCAGGCGATCGAGACCGGCCGTAAGGCATGCAGCGCGACACCTAAAGCGCGATGAGATTGCGTTGAATCGTCATCGCGCTTTAGCTTCTCGTTTAAGCATGATCTTTTCGGAAAACCACTACACACTTTTCCGGATCATGCTCTAGCGCGATTTTCGGTCGCGAACAGGTTCCCTCTCCGAGCTTCCCTTGTGCGGCGGCAGTCTCGTCAACGAATAAGTTGCCGGCCCCATCGGGCGGACCTCGCAGAGCTCGGCCGTCATCCGACGCGCAGAGAAGTTCCGAAGGCGTTGCGGAGAGTCATTAGAGCCCGGTGCGTAGAAGGGCTCGTGCAATATCAAGCTCGCTGATCGCTTCGCGCAAATACCTTCGCGCCGCGGACTTGTCGCCATCTGCACAAGCCGCGCAGAGCTCATTCAAATAGCGGTTCGCTGCTTCTGCATGCAGGACAAGGTCCGCGGCCTCTTCAAAACTCCGCTCGTGTTTTGCATTCATAATCCCACTCCGGCACACCAAGCCTATATCGAGACGCAGCCCCGCTGATGAGTTGCAGGACAGGCGGCCAGAAATAGCGGCGGCTGATGATCGCCTATCATCGCGACCGCACTGCCGAGAGCTGATTGGCGCATCCCCGCACGCCGCAGCTTGGAGCGAACCGTTGTCCGAAGGCCAATAGAGACCACTGCCACAAGAACCGTGTTCATCTCTCTATGGCGACCATCTCTCTCCATAAGGACTCGTCAGCGGCTGTAAGTCCCGACCAGATCAGCTTGAGCGAGCGTGTGCTTTTGGGCGGCTTTCCAGATGTCTTCGACGGACATCTTGGGGGCTCGTGACAACGCGTCAACATCCAGCGCGGCAAGCTTAAAATGATAGTGATGTGTTCCGTGTCCCTTGGGCGGCGCGGGGCCGCGGTAACGCGGTTCGCCGAAATCGTTGACACCCTTTCCCAGTTTCTCCGTTTTCGCGCCGTGGCCAACGCCCTCCGGCAACATCGATCGCTCGCCCATAATGTTATAGAGGCCCCAATGGCGGAACGTACCGGACGGCGCATCGGGATCCTCGACAACCAGCACAAAGCTTTTGGTTTCCGCCGGCGGGTCGGACCACTCCAGAGGCGGAGAGACGTTTTCGCCATCCGCGGTGTATTTCGCCGGAATCTGATCGCCGTCACGGAACGCAGGACTTGTCAAGCTGAACGTCATGACCGCCTCCTTCTGCTGTAGTCAATCGCATCGCCGTCGCCAACGGCTTTGCTGCCGCAAACCTCCCTAGATGTGGCGACGTTCCTTGTCGGTCGGCTCGGAGACGCCGTGCAGGGCGCCTTGCGCCGAGCGCGCCTCAGATCGGCCGAGATCCGCAAGCGCGATCACCCCGACCAGCCGCTTGTCGTGATTGAGTACCGGCAAGCGTCGGACCTGATGCTTGGCCATGATCTGCGCCGCCGCTTCTGCATCATCATCTTCAAAGCAGTACCCGACACCTTCCGACATAACATCGCGAACCGACGTATTTCCCGGCGCGCGGCCATCGGCGACTGCCCGTACCGCGATGTCGCGATCTGTGATCATGCCGATCAGTCGGTCGTTCTCACCGACGGGCAAGCAGCCAATATTCCCTGCGCGCATTTTGCGGGCAACATCCCGGATCGTCATGTTCGGATCGGCAATCTCTACTTTCTGCCGCATGATTTCGTGCACCTGCATATGCATGTCTCCTCAAGCCTGCATCGACGATTTTCCCCGGTTGCCCAATCAACGTCCTGCGCGCCGCCCGGTTTCTCGCCGCCCCTCGCGCCAAGAACGCGTCAGGTGGGGTGACTCGATCTCCTCCAGGGAGGCGTTCCGCCATTGGCGCGAATTTTTCGAACGAGCAAAGTGTGCTTCGAAGGAACCAAAGGATGGGGCGGGCCAGCGATCCATGAAAAATGGCACATCGATTGGCTACGACTTTCTTGTTCTATCTTGTCCATCTTCCCCGAATATCAACACCCCAAATATCGACACTCCAGATATCAACACCTCGGAACCTATTCGCGGAAGTCGTATTGGCCCCATGTTGGACCAACGATGGATAAATCCCATGGGCGCAACAGGTCTCGATGTATTCGACAGAACGATCCATCTCACGAACGTATGGTTGGATGAAATGATGGCGTCGCTGCCTCGCGACAAGCAGCTGGCATGGCATGTCCTGGGTGCGGTGTTACGAACGGTGCGTGATCGCGTCCCGCTCAATCTCGCTGTTCATCTTGGAGCGCAACTGCCGATCCTGGTGCGCGGTACCTACTTCGAACAGTGGCGGCCGAGCGAGACGCCACGAACGTGGCGCTCGCAGGAGGAGTTCCTTGCGCTCATAGCGGCGCAAATGAGTTCCGATAAGCCGGTCAATGCGGCCGATGCGGCACGTGCGGTGTTCCGCGTGTTGAATCACCACATCGATCCTCATCAGGCCGAGAAGGTCCGGCATTCGCTACCCGAGGAGGTTCGTGCGCTATGGCCGGCGCAAGGTGTCTCGTCAGCCGCGTGACGCGCACGAAGCCAAGGAAAAGCCCCGGGAGCAAACGATGACGAAGCCTCCTCCAGTTCCCTATGAAAATCAAAGCCACAAGGGTTCCGGTGATCCGAAATCGGGAAATCCGCATCAGGCTCAAACCGGGAAAAAGCAGATCGAAAGGCCCGATCAACAGGCACACCAGGGCAACACAAGGCAGAACACGACCCACCAAGGATACCAGCAGGACCGGTAGCAATGTCGACTTCCACGAAGACACGCGCGAGCATCCGGCAGGGCGGCCCTGGGGCCGCGCACGAGAACGCAAAGGCCGCACTCGAAATCAGGAAGCCGACCGCGGACGATCCTCTGCGGCGGCACAGTAAGGTATCTGGTGGTGGTGGCGAACGCGACCTCCATCATGCTCATCGCCCTTCGGACAAGGGCGGAGGAACGCGGCGACCGCGAAGAGGGTCTCATGAGCAGGCATGTGAAACTGAAGAAGCCGATTGATACAGATCTCCATCGCAATCCGCTGATTGGCGGATCGAAGGGCGTCACAATGGCGCAGGCGCGGCCCGACGATGTCGATGCATTGGAAGGCGAAAATACCTTCGAAGGTGACGTCGAGAACGATACCAATCCGCAAGGTGGTGTCGAGAAACGGCGACGGCGCGCAGGCCGCTCGCGTCGCGGCTCAGACCATGGCGGTCCTTCCCGTTCGATCGAGCTGCAGGGAAGGATTACTCACGAGCAGCAGTTGCGGATTCTGGAACGGAAGCCTGACGTTCCTGATGCGCGGCAAGTCGGGCAGGATATTGCCCGCCTGGAGGAAAACAGTGTTACTCGGCGTCCCAAACGGAATGCGCGGCAGTCCGAATTTCCGGTGAGCCGCGGCGGTCTCAATCAGGAGAGCCGGCACAACAAGCACAACCACCCCAAAATGGGAAACGGGACGATGAAAGGACGGCCGAAGCTGTGAGGGTCGAGCGCATGACCAACAAAGCGGGAAAGCATTTCGGGTCCGGAGCAACAAGCAAGGGCAAAGGAGCCGGGAGCGGAGGTTTGAGCAACCTACGGGACGATCTGATCGGTGAGAACACGGTTCTGTCCAATCGCGACAAGGCTAAGCATTCGCGTGAGCGGGGCCAGGACAGGAAATGGATCGAGACCGAGCAACTGCAGGACCACGTCGCCAACAAGGGGCGCGGCTAGGGAGAGCATTGCGCCGAAGCCAGCGCCGCCAGGCGGCGATCAATTCGTCCTCGGAGTCAATCGCCAGATCGCTTAACTTGGCTGTTACGACGATGACATATGGGATTCGTCCAATGTGACGGCGTAGCACGGAGCGGTCGAGTTCACGGCATCCTTCGCGGCATGCTTGGCTCGGGCATCCTTGGCTCGATTGCCGAGTGCGCTGAGCAAGGCCAGAAGATCCGATCGCTTCTCGCCTCACCCTTGCCCCTGGCTTGACCGCTAGGCCCTGGCCCGTTCGCTGTTGGCGGCGAGCTGCTTGAGCAGCGAATCGAAGGGATCGATGAATTTCTGGACCGCATCGTTCTCGAGTTGGGCGGCGGCAAGACCGAACGACACCCCGAGTCGCTCGAGGTCGGCCATCACGCGTTGCGCGTCCGGCACGCCCTGCTCAACTGTTGCCTGCACCGTGCCATGGTCCTGGAACGCCGCAATCGTCTTGCGCGGCATCGTGTTGATAGTCATCGGGCCGATCAACGGTGCGACATACATCAGATCCGGATAGTCCGGGTTCTTGGTGCTGGTGCTCGCCCACAGCATTCGTTGGGGACGCGCGCCGTTCTCGGCAAGCGCCATCCAGCGGTTGCTCGTCAGGTGACGGACGAAGGCCTGATAGGCGAGCTTGGCGTTGGCGATCGCGACCCTGCCCAGAAGTGCGCGCGGATCAGGATGAAGAGGAGGGCGGTCCGGCACGATGCGCTGCCGCAACAGCCGATCCACCAGCACGTCGATGCGACTGAGGAAGAAGCTTGCGACCGACGCGATGCGATTGACCGATCGGCCGGCCGCCAGCCGTCGTTCGAGCGCCCGCAGGTAGGCCTCAGCCACCCCTTCGTAGCGGGCGATCGAGAACAAGAGCGTGATGTTGATGTTGATGCCTTCGAACAGCAACTGCTCGATGGCGGGAACGCCTGCCGAAGTGCCCGGGATCTTGATGAAGAGATTGGGCCGGTCGACCTCTTTCCACAGTCTGCGCGCCTCCTCCATCGAGGCCTCGGTGTCGTGAGCGAGGTGAGGCGACACCTCCAGGCTGACAAAGCCGTCGACGCCGTCGGTCTCCTCGTACACTGGACGCAGGATGTCGCAGGCGTCCCGGACGTCCGCGGTAATCAGCCGCTCGTAGATGCCAGCCGGGGACTGGCCTTCAGCGGATGCCCGGGCAATGTCCTCGTCATAGTCGGCACCCTCCGCGACCGCCTTTTCGAAGATCGCCGGGTTCGATGTAATGCCGCGCAGGCCTTGCTCGCCGACCCGCTGCGCCAGTTCGCCGCTGCGGATCATTCGCCGGGTGAGATCATCCATCCAGCAGCTTTGTCCCTGCGCCAAGAGCTCGACCGTTCGGTTCATGTGTTCGTTCTCCTAGTTCGATCAGGAGCAGAGGGCGTACAACCCTGCATCAATGTCTTCTGGTGTTGCCGCCGAGACCTGCCCGACGGGACGATGCGGTGGCCAAGGCGGCCCAGTCGGATTCACCGTGGCCGTGTGCGATGGCGTCGAGGAGAGAATCGTGCACCAGGCCGGCGACAGGCAATGGAACACCGGCAGACTCGCCCGCGGATACGGCCAGGTTCATATCCTTGAGGCCGAGACTCGCCTTGAACAGGGCCGGCTCGAATGTCCGATTCAGGATGAGCTCGCCGTATGTCCGATACACGGGAGCTGAGAACAAGCTTCCCGTAAGCGCCGTCATCATGCGTGCTGGATCTAGCTGATGGCGCTCCGCGAGCGTGATCGCCTCAGCCATTGTCTCAATCGCGGATGCAAGCAGCAGGTTGGCGGCGATCTTTGCAACATTGGCCTTATGCGGCTGGTCCGACACGTGCCAGGTCTTCTTGCCTATGGCATCGAGCAGCGGTTGGGCGCATGCAATTGCCGATGCGTCTCCCGCCGTAAGCACGTGCAGCCCGCCTTGCGCCGCAACATCGGGCCGGCCGAGCACCGGTGCCGCCACATAAGCGAGCCCGCACTCGTTGTGAACCTTCTCCAGCTGCTTCGCCAGATCGACCGAGATCGTGGCGGTCACCACGTGGACGAGCCCGCGCGGGGATGCGCGCAGCGCACCGCTCTCCAGCAGCACGGAGCGCACGGCGTCATCATTGGCCAGCATCGTGATGGCGGCTGGTGCGGAAAGCGCATCCTGCGGCGTGTCGACGCGATGCCCTCCCATTCGCACGATGCTGTCGATGGGCTCAGGCGAGCGATTCCAGACCCGCACATGGTGACCGAGTTCGATGAGGCGATGCACCATGGCGGATCCCATGGCCCCTAGCCCGATGAAGCCAACTTCCATCCTTGTTCCTCCGCAAGTCCTCGCTCCACAGGAGCCTCGGCTATCGCCATTCACCTCTGATCAGCGGACCGATCGGATGCTCGCGCGGCGCCATCTTGAGCTGTCGGAAGATGTAGGCACTGCGGGCGGTTTCGTGCTCGGTCTCGATGTCGACCGCATAGGCGCGCTCGGGGTCGGCGCGTGCACCGATGAGGATGAACTCGGCGCCCTCATAGTCGAAAAGGTGCGGGTCCTCCGATGCAAAGCGCCGGCCGCGGAATTCCTTCTCAAGCGGTTTGGGATAGCGCGCCTCTTCCCGTTCCGGCAGTCCAGCGCCGGGCGGCGAGCCGGCGTCGGGGTTCTTGATGGAAAGAATGTATGCCGCCTCACGCTCGATATTCAGCTCCTCCTGAACCTCGCCCGGCCGCTCCGGCAGTTCGAGCTCATAGGTCAGGTGCAGATTGCGGTCACGCCTGATCAGCGCGTAAATCCCTTCGCAGGCCGGCCGAACCGGCGGCAGCGTGCGCTCGCCGCGCGTCCTGGTCGCGCAACGATGCGTTCGAAATTCCTCCTCGACGTCCAGACCGGTCTCGATCGCCTCGATGAAGCCCCATATGCGCTCATGATTACGGGCTTCGGGCAGCCTCTTGCGACCGAGCACAGCCACGCGAAGCCGCGGCTGCTTTTCCGGTTTCATCACCATGTAATAGCGCTGGACGTCAGCCAAACCTTCGGCCCTGTGTTCCCCGACCCGCGGTCGGTAGGCAAAAAAGACGTCGCCTTTTTCGACGATGTCCTCCGAAGCCTCAGCCTGACGACCGCCGCGTCTGCGTCCAACAGAAACCATCTCGCGGCCAATCGTGCTCAAAATCTTGTGCGTGTTGCACCCGGCTAACGGAATGCAGGTGCAGGCGTTCCTGAGTTCCATCTGGAGGGTGATGAGGCTGCGTAACTCCCCGCGCGGGCCGTGCGTGGCTTTAGGAACAACCAGGGCTGGGCCGCGTTCGACGCCATACTGCTCATCCGACGACCCGTGTCCGGATGGGGCTACGTTGTACGGTCCGCAAGCGACCTTTAGCCGTCGGCGCCATTGAAATGCACATGGCGGCGCCAGGTGCTCCGAGGTTCCCGCGCCAAGCAGTACCATGCATCAAGCTACGCCGGTCCGCGGATCCGCCGGCGTCATAACCGCGAGTTTGCCATGGCTGAAGCAGGCCTTCGCAATTTCACCGTCAATTTCGGTCCGCAACACCCCTCAGCTCATGGAGTGCTTCGTCTCGTGCTGGAGCTTGATGGTGAGGTGGTCCGTCGCGTCGATCCTCACATCGGCTTGCTTCATCGTGGCACCGAAAAGCTGATCGAGCACAAGACCTATCTGCAAGCGATCGGATATTTCGACCGGCTCGATTACGTCGCACCGATGAACCAGGAACATGCATTCTGCCTTGCTGCCGAAAGGCTGCTTGGCCTCGAAGTGCCGCGCCGTGGCCAGCTGATCCGCGTGCTCTACTGTGAAATCGGACGCCTGCTGTCCCATCTTCTCAACATCACGACCCAGGCGATGGATGTCGGAGCGCTTACCCCGCCCTTGTGGGGATTTGAAGAGCGCGAAAAGCTGATGGTGTTCTACGAAAGGGCATCTGGAGCTCGCATGCACGCCAACTATTTCCGCGTCGGTGGTGTGCATCAGGACCTGCCACCGAAGCTGATTGATGACATTGAAGCATTTTGCGAACCGTTCTTGCACGTAGTGGATGATCTGGATCGCTTGCTGACGGGACTTCGCATCTTCAAGCAACGCAATGTCGACGTCGGCAGGGTAACGCTGAAGCAAGCCTGGGAGCTTGGCTTTTCGGGTGTCATGGTGCGCGGCTCTGGCGCAGCCTGGGACCTGCGTAAGGCGCAGCCCTACGAGTGCTATCCGGAAATGGATTTCGACATTCCGATCGGCAAGAACGGCGATTGCTATGACCGCTATCTGGTTCGCATGGAAGAAATGCGTCAGTCGGTGCGCATCATGCGACAGTGTATCAGCAAGCTCCGCGAGCCGGATGGGCAGGGGCCGGTCGCCGTGCAAGACAACAAGGTCTTTCCCCCGCGCCGCGGTGAGATGAAGCGTTCGATGGAAGCCCTCATCCATCACTTCAAGCTTTACACGGAGGGTTTTCGCGTGCCCGCCGGCGAGGTCTATGCGGCCGTAGAAGCCCCCAAGGGCGAATTCGGCGTCTACCTGGTCTCGGACGGGACGAACCAGCCTTACCGGTGCAAGATCCGTGCGCCCTCGTTCGCACATCTGCAGGCGATGGACCTGCTCTGTCGCGGCCATTTGCTTGCCGACGTCGCGGCGATCATCGGCTCGCTGGATATCGTTTTCGGAGAGATCGATCGCTAATGCTGGAAAGGAGATCATCATGCCGCGTCCCGCAATCAAGCAACGGCCAGTCACGCAAATCACCATCATCGAAGCTGAACCGGAGAAGCAGGCCGAAGCACTGTCGGTCATGACGGAGCGCGCTCGGTTCATGCAGCGTCAGCCGGGGTTCATTTCAATCAGCTTGCATCGAAGCCTCGATGGGCGCCGGATCGTGAACTATGTTCAATGGGAAACGCGCGACCTGCTCCGAGCGGCGCACCAATCGCCGGAATTTCGGAAAGCCTGGAGCCAGTTCGAGAGCGTGACCGACGTGATCGATCCGCATCTCTATGAAATTGCCGAGGTCCTTGGTGATCGACGGTGAGCTCGCGGTTCTTGGGCGCGAGAGCGACGCGCCAGGATGATGCGAACGGCTCGCGATGTTGGTGGACGCGGAGCGCCAGGGTGGTCGGGCACCCGAATAGCCTGCGCGCCCCCTCAATCTCAATTGCTCTGATGGCTGCTGTACTTTCGCTTGTGCTGTTACCGCCATCGGCCCGCGCCCAAGACAGTTCAGTCCTCACCTACCACGCGGATAACAGCCGAAGCGGCCACTATGTCGTCCCGGCGCTCTCCTGGGAGAAAGCCAAGTCGGTCCAGATCGACGGGACGTTCAAGGCGAGTATCGCGGGATCGACGTATGCCCAGCCGCTTTACTGGCGTCCTCCTGGAGCGAACACCGGGATGCTGTTCGTGGCGACTGAGGACGACGTCGTATATGCCCTGGACGCGACGACCGGAGAGGAACTGTGGAGACGCGCGGTCGGGCGTCCCGTACGAGCGTCGTCATTGCCGTGCGGGAATATCAATCCGCTTGGCATCACCGGCACACCGGTGATCGATCCTGCAACGCAAGCCATCTATTTCGATGCGGCGGTCGAGCGGGCAAGCGGACCGAGCCATGAGGTGTTCGCGCTTTCGACAAAGGATGGCAGCGTCCTTCCGGGCTGGCCGGTCGATGTCGCCGGCGCGCTGCAAAGGTCGGGGCGGCATTTCGATCCGCGCGTGCAGAACCAGCGCGCGGCGCTCACATTGCTTGACGACACGCTCTACGTCGCCTTCGGCGGCCATTTCGGCGATTGCGGGAATTATCATGGCTGGATTGTCGGAATTTCCCTGCGCGACCCGGGCAAGCTGACGAGCTTCGCGACGCGGGCGCGCGGAGGTGGCAGCTGGTCGCCTGGCGGGCTCAGCGTGATCGGACATGACATCTATTTCACGACCGGCAACACGATGGGCGCGCAAACCTGGAGCGACGGCGAAGCCGTGTTTCATGTCGGAGCAGACCTGCGCCGCAGTGACGACAAGAGGAATTATTTCGCTCCATCAGACTGGAAAACACTCGATGCCGGCGATGTCGATCTCGGAGGTACCAATCCGCTTCCTCTCGACGTTCCCGGCGCGGGCGGCGACCGAGCCCTGATCCTGGCGCTGGGCAAGGACGGCAAGGCTTATCTTCTGGATCGACATGATCTCGGTGGCATTGGTGGCCAGTTGGCGGTCAAGGAAGTATCGCAGTCATCGATCATCACCTCGCCTGCCTCCTATCGCGCCGGCAACGATGTCTTTGTTGCGTTCCGGGCTTCAGGAGCGCAGTGCCCGTCGAATCGGGGTCATGAACTGACAGTGCTAAAGATCACGGCTGACGCTCGGCCGGCGGTGGCCACGGCGTGGTGCGGCGCGCTCCGCGGCCGTGGTTCCCCCATTGTGACCACCACGGACGGGCATTCCAATCCGATCGTGTGGATACTTGGCGCTGAAGGCGACGATCGGCTGCACGCGTTCCGCGGCGATACGGGCGAGCAGATCTATGCCAGCGAGACCTTGCGCGGTCTTAGACGCTTCCAGACGCCGATCGCGACAAAGGACCGTCTGTACGTCGGCGCCGATGAACGCGTTTACGCTTTCAAGTTCTGAGCCTCGCACGTTCTGAGCCTCGCGGCGCTTGTGTGGGACGTGCAGTTTGCACACGCTCACGCGACTGGTCTCAGTGAGCGCGATAGGAACAGCCCACTCGGCAAATCGTTGAACCTCGGGAACAATGGTAGGCGGCTGGGCAGCAACGAGAAACGGACATGAGAATGGAGTACCCAAACCTGTCCTTCAGCTACCGCCGAGCATCGGTCATAGGGAGCATTGTCGCTCCTGCAATCCTGGTGAGCGCAAGTATCGCGCAGGCGCAACCCGATTTCGCCGGATCCACAGGGGCGCCGGCGTGGATGCATCATGTCGCGGATACCGGGGATACCAAGCGTGACGGCCTGCCTAGCTTTGCCGAACTCGCGGAAAAAGTGCAACCCGCGGTGATTGGCGTTATCTCCAGGACCACAGCGACGCGGAAGATGCTTCCCGGTCAACCCTTCCAGTTTGGCGTCCCCGGTCAACGTGCTCCAAAGGACGAAAAGGTCCCGGAACCTGACGGGTCGGGCCCAGGGGAGGCACCGAATACTCGCGAATCGCTTTCGGTTGGATCAGGCTTCTTCATCTCATCAGACGGCTATGCCGTGACAAACAGCCACGTTGTTGAACACAACAAGACCGTCCAGATCCGGACGAATGATGACAAGACCTATCAGGCGCGAGTCGTCGGGACGGATTCGCTCAGCGATCTTGCCCTGATCAAGGTCGATGGGCGCACGGACTTCAGCTACGTCCGGCTCGCCGACCAGCCTCCTCGCGTGGGGGATTGGGTCCTCACCGCAGGCAGCCCGTTCGGGCTCGGCGGAACAGTCACAGCGGGGATCGTTTCGGCGCGCGAGCGTGAAATCGAGACTGGCCCGACCGAAGGATTCATCCAGATCGACGCTCCTATCAACACCGGTGACTCCGGAGGACCGAGCTTCAATACCAGCGGTGAGGTCATCGGCGTCAACAGCATGATCGTTTCGCCATCCGGAGGCTGGGCGGGAGTGGCTTTTGCAATACCGGCCGATACCGCCAAATCAGTGATACCCCAACTGAAGGACAAGGGGAGTGTAACGCGCGGATCGATAGCGGCCGAGGTTCAATCGGTCACTCCCGACATCGCGGACAGTCTCGGTATGAGCAATCCCCATGGTGCGATTGTTGCGAATGTTCGCGACGGCGGCCCTGCCGCGAAAGTCGGACTAAAGAGGGGTGACGTGATCACATCAGTCGACGGGCAGCCGATCAAGACTGCCAACGATCTGACAAGGAAGATCCATGCGATGTCGCCCGGCTCCTCGGTCCAACTGGCGATGGTTCGAGATGGGCAGGAGAGTTCATTAAATGTGACCTTGGACCGGCTGCCCGATCAATCCAATTCTTCGCCAGCCAATCCACGATAAGCGGCGGTCGAAGCATCTGATTGGTCCGCTTCCCCCGTGCAGGCCCGGTGCATAGCGATGACCTTAAACTCTGCATCGCGAGGCGCCTGTGCGCGGGCTCCCGGGCGTTCCCTTGGGCACATTGCCAGCTTGACGGAGGAACTGATGGCCAGGGCAAGCCTCGCCAACACGCATAACCGTCGTGTCGTACCCGAGGGGCTTGTGCGGTGGAGAGCAAACCGCACCCGTAAGGCAGGCCGCTTGTCGCTTCGGAACGCGGCCAGCGACCTATTCAGCAAGCTGCGCAATCGCGCTCTCGCGGAAGCCGGTCGTTATGCAGCAGAAGTGCTGACGAAATCCGGCGTGGTCGGCCGGGAGTGATCGTCACTTCTGGCGCCGCAGGGGTTCGCCTGTCGGTCAGTTCTGGGTGTCTGCAGCCGAGCTGTCAGATCGCTTCAAAATCACGCGATGTATTTGTGCGTCACGCTTTCATCGGAACGAACCAGCATGCGTTCGCTTTACCGAACCATCGCGTCAAAATGGGATCGCAATAACCAGGCCCGGCGCAGATCATCCGCGATACCGGAATGTTCTGATGGCGATCGTACGCTTTGCTCTGAAATATCGACATACGTTCTATGTCATGGCGCTGGCCATGCTGGTGCTCGGCGTGAGCGCGATCCTGAGCGCGCCCAAGGATATTTTTCCGCGCATCGATGTCCCCGTCATCACGCTGATCTGGCAGTACACCGGCCTCACGCCGGAAGAGATGGAGCAGCGGGTCACAACGTATAGCGAATATTCAATCAGCTCGAGCGTCAATAACGTACGCAACATCGAGTCGCAGACGCTGTCCGGCATCAGCGTCGAAAAGATCTACTTTCAGCCCAATGTCAACGTCGACCTCGCGATGAGCCAGATCGTCGCGGCGAGCAACTCGATCCGCAACCTCATGCCACAAGGCATTCAGCCGCCGATCGTGGTGCAGTACAATGCGTCCAGCGTGCCGGTGCTGCAACTGAGCTTGAGCTCAGATCGTCTCAACGAGCAGCAACTCTATGACTACGGCATCTATCGCATCCGGCAGGCTCTTGCGCCGATCCAGGGCATCACGCTGCCCACGCCGTATGGCGGCAAGTATCGTCAGATCATGGTTGATATAGACCCGGAGGCCCTGCGCGCCAAAGGTGTGACGCCGACTGACGTGGTCAATGCCGTCAATGCGCAAAGCCTGACGCTGCCTTCGGGCGACGCCAAAATTGGGCACAAGCAGTATATCGTCGGCATCAACGCGCAGCCGTCGACCGTCGAAGCGCTGAACAGCGTGCCGATTCGTCAGGTCGGCAACACGACGGTGGCGCTCAAGGATGTCGCCCATGTCCGTGACGGCTGGGCGGTGCAGCAGAACGTCGTGCGCGCCGAGGGCCGCCGCTCGATCCTGCTTACGATCATCAAGAACGGCGACGCCTCTACCCTCGACGTCGTGAACCGCGTCAAGGCGGCACTTCCGGAGATTCAGAAAGCAGCCCCGCCTGGGATGGAGATTCGGCCGTTGTTCGATCAGTCCGCATTTGTATCAGAGGCCATCGACGGTGTGGTTCGCGAGGGCCTGATCGCGACAGCGCTGACGGCGCTGATGATCTTGCTCTTTCTGGAATCGTGGCGCTCGATGCTGATCGTCACGGTCTCGATTCCGCTGTCGATCCTCACCTCGCTTGCCGTGCTTGCAGTCATGGGCCAGACCATCAATACCATGACGCTCGGCGGCCTTGCGCTCGCCATCGGCATTCTCGTCGATGATTCCACGGTGGCGATCGAGAATACGCATCGGCTGTTCGAGCGCCGCATGGATTTCGATCAGGCCGTGCTTGAGGGCTCTGCCGGCATCGCCCTTCCAACCCTCGTCTCGACGCTTGCCATCTGCTCGGTATTCGTGTCGCTGTTCTTCCTGCAGGGGCCTGCGCGATTTCTGTTCACGCCGCTGGCGCTTGCCGTGTCATTTGCGATGCTTGCGTCCTACCTGATAGCACGCACGCTCACGCCGATCATCATCAGCTTCCTGCTGCGAGGCGAACACGCCGGGGATTCCAGCCATTCAGCCCCTGCGAGATTGCTGGCGTGGTTTCACGGAAATTTCACGCGCGCTTTCGAACATTTCCGTGAGTTCTATGACTGGCTGCTCGCCAGGCTCCTGGCCGGCCGGGTCCTGGTCCCGGTCATCGCCGTCGCCATCATCGGCGGAGCGATCGGGCTCGCCCCATTCGTCGGTCTCGATTTCTTCCCACCCGTCGATGCTGGATTGATCCAGCTGCACGTTCGCGCGCCTGCGCGAACGCGCATCGAGGATACCGAGCGGACGTTCCAGGCCGTCGAGAACAAGATCCGCGAGCACATCAGGCCGCAGGATCTCGGCCTCGTTCTCGATAATATCGGATTGCCGCAGCGACTTTATAACCTGGCCTTCACCGATGGTTCAACTATCGGGGTGAATGATGGCCAGATCCTGATCTCGCTCAATAAAGGCCACCGCCCCACCACCGACTATGTCAGAAGCCTGCGCGAGGACCTGCGCCAAGCTTTCCCTGACGTCCTCTTCTATTTTCAACCGGCCGACATGGTCACCCAGATCCTCAATTTCGGCATCCCTTCGCAGATCGACGTCGAAGTGCAGGGTCAGGACCGTGCCGGCAACCGCGAGCTTGCCAAGACGCTGAAGCAGCGCTTGAGCGCGCTGCCGGGTCTTGTGGACGTCCACATCCAGCAGGAACTCGATGCGCCCGAGCTGCATTATGACATCGACCGCTACCGCGCGCAGGAGCTGGGGCTCACTGTCAACAGCGTCGCCAACGATATCAATATCAGCCTGAGCTCGTCGGAACAGGTTTCGCCGAACTTCTGGACCGATCCCAAGGCCGGAATTCCTTACTATCTGGCGGTTCAGACACCGCAATACCGGATCGGTAGCGTCGACGACATCAAGAATACGCCGATCACAAGCCAAGCCGCCACGCAGGCACCGGTCCCCAACGTGCTCGGAAACATCGCAAGCATGAAGCGGCAGTCGGTGCAGTCCGTCTTCAATCACTCGAACGTTCAACCGGTCTACGACGTCTATGGCAGCGTGCAGGACTCCGATCTCGGCACAACGGCGAAGAAGATCCAGGCAATCGTGAGCGATCTGCAAGGCAAGCTCAAGCCGGGTAATCGCATCGCCGTGCGCGGACAAATCGAAAGCATGAACTCGGCGTTCAAGGATCTTTTGACCGGACTTCTGTTCGCTGTCCTCTTCGTCTACCTGTTGATGGTCGTGAACTTCCAGAGCTTTGTCGATCCGCTCGCTGTGCTCCTGGCGCTGCCCGGCGCGGGCTGCGGCATCGTGCTCATGCTGTTTGCGACCGAAACGCCGTTGAGTGTGCCTTCGCTGATGGGCGCGATCATGGCGATGGGCGTGGCCTCGGCAAACTCCGTTCTCCTCGTCGCGTTCGCACGAGAGCGACGCCAGGCGGGCGTCGCGGCGGCAGAGGCGGCGCACGAAGCAGGCAAGACCAGACTACGTCCCGTGTTGATGACGGCTGCCGCCATGGTGGTTGGCATGGTCCCGATGGCGCTGGGGAGCGCGGGCAACGAGCAAAACGCCGTGCTCGCGCGCGCGGTCATTGGAGGAGTCCTGGTGGGCACCGTCACGACGCTATTGATCGTACCCTATCTCTACTCGCTGCTGGGGCGCTATGAGCACGTGCAGGCGATACATCAGCGCGGGCGGAATGCAGGCGAGGAGCAGCAATGAGCGGGCCCGGACGGCAGCCCGATAACGCCCAATCCGGGCGGCGGCGCCGCGTCACCTGGGGCGCTCTGTTGGCCGCGGTTGTGCTGATCGTCGGTCTCGTCTGCTACGGTGCCTGGCAGCGCGGGCAAACCAGTGCGATGGCTCAGCAAACATTGAAGCATGAGCAGAACATGGTCCCGACGGTGCGCACCAGGTCGATCAGTGCGACAACCAACCCGAGAACGTTCAGTCTGACGGGCACGACGGAGGCGTTCGAAAGCGCCACGCTGTTTGCGCGGGCGACGGGATACATCAAAGAGCGCAGGGTCGACATCGGCAGTCGTGTGCACGCCGGCGATCTCCTGGTGACAATAGCAGCGCCTGACCTTGACCAGCAGCTGGTTCAGGCGCGGGCGCAGATGACCCAACTCGAAGCCGCGCTGGAACAGGCGCGCGCCAACGAGCAACTCGCACGTTCAAACAATGAGCGGACATCCCGCCTTGTGGGGCAGGGCTGGCAATCAGAGCAGCAGGGAGATACTGACCGCCTGTCGTTCGCGGCGCAGTCGGCGGCAGTCCGCGTCGCCACAGCCAATCTCACCGCCCAACAGGCGCAAGTCTCGCGGCTTGAGCAACTCACGGGCTTCGAGCGCGTGACCGCGCCCTTCGACGGCATCATCACCTCCCGTCAGGTCGATGTCGGCAGCCTGGTGACTGCGGATACTGCAACCGGCTCGCCATTGTTTTCGATCGCGCGCACCAATACTCTGCGGGTCCAGTCTTACGTACCACAGGACGCCGCGCTCGCGATCAAGGACGGTGCAGAAGCCGACGTCATCGTCCCGGAGATTCCGGGGCGGACGTTCCGGGGAACGATCTCCCGCAATGCCAACGCTCTGCAGGCCGGTACACGGACCCTGTTGACGGAAGTCGACATCGACAACGCTGACGGCACGCTTCATCCCGGCCTTTACTGCACGGTCCGGTTCAGTGTTCCCCGCAGGCGGCCCGCGATCATCGTGCCGGCTGAAGCGGTGATCTTCGATGAGCGGGGCCTCAGCATTGCGGTTGCCGCAGGCGGTCGCGCACATGTGCGCCACATCGAGCTTGAAGCGGACAATGGGGCTGAGGTCGAGGTCAAGCAGGGTCTCAATGCGGGCGAACGGGTCATACTGAACCCGCCAATTGACATTGCCGATGGCATGCCGATCAAGGACGGCGATGCAAATGGCGAGACTGCCGCTGCGCAATAGTGGAGAAAGCCGCCAGGGCGTCTTCGCGCATGCCGTTCGCGGCATGCCCATGCCGCCTGCAAGGAAACCGTGACCGTCTTACGGAATGTTTGACGCATTCATGAGGTGAGCGACAATAGCCTCGTCGTCGATCCGAAGCCTTGATCCAAGCACTACGGATCGAGCTCCGTATCCCAGTAGAGATAGTCGAGCCAGCTTTCGTGCAGGTAGTTCGGCGGAAACAGCCGGCCGTTGCGGTGGAGTTGGTGCACCGTCGGGGCGTAGGGCGTCTGCTTCGGAAACATCTTGGCCTGCTGCGGCGTCAAATTCCCCTTGCGCAGATTGCAGGGCGAGCAGGCGGCGACGACGTTCTCCCAGGTGGTCTGGCCACCCTTGCTGCGCGGAATGATGTGATCGAAGGTGAGGTCGTCGGCCGAGAGACAGTATTGGCAGACGAAGCGGTCGCGGAGGAAGACGTTGAAGCGGGTGAAGGCGGGGTGGGTGCTCGGCTTAACGAAGGACTTGAGGGATACGACGCTCGGCAGCTGGATTTCGAAGGAAGGACTTCGTACCGCCCTGTCGTAATACTCGACGATGTTGACACGATCGAGGAACACCGCCTTGATCGCGTCCTGCCAGGACCAGAGCGACAGCGGGTAGTAACTCAGCGGCCGGAAGTCCGCGTTCAGCACCAGGACCGGCCATCCGCCTTGCGAGACATGTGCGTTCAAATAACGCTCCTGACTCCCATTAGCTGCGAAGCAGCATGCACTCACATACTACAGGCAGCGTGACGGGATTGTGAAGAGCGTTGCTCGGCTTATCCGCCCTGCGCTTGCCATGTTCCTGCCCCGATTGCATCCGGCCCGTCAGGCCCGCTAAAGGGAGCCAGGAGGCCTTTGTGGGCCACGACGGATCCTGCCGATGACGACCACGACGTCCAGCTATATAGAGGCGCCGCGCCGGCTGCGCGCATTCGTGCGCGCGCACGAAACAAGCCTGGTGGTGCTGGCCGCGCTGATCGGGGCCGTGGGTGGGCTCGTGGTGGCGACCATGAGCGGACTGGTCACAATGCTGCATGCCGTGCTGTTCAATTTGCCGTGGGGTGAGCGGCTGTCGAGCCAGCCGAGCATCGATCCGCTGCGGGCGATCGTGGTTCCAGGGGTCGGCGGACTGTTGCTGGGCATCGCGTTTCTCCTGCTGCTCCGGGTCCGCCCGGCGCGCGAGATCGACCCGATCGAGGCCAACGCGCTCTATGGCGGGCGGATGTCGTTCCGCGGCAGCGTGATCGTGGCGCTGCAGACGATCTGGTCGAGCGGTGTCGGCGCCTCGGTCGGGCTCGAGGCGGGCTACACCCAGCTCGCCAGCGGCCTGGCCGCCTCGCTCGGCCGCGGCTTCCACCTCCGCCGCAACGACCAGCGAATCATGGTCGGATGCGGCGCGGCGGCGGCGATCGCCGGCGCGTTCGGCGCGCCGCTGGCGGGGGCCTTCTATGCTTTCGAACTTGTGATCGGCGGCTATACGCCGGCCAGCCTGACCCCGGTCGGCGTGGCCGCGGTCACCGGCTATTTCGTCGCCCATGCCTTCGCGCTGCTGCCACTCGGCGTTGGCGTCGGCACCGTCGGCGATCTGCTCGGGCGCGATATCGCGATCGCCACGCTGCTCGGCATCATCGCAGCCCTGACCGGCATTGCGATCATGCGCGGGGTAACGCTGTGCGAGAGGCTGCTCACGAAGATCCGGCTTTGGTCGCCGCTGCGGCCGGCGCTGGGCGGGCTTGTCGTCGGCGCGATGGCGCTGGTGACGCCGCAGGTGATGTCGTCCGGCCACGGCGCGCTGCATGTCGCGGGCATCGTGGCGATGCCGCTCGCCGTCATCGCCGGCATCTTCGTGCTGAAGGCCCTGGCTTCCATCGTCTCGCTCGGCACCGGCTTCCGCGGCGGATTGTTCTTCGCCACGCTGTTCATGGGCGCGCTGGGCGGCCGCCTGTTCGCCGCCGGCGTCGACGTCGTGTGGCCGGGACTGAGCCTTGATCCCAACGCCTATGCGGTGATCGGCATGAGCGCGTTGTCGGCCTCGGTGATCGGCGGTCCGCTGACGATGTCGTTCATCGCGCTGGAATCGACCGGCAATCTGTGGCTCTCCGCCGCGGTGCTGGCCGCGGTCATCATCTCGACCATGATCACGCGCGAACTGTTCGGCTATTCATTCGCGACCTGGCGGCTGCATCTGCGCGGCGAGACCATTCGCAGCGCCGCCGATGTCGGCTGGATCCGCGATCTCACCGTCGGCAAGATGATGCGGCAGGACATGGCGACGGTGGATGCCGCGATGCCGATCAAGCTGTTCCGCGAGAAATTCCCGCCGGGCTCGAAGACGCAGGTCGTCGCGGTCGATGGTCAGGGGTGTTACGCGGGATTGGCCCTGGTCGCGGACGCTCATGCGCCCGATATAGCGGCCGACAAGGGGCTTGCGTCCATCCTGCGCTACGCGGATGTGGTGCTGCATCCGGTGATGAACATCCAGGAAGCGATCGCGGTGTTCGATGCCGCCGAGGCGGAGTCGCTTGCCGTGGTCGAGGGCGACGGCGACCGCCGGCCGATCGGCCTGCTCACCGAGGCGCATGCGATGCGGCGTTATGCGGAAGAATCGGAGCAGCGCCGGCGCGAGGTGATCGGCGAGGTTTGACGGAGCAGCGCGGGACGATTGCGCTCAAACCTTCTCCAGCTTCTGCAAGCAGCGCGTCACGCGCACCGCCGCCGGCATCTCGGTATCCGGAAAGCTGGTCTTCCAGTCGGTGACGCCGACCTCGCCGACATAGATGTCGCCTCGTGAATCGAGCGCGATGCCGTGCGGCGCCAGGAATTTTCCACTCTCCACGCCTGGACCGTGCTCGCCGCCTAGGCGGGCGATGCGGTTGCCCTTGGCGTCGACGATCGACAGCCGCGGGCCGAGATTGGGCACCTTGCGGTTGACGGCCATGCCGGGGCCGAGCTCGCCGATGACGAAGTTCGGCCGCTTGCCGCTCCCACAGCAGCAGAGCGCGCAGGGCCGGTGCAGATTGTTCCACTGCGTCTCGTATTTGCCGTTGCCGTCGAACACCTGCACGCGGTGGTTCTCGCGGTCGGCGACATAGACCCAACCGTCGGCGTCGGTCGCGATGTTGTGCACGATGTTGAACTGGCCGGGATCGGTGCCGGGCTCGCCCCAGGTTTTGATCAGCCTGCCGTCCGGCGTGTATTTGTGGACGCAGGCGTTGCCGTAGCCGTCCGAGACATAGATCTCGCCCTTCGGCGAGAGGGCCGTATGGGTGCAACGGTGGAACGGCTCGCCGCTCATGAACGGCGCGGGCTTGTTCGGGATGCCGATCGTCAGCAGCACCTTGCCGTCAACAGAGCACTTGCGCACAGTGTGGTCGCCATCATCGGTGCAATAGAGATTGTCGGCGGCGTCGATATGCAGGCCGTGGGCGCGCGAGAACACGCCTTCGCCCCAACTTCGGATGAAGTTGCCCTCGCGGTCGAGCACCACCATCGGATGGGCGCCGCGGTTGAAGACATAGATGCGGTCCTTGCTGTCGACCGCGACGGACGCGACGTCGGTCAAGCTCCAGCCGTCGGGCAGCTTCGCGAAATTCTCCACCGCGCGGTAGCGATGCTCGCCGGTGCCGAGGATGGCAGTCATATCGTTTCTCCCTGGGGCCTTGTTCCGGGCGCGAAGCGAACCCGGAACCTCGAGATTCTCAGGTGCGCAAGTGCGCACCATTGTTCGTCGTTGCGCGACCCTCCCGAACCGGTCGCGGGTTTAGGGAAACTCGGCGCGCGGCCCGACGTCGCGCGGCAACAGGCCGGCCTCGATCGCCTTGATCTGCAGCGCGAGGTATTGCGAGTTGATGCGGCATTGCGCGAGGCTGCCGGCGATGAACCACAGCCCGGGCTGCGGCGTGCGGGTGTACATGTTGCGGAGCTCCTGGCCGTCGCCGAAGCCCCAGATCGGGCCGACCTTCGCGGCCATCGCCTCGCCGAACAGTTTTTTCACCAGCTCTTCCTGCGGCCGGTAACCGGTCGCGAGCACGATGAGGTCGGCCGCAACCGTCTCGCCACTCTTCAGCCGCGCGCCCTCGGGCACGAAGGTCTCGATGTCGGTAAACTGTTTGAGCCTGATCGCGCCGCTCGCGACGAGATCGGAGCAGCCGACATTGAAGTAATAGCCGCCGCCGCGGGTGAGGTATTTGAACTGCCAGCCGGTGCCGCCGTCGCCGAAATCGAGCTTGAATCCGACACGGGCGAGGCGGTCGAGCAGCGGCTTGTCGAGCTCCTTCGACCGTTCGGTCATCAGCACGTGGCTGCGCCTGGCGAGCACGAGCGGCATCGAGGTCGCGATCAAATCGTTGTCCTCGAGCGTGCCCTCGTTGTAGGCGGCATAAGCGAGCTGCGCCGACGGCTCGATATTGGTGATCAGGGTCGAGGAGCGCTGCACCAGCGTGACCTCGGCGCCGGACGAATGCAAATCCTGCGCGATGTCGTGGCCGCTGTTGCCGGTGCCGATCACGAGCGCGTGCTTGCCATGCCAGTCCTCGCCGTCCTCATAGCGGCTGGAATGCATGACCTTGCCGGCAAAGTTCTTCAGTGCGGGAATTTCGGGCAAGTTCGGAATGCCGCTGACGCCGGTCGCCATCACGACATGGCGCGGTTGCATTCTGCGCGTCGTGCCGTCCGTGCGGCGCAGTTCGATGTTCCAGCGTCCCTTTGCGTCGTCATAGCTGCCGCCCGCGAATTCGGTGCCGGTCCAGAAGTTTAGCTCCATGGCGTCGACGTAAGCTTCGAACCAGTTGGCGAGCTTGTCCTTCGGAATATAGACCGGCCAGTTCGGCGGGAACGGCATATAGGGCAGGTGATTGACTTGCACCTGGTTGTGCAGGGTCAGCGCGTGATAGCGCTTGCGCCAATTGTCGCCGATACGCGCCTCGCGGTCGACGATCAGCGTGTCGACGCCGAGCTGTTTGAGCCGTGCCGCGATCGCGAGCCCCGCCTGTCCGCCGCCGACCACCAGCACATCAGGATCGCGGTCGGCATATTCGGCGGACGTCTTGCGCTGGTCGAGCCAGTTGGGTCCGCGGAAGTCGCGGGAATAGGCCTGCCCGCGCGGCCGCGTGTGGCCCTGCTGCTCCTCAAAGCCCTTGAACTCCTCAAGCGCGGTGAGCAGCGTCCAGGCCTTCAGCCGGTTGTCGTCGGCAGCATCGGGAACCAGCCGCACGATGCCGTGGCCACGGCCAACGGACGTCTCGAACTTGAAGATCGCCTCGATCGCCTGCGTGCCGGCGCGCATCACCCGCCGCGGCGCCGCACGACCGGCGTCGATGCGGAAGTTGTATGGCGCGCTGCGCCGCGCATGCGCGGGCAGTTCCTCGAGGATCGCAAATGCGCGATTGACGGTCTGGATGTTCCAGCTCAGCGCCAGCACGTCGCGCCAGTAGCTGTCGGGATGGAACAGTGGCTTCAGCAGCACATCGTCGGGGCTTGCCAGCGCGTCCTCGAACTGCACAAGCCAATTGTCGGCGGAAACCGAAATGTCGTCCGTCTTGTCGAGCATCGGGCGTTTCTCGTCATCGGCCGTCTGGGCGGCATTCACTTAGCCAAAGCCTATACCCATTTCGCCGCCTTGCGGAACGCGCGTGACGGGATGCCGCCTATTCGGCCAGCGACAGGATTAGACCTTGCTTCGGCGGAACGCGGCCTTGCAGGGTATCGAGATACGCCTCTCGCACCGCGGCCGGTCCGCGCCGCTCTATCACCTCGAGCCACTCCGGCAGCCGCGGCACCAGCCCAGCCCAGGCCGCGCCGAACCGCTGCTCGATGCCGCCCGGTCCCCATTCCTTAGCGCGCTTGCGGATCTGGTCGGGGGCGAAGAACCAGACCGGCTTGGCGCCGGGCAGGGCGGGTCCGTCCGGATGGCTGGCGCGATGGGTCAGCCCGACCCGGCCGGAATAGACCATCTGCACGCCGAAGTGCCGATGCAGCGTCTCGCGCAGCGCGCTGCTGCCGGCCATGTCGACATAGGCGACAGGCTCCGACGGCATCGCGGTGACGTGGTCGTAGGTGACGATCTCGTCGTAGCAGCCGAGCGAGGCAACGAAATCGACATTGCCCGGCGAAGTCAGTCCGATCACGCGAAGGCCCGGGCGCTGCGTGTGCAGGAGGTGGGCGAGACCGAATGCCGTCTTGCTCGAGGCCGACGACAGGATGACGCTGCGCGCGCCGTAGAACGCGTTCTCGGCCAGGAAGTCATCGACCAGGAACGACAGCATGAACAATGGCCGCAGCAGCGCCTGGTAGTCGCCTAGCATTACAGTTGCATCTTCCTGAAGGTTCTGAATCTATGGGCGACCATGATTCGGGATCTGATGATTGGTGGCGCGTCGGTTGAGGATACGCTGACGCTGTGGGCTTCGTCGTTGCGAGATGCCAAGCAACGCATCCGTCCGCTGTTTACGCAAGAGCGGGTCGCGGCCTCGGCGGGGCAATTTCTCGACGGACTGTTGGGCAACGAGCCGCGCAAGACGGGTTGGATGCGGGCGGAAGCGGCTGGCGATCCAGGCCCGTGGCGCCAGCAGGCGATTCTGGGTCGGGGGCAGTGGGATGCCGACGCGCTGCGCGATATTGTACGTGAGTACGCGCTGGAAACGCTGGGTGACGAGGACGCGGTTCTGGTCATCGATGAGACCGGCTTTTTGAAACAGGGCAAGGCCTCGTGTGGGGTCGCGCGCCAGTACACTGGCTCGGCGGGCAAGATCACCAATTGCCAGATCGGAGTGTTTGCCTCCTATGTGTCGCGGCATGGCCATGCCTTCATCGATCGGGCGCTCTACCTGCCAAAGGAATGGACGGACGAACCCGCTCGCCTGAAGGCCGCACATGTCCCGAGCGATGTGAGCTTTGCGACGAAGCCCCGGATCGCGCATCAAATGATCGCTCGCGCGATCGCCGCAAAGGTGCCGTTCTCGTTCGTAGCAGCGGACAGCGTGTATGGCACGGGAGCGATCGAAACCCTGCTGCGCAAGGCGGGCAAAGGCTTGTTCTGGGGGTTGCTTCCAATCACGTGTTCTATTCCTGGGGCAAGCAGCAGCCTGTCGCCGGCACTGCCTCTACGATCGCGCAGAGCCTTCCCAAGAAGGCCTGGCGCCGCCTGCCGTCCGGCGAAGGAACCAAAGGTCCGCGCTGGCACGACTGGGCCTATCTTGAGCTGGCCGATCTCGACGCCGGCGAATACAACGACGACCTTGCCGGGGAATGGACCCGAGGTCTTCTGATCCGCCGCAATATTGCCGACAACAGCTTAGCCTTCTTCTCCACATGGTGCCCCAAGGGCACGTCCATGCAGAAGCTGGTATCCGTGGAAGGCCATCGCTGGGCCATCGAAGACAGCTTCGAAACCGCCAAGAACGAGCTCGGTCTTGATCACAACGAAACCCGCTCCTGGCATGGCTGGCATCGCCATGTCTCACTGGTCATGCTTGCCTTCGCCACGATGGCCGTCATCCGTCATCGGGCCAACACCGGAGCATTGCTTAAAAAAACGCGACCGCGGCCCCGACCGAAGCATCGTTCTTGATCCGCTGGTCGATCCAGGAAATCCGCCGCATCGCCATGAAGCTCGCCCAGCGGCGCATCCCGCATGCCCACATCCTCGCATGGTCATCCTGGCGCAGGGCTCATCAAGCCAACGCGCGCAAAGCGCATCTCAAGCAAAAATTACAACTGTAATGCTAGGCGGTGTGGACACTTATCGCATCCATAGGACGATGGCAGCGAGAGTGACGACGGCTCGGTAATTTCGGGCGGTTTTTTCGAAGCGGGTAGCGACGCGACGGAACTGCTTGAGTTTGGAGAAGCAGCATTCCACGAGATGGCGCTGGGCATAGAGATGCTTGTCGAGCGGATATTTGAGCGCGCGTGACGGGTTGTTGGGGATCACGGCGAGCGCCTTTTTGGCGGCGATGTCTTGGCGCAAATGGTCGGCGTCATAGGCTGTGTCGGCGATGACGACCTCGGCGGGCAGTCCCTCGATCAATGCGGCGGCTTGCGGTGCATCGCCCTTCTGGCCTGCGGTGAGCGTGAACCGGACAGGACATCCAAGACCGCGAACGGCCATATGGATCTTCGTGCTCAGGCCGCCGCGCGAGCGGCCAAGCGCCTGATCTTCAGGCCCCCTTTTTTCGCCCCAGCGGCGTGCTGATGCGCCCGGACGATGGTGGAATCGACGATTAGATATTCGAAGTCTGGGTCGTCGGACATCGCCTCGAAGATCCGCCACCAAACACCCTTGGTGCTCCATCGGCTGAAGCGCCGGAACACGCTGTTCCAGTCCCCGAACACCTCCGGAAGATCACGCCAGGGAGAGCCGGTCCGCACGATCCAAAGCACACCTTCCACGAACATCCGGTTGTCTCGCCCGGTCGAGCCCTTCTGGTCGGGCCGGCCGATGATCAGCGGCGCCATGCGCTCCCAGGCCGCGTCGCTCAACACCAAACGATCCATCACACCCAAGACTGCCTCCCCAAAAGCAGCCTTGAATCTGATTTGCTCTCAAAAGGGAATCCTTAGAGTCCACACTGCCTAGCATTACAGTTGCATCTTCCTGAAGGTTCTGAATCTATGGGCGACCATGATTCGGGATCTGATGATTGGTGGCGCGTCGGTTGAGGATACGCTGACGCTGTGGGCTTCGTCGTTGCGAGATGCCAAGCAACGCATCCGTCCGCTGTTTACGCAAGAGCGGGTCGCGGCCTCGGCGGGGCAATTTCTCGACGGACTGTTGGGCAACGAGCCGCGCAAGACGGGTTGGATGCGGGCGGAAGCGGCTGGCGATCCAGGCCCGTGGCGCCAGCAGGCGATTCTGGGTCGGGGGCAGTGGGATGCCGACGCGCTGCGCGATATTGTACGTGAGTACGCGCTGGAAACGCTGGGTGACGAGGACGCGGTTCTGGTCATCGATGAGACCGGCTTTTTGAAACAGGGCAAGGCCTCGTGTGGGGTCGCGCGCCAGTACACTGGCTCGGCGGGCAAGATCACCAATTGCCAGATCGGAGTGTTTGCCTCCTATGTGTCGCGGCATGGCCATGCCTTCATCGATCGGGCGCTCTACCTGCCAAAGGAATGGACGGACGAACCCGCTCGCCTGAAGGCCGCACATGTCCCGAGCGATGTGAGCTTTGCGACGAAGCCCCGGATCGCGCATCAAATGATCGCTCGCGCGATCGCCGCAAAGGTGCCGTTCTCGTTCGTAGCAGCGGACAGCGTGTATGGCACGGGAGCGATCGAAACCCTGCTGCGCAAGGCGGGCAAAGGCTATGTTCTGGGGGTTGCTTCCAATCACGTGTTCTATTCCTGGGGCAAGCAGCAGCCTGTCGCCGGCACTGCCTCTACGATCGCGCAGAGCCTTCCCAAGAAGGCCTGGCGCCGCCTGCCGTCCGGCGAAGGAACCAAAGGTCCGCGCTGGCACGACTGGGCCTATCTTGAGCTGGCCGATCTCGACGCCGGCGAATACAACGACGACCTTGCCGGGGAATGGACCCGAGGTCTTCTGATCCGCCGCAATATTGCCGACAACAGCTTAGCCTTCTTCTCCACATGGTGCCCCAAGGGCACGTCCATGCAGAAGCTGGTATCCGTGGAAGGCCATCGCTGGGCCATCGAAGACAGCTTCGAAACCGCCAAGAACGAGCTCGGTCTTGATCACAACGAAACCCGCTCCTGGCATGGCTGGCATCGCCATGTCTCACTGGTCATGCTTGCCTTCGCCACGATGGCCGTCATCCGTCATCGGGCCAACACCGGAGCATTGCTTAAAAAAACGCGACCGCGGCCCCGACCGAAGCATCGTTCTTGATCCGCTGGTCGATCCAGGAAATCCGCCGCATCGCCATGAAGCTCGCCCAGCGGCGCATCCCGCATGCCCACATCCTCGCATGGTCATCCTGGCGCAGGGCTCATCAAGCCAACGCGCGCAAAGCGCATCTCAAGCAAAAATTACAACTGTAATGCTAGGCGGCCGGCATAGGCGGGATCGCCGCTGACGCGGGCATAGGCGTTGTAGACCGGCGCCACGCCCTGCCGGTGCGCGGCGGCATCGCGCAGGCCGCGCTTGCTGACGTCGGCGGCCTCGATGACGAGATGGGTCGCCATCGGGAAATAGCCGAACAGCGTTTCGCCGGCCGCGACATTCGGGTGTTGCGAGGCGATCACCTCGCCGAACCCCCAGACCGGGATGTTGCCATAGCCCTCCGGTGCCGGGAACAATTGCCAGTACTTCAGTTCCTCGCCGACCGCTGCGTAAGTGATGTTGTTGGCGGTGAATGCGAAGCGCGTGACCTTCACCAGCAGCGCGTCGGGGGGCAGCGCCGCGGGATCAGGCAGTTGTGTCTCGATCACCTTGCAATGCTGCAAATCGTCGCGGATGACGATGAAGTCGCTGGATTTCATGGGGCGCTCCCGGCTCCGGATGCGTCCTCATCATTGCGTCGAGCGATGATACTTTTGCAACAGCAACAAAGTTTGAAACGCTGTTCGCTTCACTGTCAGCGTGCGGCGTGGAGCTGCCCGTCGCGGTGGAGATCGCGCAGCTTGCGCTTGAAGATCTTGCCGGTGGCTTCGCGCGGCAGCGCGTCCATGAACTGGATGTCCCGCGGCACCTTGAAATTGGCGAGCTTGCCGCGCAGGAAATCCTGCACGGCGGAAACCGACAGCGTGGCTCCCGCTTCCGGCTCGATGCAGGCGAACAGCCGCTCGCCATATTCGGAGTCGGGAACACCGAACACCGCGCAGTCGCGCACGCCGTCCATGCCGATCAGCGCATTCTCGATCTCGGCGGGATAGATGTTGACGCCGCCCGAGATCACCATGTCGCGCTTGCGGTCGCACAGGAACAAATAGCCGTCCGCGTCGAGATAGCCGACGTCGCCCACGCTGATCAGGCCGTCGCGGTCGGCTTCGGCGCGCGCCTTGGCGTTGCCGTGGTAATCGAAATCCGACGTCGCCATCTGGCGCATGAAGATTTCGCCGGGCTCGCCAACGTCGCACAGCGAGCCGTCGGGGCGGAAGATCTTCACGATGCCGCCCTCGATGGCGCGCCCCACGGTGCCGGGCTTTGCCAGCGCTTCCGCCGCCGAATGCCAGACCGGGATGCCGGTCTCGGTCGAGCCGAAATATTCGTTCACCACCGGCCCCCACCAGTCGATCATCGCGCGCTTGACCTCCGCCGGGCAGGGCGCGGCGCCGTGGACGATGAAGCGCAGCGACGACACATCGTAGCGGCGCCGGGTTTCCTCAGGCAGGCGCAACAGCCGCACGAACATGGTCGGCACCATGTGCATATGGGTGACGCGGTGGCGCTCGGTCAGTTGTAGCAGGTCCTCGGGATCGAAGCGCGGCTCAAGCACGATGGTGCAGCCGTTGCGGAAGGCGAGCATGCCGTAGGAGTGCGGCGCCGAGTGATACATCGGCCCGTTCATCAGGATCACCTGATCCTCGTTCGGCTTGATGCCGTAGCTGATCGCGCCGACCCGCGCAGCGGCCGCCTGCTGCTCGGGCCGCATCGGCTTGCGCCGCACGCCCTTCGGCAGGCCCGTGGTGCCCGACGTGTAGAACATCGGTGCGGCACCGATCGGGGCGTCGGTCAAGGGCTGATGCGTGTCGCGCCAATTGTCCCAGTTGGTCATGCCATCAGGCACCTCTGCAAGCGCCGGCGTCACGCCATAGGCGTCGGCGATCTCCGGCGGCGTTGCCACGACCAGCAGCTTGAGCCCGGCCGGCAGGCCATCCCTGATCTGCGGCAACAGGTCGGCGTGACAGACCAGCGTGTCGGCGCCGCTGTCGGAGAGGATATAGGCGACCTCCTCGGCCTTCAGATGCCAGTTGATCGGCACCACCGGACTGCCGAGCGCGGCCGAGGCGGCCACCACCTCGAACAGTGCGAAATCGTTGCGCAGCATCATGCCGACAGGCTTGCCCTCGCGCACGCCGAGCGCCCGGAAGCCGCTGGCCGCCCGCGCGATGCGGGCGTGAATGTCGGCGTAGCTGATCTGTCTGTCGCCGCTGATGATCATGTCGCGTTTCTCTTGGCGCTTGGCGAGACGTCAGGCACTGGCGCGCAGGAAATCGCTGCGCGCCGCGGCGAACTCGGACTTGAGCCGCGCCACCAGCTCGGCGACCGGCGGGGTGTCGATGATCTGGCCGATGCCCTGGCCGGAGCCCCAGATGTCGCGCCAGGCCTTGGCCTTCATGTTGCCGCCGGAGCCGAAATTCATCTTGGACTTGTCGGCGACCGGCAGATTGGCGGGATCGAGCCCCGCCGCCGCGATCGACGGTCCGAGATAGTTGCCGTGCACGCCGGTGAACAGGTTCGAATAGACGACGTCGTGCGCGGCATATTCGGTCAGCGCCTGCTTGTATCTGACATCGGCATTGGCCTCCTCGGTCGCGATGAAGCTGGTGCCGATATAGGCGAGGTCGGCGCCGAGCGCGAGCGCGGATGCAATGCTCCAGCCATCGGAGATTGCGCCCGACAGCAGGATCGTGCCCTTGAACCATTGCTTGACCTCGCGCACCAGCGCGAACGGCGACAGCGTGCCGGCATGCCCGCCTGCGCCGGCGCAGACCAGGATCAGTCCGTCGACGCCCTGCTCGGCGGCCTTGCGCGCGTGCTTCACATTGATGACGTCGTGGAACACCACGCCGCCGTAGGAATGCGCGGCCTCGACGATCTCGGACGGCGGGCGCAGCGAGGTGATGATCACGGGCACCTTGTGCTTCACGCAGGTTTCCATGTCGCGCATCAGCCGGTCGTTGGAGGCGTGGCAGATCTGGTTGACCGCGTAGGGCGCGACCTTCTTCTCCGGATGCAGCGCCTGGTACTCGCCGAGCTCGTTCTCGATCTGCGTCAGCCACTCGTCGAGCTTCTCGGCGGGGCGGGCGTTCAGCGCCGGGAACGAGCCGACGATGCCGGCCTTGCATTGCGCGATCACGAGCTCGGGCCCCGATACGATGAACAGCGGCGAGCCGACGACCGGCAGTTCGAGCTTGTTGGCGAGCGAAGCGGGCAGCGGCATCTTTCGGGGTCCTCCATGCGGATGCCAGCCGGCCGGCCGCCGGGCGGATCGCGTGCTTGTTGTGATGGCTGGAGCGGTAGCTCTCTTTTGCCGGCAATATAAGGCTGGACGATCGCGGGCTGACGTTCAATATTGAACGACCATTCCATCAGGAATGAACGCGCGTCGCTGCAGGGAGCGCCATGGACTGGGAGCTTTGCAAGACCTTCATCGCGGTGGCGGAGACGCGGAGCCTCGCCGGCGCGGCGCGCCGCCTGCGCATCAGCCACCCGACCATCGGCCGCAACGTCGCGGCGCTGGAGAAGCAGCTCGGCACCCGCCTGTTTGCCCGGTCCAACGACGGCCTGTCGCTGACGTCGCAGGGCCGCAAGTTCCGCGAGCACGCCGAGGCGATGGCGGCCGCAGCCCTGCGTGCGGAGGCGGCGGCGTCGGCCACCGGCGAGCAGGCCCGCGGCGTCGTGAAGCTATCGATCGGTGCGACGCTCGCCGCGCACTGGCTGATGCCGCGTCTCGGCCCGTTCCTGCGCGACCATGCCAATGTCCAGCTCGAGATCATCACCCATCCGTTTCCGGCGAGCGTCCGCCGCCGCGAGGCCGACGTCGTGCTGCGTCCGGTCGATGCGGGGGAGGAGAACCTGATCGGGCGCAAGATCGGCCGGCTCGGCACCGGCTTCTATGCCTCGCGCGACTATGCGGCAGGGCGCAAGCTCCCGGAGCGGCGGGAAGAGTGGAAGGGCCACCATGTGATCGGCTTTGCCGACCAGGCCTCGAATGCGCATCTGGCACGCTGGAGCGATCTCATCACGGGGCAGGGCACAATGGTGATGCGCTGCTCCTCGCAAGGCGACATGCTCGCCGCGGTGCGGGCCGGGCTCGGGATCTCAGCACTGTCCTGCCTGGTGGCGGCCGACTATCCCGAGCTGGTGCGGGTGGCGCCGCAAAAGCTCAGCAGCGTCTCCGATCTCTGGCTGCTGGCCCACCCCGATCTCGTCGAGTTGCCGGCGGTGCGGGCCGTGATCGCCTTCGTCACCGACTGCGCGCGCGAGGACCGCGTGAGGCTGCGCGGGTAGGTCGTCTTCTACTTCGCGCCCGCGATGACGCCCTCGCGTTTCCTGAGCACGCGATAATAGGCCCACCACAAATGCGCGGCGGCGCCGCGCAGCGGGCGCCACGGTTCGGCGAGCGGCGCCATCTGCTTCGGCGTCGGCCGGTCCTTCAGCCCGAGGCCGATCTTGACCGCTTCCTGCACGGCGAGGTCGCCCGCGGGCCAGGCGTCGCCATGGCCGAGGCAGAACAGGAGATAGATGTCGGCGGTCCACGGCCCGATGCCGGGCAGCGCGGTCAGCGTGTTGTGGGCGGCGTCCGCCTCCTCATTGGCGAGCACTTCGAGGTTCAGCCGCTCCTCGGCGAGCTCGCGCGCGATGTGTTTCAGCGTCTTGATCTTGGCGGCGGACAGGCCAAGCCGGCCAAGCCGGTCGGCGCGGGCTTTTCGGATCGCATCATGATGGAACGGATCGAACGCCCCGCTGACCCGCCCCCAGATCGCCGCGGCACTCGCGGTCGATAGCTGCTGGCCGCAGATGATCGCGGCAAGCCCGGCAAAGCCCGGCTCGCGCTTGCGGATCGCCGGCATGCCCGTCAATTCGAGGATCGGTCTCAGACGGCGGTCTTGATCGACCAGCTTGTGAACCGCGTCGTCGAGGTCGGCCTGGGTTTCGAGATGGATCAGCATCGTGGGATTGGCATCAACGTGTGGCGTATCGGGATGAGTCTCGAACTTGATTGGGGATGACCCGCACCATCTCCTATCGTAACAGAGTCTCTCCCAGATGGATGGCCGGATCGAGCCCGGCAATGACGCGCGACCAATCGCCATGCCACCCGTTTTCCGTTTTGCCCCAAGCCCGAACGGCTACCTGCATCTCGGCCATGCCTTCTCGGCGCTGCTCAACTTCGATCTGGCGCGGCAGGCGGGCGGGCGCTTGCTGCTGCGGATCGAGGACATCGACGCTACGCGCTGCCGGCCGGAATTCGAGCAGGCGATCTACGAGGACCTCGCCTGGCTCGGCATCGCCTGGGAGACGCCGGTGCGGCGGCAGTCCGAGCACTTTGCCGCCTACCGCGAGGCAATCGAACGCCTGTCCGCGCAGGGACTCGTCTATCCAAGCTTCGAGAGCCGGGCGGAGATCGCGCGACTGGTCGCCGAGAAGGAAGCCGAGGGCGGCTGGCCGCGCGATCCGGATGGCGCGCCGCTCTATCCGGGTACGGCCAAATTGCTGTCGCCGGAGGAGCGCGAGCGGCTGATCGGGCAGGGCGCACCGTTCGCGCTGCGGCTCGATATGGCTGCGGCGCGCATGCGCACCGGCGATCTGCGCTGGTGCGAATCGGGTGAGGGGCCGGCCGGTGAGACCGGAGAGGTCGCCGCGCGGCCGGAGCACTGGGGCGACGTCATCCTGGCGCGCAAGGAAACCCCGACCAGCTATCATCTCTCAGTCGTGATCGACGACGCGCTGCAGGGCGTCACCGACGTGGTCCGGGGGGCCGACCTGCTCTGGTCGACCAGCGTCCATCGCCTGTTGCAGGAACTGCTCGGCCTGGCCCCACCGGCCTACCGGCACCACCGGCTGATTCGGGATGCGGCGGGCCAGAAGCTGTCGAAATCGACGCGAGCGACGGGACTGCGCGAGTTGCGGGCGGAGGGCGCGAGTCCGGCCGACATCCGCCGCCTCGTGGGCCTGCCGTAGACTTCGCCCGCGTTTGGTCGCGGGGAAACCCGGTTACCATCATGGCGCTTTGCGGTGGCGAGCCGCAAACGGCGCCGTGACTCGGGCACTCCAGGCATGCCATGCTGGCTCCCGGGACGGGGATTACGGAGACCATGGCGGCGATATCGCGCGCACGGCGCAATAAGCGGCGACCCAAGCGGGCGCCGTCCAAAATGCGCGCCTCCCGAACGCGCATTTCCAAGACTGGTGCTGCCAAGAGGGCCCTCAAGGCGGCGGCCAAGTCGCGCCGCAAGCGGGCTGCGCCCAAGCCGGCCCGGAAGGCCGGCCCCAGGACGGTCGAAACCGCGCTGGCCGCCTTTGCCCATGAGGTGCGGACGCCGCTGACCGGGATTCTGGCGATCAGCAACCTGCTCGCGACCTCCGATCTCGGCGAGCGCGAGCGGCGTTGGGTCGATACCATCAAGGCGAGCGCGGAGCATCTGGCCAGTCTTGCGACCCTGTTTGTCGATGCCGCCCGCAGGGAGGGGCCGGGGCTCGCGGTCCGGCAGGATTTCTTCGATCTGCGCACGCTGGCGCGCACCGCCGGCGATTCGCTGGCCGGCCGTGCCGCGGCCAAGGGGCTGGAAGCCACAGTCGAGATCTCGGACGAACTGCCCCCCTTCGCGGTCGGTGATCCCGTCCGCCTGCGGGCGGCACTGGAGAACCTGATCGACAATGCCGTCAAGTTCACCGAGCACGGCGGCATCGCGCTGCACGTCGCACCGGTTCGCGTAGCCAAGGGCAAGATCGGCGTCGCGTTTGCCGTGTCCGACAGCGGCATCGGGCTCACGCTCAAGGAGGTGAAGCGCCTGTTCCGGCCGTTCTCGCAGGCCAATGTCTCGATCGCCTCGCGATTCGGCGGCGCCGGGCTCGGCCTGTCCTCGGTCAAGCAGCTTGCCCGCGCCATGGGCGGCGACATCGTCGCAGCCCAGCGCGAGGGCGGCGGTACCACCTTCACGCTGAGCGTGGTGCTCGCATCGGCCAAGGGGCCCATCAGCATCATGTCGGACGACGGCGCCGCGGCGCGCGCGTCGCAGCGGCTGCGGCTGCTCAGTGTGGAGGACAATCCATTCGGCCGCGTCGTGCTCAACACCATCCTGACCGAGCTCGGTCACCACGCCGAATTCATCGGTCAGGGCGAAGCCGCGGCCGATCGGCTCAGCCAGGGCGCGTTCGACGCGGTGCTGATGGACATGGTGCTGCCGGGCATCGGGGGGGTCGAGGCAATCAAGCGGATCCGCGCGCTGCCGCCGCCGCACGGAAGCGTCGCGATCATCGGGATTTCCGGCCGCAGCGAGGATGAGGCCGCCGCGCGCGCCGCCGGCGCCGACGCCTTCCTGGTCAAGCCTGTCTCTCCGCGCGCTCTAGCGACTGCGCTGCTTGCAGCGACACGCCGCGCGGCAACCGCGACTTGATGATCGCGGCGTTCAGCTCGCCGCCAAACACGAAGATCGCGGCGATGAAATACAGGAACACCAGCGCGATGATCACCGAGGCCAGTCCTGCATACATCGTGACATAGTTGTTGGCGAAGCGTGCCAGATACATGCCGAACCCGATGCCCGAGATCAGCGACGCCACCATGGTGAAGATGATGCCGGGCAGGATTTGCAGGAAGCTGCGGCGGCCCGCCGGCAGCCAGGCGTGCAGGATGAAGAGTGCGATGATCAGGGCCAGGATCGTGATGCCGTAGCGGGCGGTGTTGAGCAGGCTCTCGTTCGATTCGACGAAGAATGGAATGTAGCGCCGCCCAGCTTCGATGATCAGCGGCCCGAGCACGATCAAGAATGCCATCGCGAGCGAGGTGAAGGCTGCGACCAGCGTGTAGCCGATCGATTCCAGCCGCAGCCAGTACCAGCGCCGCGGTTCGGCCACGGCATAGGCGCGGTTCAGCGCCACCCGCAGCGCCTCGACGCCGTTGGAGGCGAAGTAGACCGCGAGCACCGCGCCGATGGTCAGGATGTCGCCGCGCGTCGTGGTCAGCACGTCGTGGATCTGGCCGGACAGCGCGTCGGCGACCCGCTGCGGCCAAACCTGCAACAACAGCCCGACGGCCTGGTCGGCAAGCTCCTTGGAGCCGAAGAAGCCGGCCAGCGAGGTCAGCACGATCAGGAACGGAAACAGCGCCATCAGCGTCGACAGCGCGATGTGGCTTGCGATCGCCCAGCCGTCGTCGGCGAGGAACGTGTAAAGGGCATCCATCACGACGTGGTAGACGTAACGAAGCTGTTTCACATTCCACCCGGCGTTGTCGAACAGGTTCGACCCGAAACGGGGCCAGCTTCTGATATTACGCCGTGAAAAGCCAGTTGGTTGCATCGCGGGGGTCGGTGGAAGTCCGCCCCACACGGTGTTATGTACCGCCGATGGCATCCTTTCTGAGCTCGTTCATCCTTCCCATCGCCGTCGCCGCTGTGGCGCTGGTTCTGCTGCTCGGCCTTGTCAATATGATGAAGGGCGGCTCGCCGAACACATCACAGAGGCTGATGCGGCTGCGCGTGTTGTTGCAGTTCGTCGCGATCGTCATCGCCATGCTCGCGGTCTGGGCGATGGGGCGATAGATGCGCTAACCTGTATCTCTCCCATTGGGAGAGGTCGGATCGCCATCGGCGACCCGGGTGAGGGGTTCAGGCTGTCGTGAGATCGTAACCCCTCACCCGCTCGCAAGATGCTCGCGACCTCTCCCCATGGGAGAGATGTTCACGAAGCTGGAGCTAGCCATGGTCGTTCTCAATCGAATCTACACGCGCACCGGCGATGACGGCACCACTGCGCTCGGCTCCGGCGAACGCCGTCCGAAATACGATCTGCGCGTCGCCGCCTATGGCACCGTCGACGAGACCAATGCCGCGATCGGCGTAGTGCGGCTGCATCTGGCTGATAGTCCCGAACTCGACGCCATGCTCGGGCGGATCCAGAACGATCTGTTCGATCTCGGCGCCGACCTCGCGGTGCCCGAGCGCGAAGGCAAGGCCGAGCGCTTGCGGATGCTGGCGAGCCAGGTCGAGCGGCTCGAGCGCGACATCGACAGCCTGAACGACCAACTCGCGCCGCTGACCTCGTTCGTGCTGCCCGGCGGGACAGCCGCATCCGCATATCTGCATCTTGCTCGCACGATATGTCGCCGGGCGGAACGCATGATGGTGGAACTCGCCGCCCGGCCCGACGAACCGGTCAACGCCGCTGGCATCCAGTATATGAACCGCCTGTCGGATTTCCTGTTCGTTGCCAGCCGCTTCCAGAACAACAAAGGGGCGGGAGACGTGTTGTGGGTGCCCGGCCAGAACCGTTAGACTGCCTCAAATCGGGAGGCCGGTTTTTTGGCTTTCGCGCGTTGACCGGGGGTATCCGGACCTTTAGGTTCCGCGCCAGCCAACCGAAACCCACAAAATCAAAGCGAAAGAGGATCGATGAAGGTTCTTGTGCCGGTAAAGCGGGTCGTCGACTACAACGTCAAGGTCCGCGTCAAGAGTGACGGATCGGGCGTCGAGCTCGCCAACGTCAAGATGTCGATGAACCCGTTTGACGAAATCGCCGTCGAGGAAGCGCTGCGGCTGAAGGAAGCCGGCAAGGCGACCGAGGTGGTGGTGGTGTCGATCGGACCGGCGCAGGCCTCCGAGACCATCCGTACCGGGCTTGCGATGGGCGCCGACCGCGGCATCCTCGTCAAGGCCGAGGGCAATGTCGAGCCGCTCGCGGTCGCCAAGATCCTGAAGTCGGTGGTCGAGGCGGAGACGCCCGGCCTCGTCATTCTCGGCAAACAGGCGATCGACGACGATTCCAACCAGACCGGCCAGATGCTGGCCGCGCTGCTCGGCTGGTCGCAGGCGACCTTCGCCTCCAAGCTCGAGGTCGATGGTTCCGACTTCAAGGTCACGCGCGAGGTCGACGGCGGCCTGCAGACCATCAAGCTCAAGGGTCCGGCGATCGTCACCACCGACCTGCGTCTCAACGAGCCGCGCTACGCCTCGCTGCCCAACATCATGAAGGCGAAGAAGAAGCCGATCGACGAGAAGGCGGCGGCTGATTACGGCGTCGATCTCACGCCCCGTCTGGAAGTGCTGAAGACCGCGGAACCGGCAGGCCGCAAGGCGGGCGTCAAGGTCAAGGACGTCGCCGAACTCGTTAACAAGCTCAAGACCGAAGCCGGGGTTCTCTGATGACGACGCTGTTGATTGCTGAACACGACCACGAGACCCTGAAGGATTCCACCAACAAGGCGCTGACCGCGGCAAGCCAGCTCGGCGGCGACGTGGACGTCCTGATCGCCGGCGGCCAGGGTACCAAGGCGGCCGCGGAAGCCGCCGCCAAGCTCAATGGCGTCAAGAAGGTGCTGGTTGCCGAAGGTGCCGCCTATGAACACGACCTCGCCGAGCCGCTGGCTGCGCTGATCGTCTCGCTCGCCGGCAGCTATGATGCGATCGTTGCGCCCGCGACCTCGCGCTTCAAGAACGTAATGCCGCGCGTCGCAGCGCTGCTCGACGTGATGCAGGTCTCGGAAATCATCAAGGTGGTCGCGCCCGACACCTTCGAGCGTCCGATCTATGCCGGCAACGCGATCCAGACCGTGAAGTCGAAGGACGCCAAGAAGGTCATCACGGTCCGCACGTCGACCTTTGCCGCGACCGGCGAAGGCGGCAGCGCGGCGATCGAGAACGCCGCGGTGGCAGCCGATCCGGCTCTCTCCTCGTTCATCGGCGAGGAGGTCGCCAAGAGCGACCGTCCGGAGCTGACCTCGGCGAAGATCATCGTCTCCGGCGGCCGCGCGATGCAGAGCCGCGAGAATTTCGCCAAATACATCGAGCCGCTCGCCGACAAGCTTGGCGCCGGCGTCGGCGCCTCGCGCGCCGCGGTCGATGCCGGCTATGCGCCGAACGACTGGCAGGTTGGCCAGACCGGCAAGGTGGTGGCCCCGGAACTTTATGTCGCGATCGGCATCTCCGGCGCGATCCAGCATCTGGCTGGCATGAAGGACTCCAAGGTGATCGTCGCCATCAACAAGGATGAAGACGCGCCGATCTTCCAGGTCGCCGACTACGGCCTGGTCGCCGACCTCTACCAGGCGGTTCCGGAGCTGACCGAAGCGCTCGGCAAGCTCGGAAAGTAAGCGACAAGGCACCGGCCGGATGGGTAAGCTCCGGCCGGTGTTATTATTTTCGGGGCATGGTCTTGAGAAAGCGGGAACCGGTTTCCCGAAAAGGTCGTGCTCAAACAAAGAGATGGAGGCATGATGCGCATCCTTGCTGCATCATGAGCTCAGAGGGGTCAGTTTTCCGGCGAATAGGGCACCCGGAAGGCTTCGCTTCGGGTATCGTTGGGATTGGGCAGGCGCGATGTGCGCGCCGTTCCGGTGGATGACAAGATGACGGTGGCAATCAAGAAAGTCGGCGTGATCGGTGCGGGCCAGATGGGCAACGGCATTGCGCATGTGGCCGCGCTGGCCGGCTTCGACGTGGTGCTCAATGACGTGTCCGCCGAGCGGCTGAAGTCGGGGCTCGCGACCATCAACGGCCATCTGACCCGTCAGGTCGCCAAGAAGACCATCAGCGACGCCGAGCGCAAGCAGGCGCTCGACCGCATCACTCCCGCCGAGACGCTCGATGCGCTGGCGGACTGCGATCTCGTGATCGAGACCGCGGTCGAGAAGGAAGAAACCAAGCGCAAGATCTTCCATGAGATCTGCGCGGTGCTGAAGCCCGAGGCAATCATCGCCTCCAACTCGTCATCGATCTCGATCACGCGGCTCGCGGCGTCGACCGATCGTCCCGAACGCTTCATCGGCATTCACTTCATGAATCCGGTGCCGGTGATGGAGCTCGTCGAGCTGATCCGCGGCATCGCGACCGACGACGTGACGTTCGACACCGCCAAGGCCTTCGTTGCCAAGCTCGGCAAGCAGGTTGCGGTGTCGGAGGACTTCCCTGCCTTCATCGTCAATCGCATCCTGCTGCCGATGATCAACGAGGCGATCTACACGCTTTACGAGGGCGTCGGGAACGTCGAGGCGATCGACGCCGCGATGAAGCTCGGTGCGCATCACCCGATGGGGCCGCTCGAGCTCGCCGATTTCATCGGCCTCGACACCTGCCTGTCGATCATGCAGGTGCTGCATGAGGGGTTGGCCGACTCCAAGTACCGGCCGTGTCCGCTGCTGGTGAAGTATGTCGAAGCCGGCTGGCTCGGGCGCAAAACCCAGCGCGGCTTCTACGACTATCGCGGCGACAAGCCGGTCCCGACGCGGTAATCCTGCGATCAGTGCTCATACGGACACCGCGTCAGCCTGACGCGGCGCGCCATTACCCGCCGTTAACTTCGTCGCGCTACGCCAAGCCGGACTTGTAAGCCGGACTTGGGAATACCGCGTATGGACACGATGAGCATGGTCACCAGCATCCTGTCGATGCAGCAGGGCAACCTGCAGGGCCAGATCGCGACACGGCTGACCAAGCAGAACCTCGATGCGGAAAAATTCGCGGTTCAGACCCTGCTCGGCGCGCCCTCGACCGCCAATCTGGCGGCCGGCGTCGGCGGCAACCTCAACGTCACGGCCTGAGATCTAGAATCCCGCCGGGGCCGGCTGCACCGCGGCCTTGAGCAGCTTGATGGCATCGTCGCTGGCCCATTCGGCGGGCCCGGCGATATTGGCAATTTCGCAGCCCTTGGCGTCGACCAGCACGGAGGTCGGCATGCCCAACGCCTTGCCTATGTTCTTAAGATCCTGAAAAACCTTGGCTTTCTGGTCGCTGAAATAGCTGAGATGGGTCAAATTGGCGTCTTTCAGGAAGTTTTTTGGCTTGTCGGGGTCGCGGGTGTCGATGTTGATCGCGACCACCTCGAAATCCTTGCCGGCGAGCTTGGCCTGCAGGCTGTCGAGCGCCGGCATCTCCTTGCGGCAGGGCACGCACCAGGTCGCCCACAGGTTCACCAGCACCGTCTTGCCGCGCCAGTCCGAGAGCTTCTTCGGCTGGCCGTTGGCGTCCTCGAAGGCGAGGTCGGGCAGGCGGAGCGGAGTGGTCGCCATGGTCAGCGCCGCGACCTCGCCGTGGGCCAACGGGGCGATCTTCTTCGCGAGATCCACCGCCCCGTTGCAGGCCACGTCGCCGGTGGGGCGCTTGAGGTTCGAGACCGCGACATAGCCGATGACGGCTCCAATCAGCACCGCGCCCAACACGAGCGGAATCCGACGCGTGGCGGCGGGCTTGGGTGGGGTCGTCTCGGGCATATCGTTTGTCATCCTGGGGCAGTTATGGCTATGCAGTGCCGGGAATTACGATCGGAACCGCCACGCTGTTTCGCCGCTCCGGCACGAAACGGCGAGGCCTCAAATACAAAGTCGTGAGCGAGAAGTCATGAGCAACAAGATGTGGGGCGGCCGGTTCTCTGAACGTCCCGACGCGATCATGGAGGAAATCAACGTCTCCATCGACGTCGACCGTCACCTTTATGCCCAGGACGTCGCCGCGTCCAAGGCCCACGCCGCCATGCTGGCCGCGCAAGGCATCATCACTGCTGCTGATGCGAAAAATATCCGCAAAGGTCTAGACACGATTTTGTCAGAGATCGGCAAGGGCGATTTCGACTTCAAGCGCGCGCTCGAGGACATCCATATGAATGTCGAGTCGCGGCTGTCCGAGCTGATCGGCCCGGCCGCGGGCCGGCTGCACACCGCGCGCTCGCGCAACGATCAGGTCGCGACCGATTTCCGTCTCTATGTGCGCGACACGATCGACGAAACAGATGCGGCGCTGGCTGCGTTCCAGAAGGCGCTGGTGGCCCGCGCAGAGGAGCATGCCGGAACCGTCATGCCCGGCTTCACCCATCTGCAGACCGCACAGCCGGTGACCTTCGGCCACCATCTGCTCGCCTATGTCGAGATGGCCGGCCGCGACCGCGGCCGCTTTGCCGATGCGCGCAAGCGGTTGAACGAATCGCCGCTGGGTGCTGCCGCGCTCGCCGGCACCTCGTTTCCGATCGACCGCGCCGCCACCGCCAAGGCGCTCGGCTTCGACCGGCCCATGGCCAATTCGCTCGACGCGGTGTCCGACCGCGACTTCGTGCTGGAGACGCTGTCGGCGGCCGCGATCTGCGCGGTGCACATGTCACGTTTTGCCGAGGAGATCGTGATCTGGACCTCGCCGCTGGTCGGCCTGGTCAGGCTGAGCGACAAGTTCACCACCGGCTCCTCGATCATGCCGCAGAAGCGCAACCCGGACGCGGCCGAGCTGGTGCGCGCCAAGACCGGCCGCGTGATCGGTGCGCTGACCGCGCTCCTGATCGTGATGAAGGGCCTGCCGCTCGCCTATCAAAAGGACATGCAGGAGGACAAGCAGGGCGCCATGGAAGCGTTCGCCGCGCTCTCGCTCGCGATCCGCGCCATGACCGGCATGGTCGAGGACCTGGTGCCCGACGAGGCCCGGATGAAGGCCGCCGCCGGCGAGGGCTACGCCACCGCGACCGACCTCGCCGATTGGCTGGTGCGCGCCCTGAAAATGCCGTTCCGCGACGCCCACCACGTCACCGGGCGCATTGTCGCACTCGCCTCGAAACAGGGCGTGGCGCTGCATGAGCTGCCGCTTGCGGCGATGCAGGAGGTTGAGCCCAGGATCACCGCGGATGCGCTGAAGGTGCTGTCTGTCGAGTCGTCGGTGAAGAGCCGGACCTCGTTCGGCGGCACGGCGCCGAAGAATGTGCTCGCGCAGGCCAGGGCCTGGGCCAAGCGGCTGGAAAAAGAGCGAAAATTGGGCTGAACGGAAAATTTCGCTGTCATTTCGAGGCCGCCCGGGTCTCGCCAGAGCGTGGCAATGTTTGTATGGTGCAGCCCGAATTGGGGATTTTCGTCGTGACCAGCAAGACAAGCCTAACCCCGTCGGGATGGGCCATCATTGTGCTGAGCGCAGCCGCGCTCGCGCTCGGCGGCTGCGGCCGCAAGGGACCGCTCGACCTGCCGCCGACGGCGTCGAACGCCGCTCCGACCGCGCAGGTGAACGGCGATACCGAGACCGAGCGCGCCAGCCAGCCTAGCGTGTTCAACCCGACCTATGGAGCGGATGCCGGGCCGAGCGCGCCGAAAGGCAGCAAGAAGTCCTTTATCCTCGATCCGCTGCTCGGTAATTAAATCCTCCCATGAACCATTTCGACTATCGCAACGGTGTGCTGCACGCCGAGGCGGTCAATCTCATTGAGCTCGCGGAAGCCATCGGCACGCCGTTCTACTGCTATTCGACGGCGACGCTGGAGCGGCACTACCGCGTCTTCACCGAGGCCTTCGCCGGCGAGAAGACCCTCGTCTGCTACGCCATGAAGGCGAACTCCAACCAGTCGGTGCTGCGCACGCTGGCGAAGCTCGGCGCCGGCGCCGACGTGGTGTCGGGCGGCGAGCTGAAGCGGGCGCTGGCGGCGGGCTTCCCGGCCTCCAAGATCCTGTTCTCCGGCGTCGGCAAGACCGAGGCCGAGCTGCGCGCCGCGCTCGCGGCCGATATCCTTTGCATCAACATCGAGTCCGAGCCGGAGCTCGAGCTCTTGTCGCGGCTCGCAGTCGAGATGGGCAAGACCGCGCGCATCTCGGTGCGGGTCAATCCCGACGTCGACGCCGGCACGCATGCGAAGATCTCGACCGGCAAGTCGGAGAACAAGTTCGGCATTCCGATTGCCCGGGCGCGCGAGGTCTATGCCCGCGCGGCGAAGCTGCCCGGCATCAAGGTGACCGGCACCGACGTCCATATCGGCAGCCAGATCACCGATCTCGGACCGCTCGAGACCGCCTTCAGGCTGCTCGCCGAATTCGTGCAGACGCTGCGCGCCGACGGCCACACCATCTCGCATATCGACTTCGGCGGTGGCCTCGGCATTCCCTATTATATGGACCGCGCCGCACCGCCGGCGCCCGACGCCTATGCCGCGATGGTCAAGCGCGTGACGCACAATCTCGGCTGCACGCTGATGTTCGAGCCCGGCCGCATGATCGTCGGCAATGCCGGCATCCTCGTTGCCCGCGTGATCTATGTGAAGCAGGGCGAGGCGAAGAACTTCGTCATCATCGACGCCGCGATGAACGATCTGATCCGTCCGACGCTGTACGAGGCGCATCACGACATCCTCCCGGTGCGCGAGCCGGCGAAGGGCGCGCCGACCATCGTCGCCGATGTGGTCGGCCCGGTCTGCGAGACCGGCGATTACCTTGCTCTGGATCGAACGCTGCCGCAGCCGAAGGCCGGTGATCTGCTGGCGATCATGACCGCCGGCGCCTATGGCGCGGTGCAGTCGGGCACCTACAACACACGGGCGCTGGTGCCGGAAGTGCTGGTCAAGGATGACCAGTATGCCGTGGTCCGCCCGCGCATCGACGTCGACGCGCTGATTGCGATGGACAAGCCGGCGCCGTGGCTGTGAGGCCGTAGCCCGGATGGAGCGAAGCGAAATCCGGGACGGTCCATAGAGCTATCGAGTCGAACCCGGATTGCGCTACGCTCCATCCGGCTAGGCGTTTTACTTCGCCGCGTGCGCGCCGCCCTTTCCGCCGCCGACGATCACGCCCGCCGCCTTCTCGATCGGCTTAATCGCGGCGGTGAAATCCGACTCCGGCCCCTCCTCACGGATGATGACCTCCCAGAGCCGGCCGACCGCTTCCGCGACCTCCATCGACAATCCGAGCGACCTCATCTCCTCGACCGCCAGCCGCACGTCCTTCACCATCAGTCCGGTGGCGAAGCCGAAGTCGAAGCTGCGCGGCAGCACCGAGCGCGGAAACTTGTCGCGGCTCGCGGTGTTCAGCCCCGAGCCCGCATTGATGACGTCGATCATCACGGCCGGATCGAGTCCCGACTTCACGCCCATCACCACCGCTTCCGAGGTCGCGACCATCGCGGTCGCCGACAGGAAGTTGTTGGCGAGCTTCATGGTCTGGCCGGAGCCCGGCTTGGTGCCGATGAAGAACACCTTGCCGATGATGTCGAGCGCCGGCTTCACCAGCTCGAAATCAGCCTTCGGGCCCGACACCATCACCGCCAACGTGCCCTTCTCGGCGCCGGCGACGCCGCCGGAGACCGGGCTGTCGATCTGCACGATGTTCTTCTTCGCCAGCAGATCGTGGATCCGGACCGCCATCTGCGAGCCGACGGTCGAGAGATCGATGAAGCGTTTGACGCGCGTGCCCTCGATCACGCCGCCGGGGCCGGTGGCGACGTCGAGCGAAGCCTGCAGCGACGGCAGGCTCGCCATCACGGTCTCGACGCGGTCGGCGATGTCCTTCGGCGACGATCCCGCCGCCGCGCCGAGTGCGACGAGCTGGTCGACGGCGTCCTTGCGGGTGTCGAACACGGTCAGCTTGTGACCGGCCTCGATCAGCCGGCGCGCCATCGGGAAGCCCATCTTCCCGAGGCCGATGAATCCGATATCCATTGATCGTTTCCTCTGTACGTTGTTGCGCGTAAAGCAGCCTGCCCCGGATTCGATGTCGCTCCCGCGAAAGCAGGAACCCGTAACCCCAGGACCGAATTGTCTTGTTCAGCCGAGGCCACAGCCGCTGACAACACGCTGCGGTTATGGTCCCGGGTCGCGCGGAGCCTGGCATCGGGCGCGCATTCGCGCGCCTCTTTGCTTGCCCCGGACGACAACGAGGGAGCAGCGCCTTCTCAGGCCTTGTCGAGTTCGGCGAACACTTCGCGCGCGATGCGGAAGCTGTCGACGCCGGCAGGGATGCCGGCATAGATCGACACCTGCATGAAGATCTCGCGGATCTCGTCGCGGGACACGCCATTGGTCAGCGCGCCCTTGATGTGCGCCTTCAATTCGTGTGGCCGGTTGAGGATCGAGATCATGGCGAGATTCAACATGCTGCGTGTCTTGCGCGGCAGTTCCTCACGGCCCCACACCGCGCCCCAACAATATTCCGTGACGAGTTCCTGGAACGGCTTGTTGAAACTGTCGGAATTCTTCAGCGCGTTGTTGACATAGGCCTCGCCAAGCACCGCCTTGCGGATCTCAAGCCCCTTGTCGTGCGTTTTCTGGTCCATGATGTTCCTCACGTTGATGCGATGGTTCGGCCGGGACGTTACGGGGTGGAGACGCCGCAGTCACGCCTTCGTGTTATGCGTATTTCCCGATGTGGGCTACGCCCCGAAGCGGGTGCCTCAATGGCGCCGCTGTGCTAGGCTGACCTGCCCGGTAACCCGGAGATTTGATTGAGCGGCGCCAACCTCGACCCGTCAGAGAATACGTTACGCGCCGAGCGCGACAGCGAAGCGATCGCGCGGCTGAAACTGACGCAGGCTCTGCAACGGGCAAAATTTGCGATCGCGTGGGAACGAGCCTGGCCACATCTGGCGCGGTTCCTCACGGTCGGCGGTCTGTTCCTGGTCGCATCATGGGCCGGGCTGTGGCTGGTGCTGCCGTTTGCCGCACGGGTCGCCGGCACCACCCTGTTCGGGCTCGCCGCGCTGGCGGCGCTGGTGCCGCTGGTGCGCTTCCGCTGGCCGACCCGGGAGGAGGGTTTGAGCCGGCTCGACCGCGGCGCCGGCATCCGCCATCGCCCGGCGACCACGCTGTCCGACACGCTCACGATGCAGGATCCGTTCACGCTGGCGCTGTGGCAGGCGCAGCGCGAGCGCACGCTGGCCTCGATCAGGCGCATCCGCGCCGGCCTGCCGCAGCCGCGCGTCGCGCTCCACGATCCCTGGGCGCTGCGCGCGCTCGTCATCGTGATGATGGTCGCGACCTATATCGCAGCCGGCGACGAGCGCGGTCTGCGCGTCGCCTCGGCCTTCGACTGGAACGGCATCATGACGCCGGCCAACATCCGCGTCGACGCCTGGGTGACGCCGCCGAACTACACCGGCAAGCCGCCGATCATCCTGTCGAACGCCAACAAGGACGCCGCCGCGGCCGACAATGGCCCGCTGGCGGTGCCGGTCGGCAGCACGCTCCTGGTGCGCTCCAGCGGCGGCGCCATTGACGTCGTGGCCGGCGGCGGCGTGACCGAGGTCGCGGCCGCCGAGGAGGCGCCCAAGGGCACCAGCGAGCGCCATTTCAAGATCGCCGGCGACGGCACCGCTCATGTCCGGGCGCCGGCCGGGCAGCCGCAGTGGAAGTTCACCGCGATCCCCGACCGTCCGCCGAGCATCGCGCTCGCCAAGGATCCGGAGCGGCAGGCGCATGGCGCGCTGCAGATGTCCTACAGGCTCGAGGACGATTACGGCGTCAGCGAAGCCCATGCGCAATTCACGGCGCGTCCGAGCGAGGCGCCGAAAGACCCGAGCCGCGACGGCGATAAGGCTGCGGCGCCGCGGCCGTTGTTCGAGCCGCCGCAATTCCCGCTGGTGCTGCCGAACGCGCGGACCCGCAACGGCGTCGGCCAGACCGTGAAGGATCTCAGTGAGGATCCCTACGCCGGCGCCGAGGTGACGCTGACATTGACGGCGAAGGATGAGGCCGGCAACGAAGGCAAGAGCGAGCCGTTCAACATGCGGCTGCCCGAGCGCGTGTTCACCAAGCCGCTCGCGCGCGCATTGATCGAGCAGCGCCGGATCCTGGCGCTGGACGCCAACCAGAACGGGCAGGTGTTCGCCGCGCTCGACGCGCTGATGATCGCGCCCGAGATGTTCACGCCGGAGGCCGGCTATTATCTCGGCCTCTACAATGTGAGCCGGCAACTCGAGGCGGCGCGCACCGACGACCAGCTGCGCGAGGTCGTCGCCAGCCTGTGGGCGCTGGCCGTCACCATCGAGGACGGCAACATCTCCGACGTCGACAAGGCGCTGCGTGCGGCGCAGGACGCCCTCAAGCAAGCGCTGGAGCGCGGCGCGAGCGACGAGGAGATCAAGAAGCTGACCGACAATCTGCGCGCGGCGCTGGACAATTTCCTGCGCGAGCTCGCCGAGCAATACCGCAATAATCCGCAAGCCCTGGCACGGCCGCTCGATCCCAACACGAAGATGCTGAGCCAGCAGGATCTGAAGAACATGCTGGACCGCATGGAGCGGCTATCGCGCTCCGGCGACAAGGAGGCTGCGAAGCAGCTCCTCGATCAGATGCAGCAGATGCTGGAAAACCTGCAAATGGCGCAGCCGGGGCAGGGCGACAACGACATGGAGCAGTCGCTCAACGAGCTCGGCGACATGATCCGCAAGCAGCAGCAGTTGCGCGACCGGACCTTCAAGCAGGGCCAGGATTCCCGGCGTGACCGCATGCGCGGCAAGCAGGGCGACCAGTCGATGTCCGATCTGCAGCAGGATCAGCAGGCGCTGCGCGACCGGTTGAAGAAGCTGCAGGAGGAGCTCGCCAAGCGCGGCATGGGACCGGATCAGCGCGGCCAGAAGGGCCAGCGCGGCGATCAGGCGCAGCAGGGACAACAGGGACAACAGGGCGAGCAAAGCGGCGACCAGGCCGATGACGGCGACGGGCTCGATCAGGCCGATTCCGCGATGGGCGATGCCACCGGGCGGCTCGGCGAGGGCAATGCCGACGGCGCGGTGGATTCGCAGGGACGCGCGCTGGACGCGCTGCGCAAGGGCGCCCAGAGCCTTGCCGAGGCCATGCAGCAGGGCGATGGCGACCAGCAAGGCAACAGCCCCGGCAACCGCGCCGGCCGCCAGCAAAGCGGCGGCAACCAGACCGACCCGCTGGGCCGGCCGCTGCATGGCCGCGAATTCGGCGATGATTACACGGTGAAGATCCCGGGCGAGATCGACGTGCAGCGCGTGCGCCGGATCCTCGAGGAGCTGCGCCGCCGCCTCGCCGATCCGTCACGGCCGCAGACCGAGCTCGATTACATCGAGCGGCTGCTGAAGGATTATTGAGGGCAGCCACACGCTCTGCCGTCATCGCCCGGCTTGACCGGGCGACCCAGTATTCCAGAGACGCGAGAATTTGAATCGAGAGGCCGCGTACTGGATGCCCCGCCTTCGCGAGACATGACGAGGAATGTGTGCGAGAGCGACCAGTGTAGTCGCGAAGCGGCAGACGTCGGCTTCCGTGGGCTAAGCAGAAGCCTCTTCGTCAATCATGCCACTGCAGGTTCTGACCCAATGTATGGTCCGGCCGCGCGTTGCAAGAGGTTTCGGCAACCTGTCAGATGCGGTCTTGCATCAATGTATCCGGCCTCTGATTGGAGCGTGCTGTGCTCCGGGCCATCATGGATATCAGCACGCATTCGAGCTGATTAGCGGACAGGCCTCGAACGGGCCATTCGGGTCACCAGTGTTCGCATGCGCCGGGAAGACCGATCTTCCATCGTCGTCGCATCCTCTCGCAGACCTCGGCGGGTAAGGGATGTTGGTTACATCATCTCGATAGCTCCTCACTTCGCGCTGTTCCTTTGTTCGTGCCTGGCGGTCGTTCCTTCGTCCCGGCCTGCGCGCGCAGACGCGCCGCGCGCAAGGGGCCGTCAAGGCCGGCCGTCGTGCTGTCCTGACGTCTTGCTCTACGCTGCCAGGCTGCGCCTTGACGGCCCCGAGCACGGCGCGAGGATCGGCCAGGTCAGGACGCCGTCTCCTCAGCCTTGACGCACTCGAAGGCACGTCCTTTGTTGAGAACCGCCCAGGCGATCCGGGCGAGCTTGTTGGCGAGCGCAATCGCCAGCACGTTGTGATGCAATCGCTTCTTGGCAGCTTCGATCCAAGATTTGAGGCCGTAGCGCTCCCAGCACTTCACCCTGACCAGCACCACCCATGCGGCTTGGACGAACAGCGCGCGTAGGTAGCGATTGCCGCGCCTTGATATCTTGCCCAGGATCGTGCGGTCGCCGGTCGATATCTGCTTCGGCACCAGTCCAAGCCAGGCGCCGAAGTCGCGGCCTTTCGAGAACACGTCTCCACTGCCAATCGCGGCGACCATTGCACTCGAGATAAGCGGTCCAATGCCGGGCACTGTCATCAGTCGCTCGCAAGCCTTATCTTGACGAGCCAGCGTTTCGATCTCGCTAGACAGCCCCTCGATACGCGCATCCAGCCGGCGCCAGTCGCCCGCCAGATCCTCGATGATGCGTAACATGCGAGGCGAGAGCACATCGGTGCGCGTCGCGAGGATACCCGGCAACTCGGATCGCAGGGAATGCAGGCCTTGGCGTACGGCGATGCCCCGCTCCAGCAGAAACGCACGGATCTGATTGATGACGCCGGTACGCTGACTGACCAATCGATCGCGGACGCGGTGCAGCGCCTGAAGGTCGAGCTGATCGGCTGTCTTGGTTGCGACGAATTTCATGGTCGGGCGTTGGACAGCCTCGGCGATGGCTTCCGCATCTCGGAAGTCATTCTTCTGTCCTTTCGAATACGGGCGCACGTCTTTCGCCGGCATCAAGCGAGCGTCGTGGCCGAGCATTTGGAGCTTGCGACTGAGGTGATGCGCGCCGACGCAAGCCTCCATCCCGATCAAGCAGGGCGGGAAGTTGGCGAGCCGTCTTTCCACCTGGCTGCGTGACCACTTCTGCCGCAGCACGATGGCACCGCGGTGATCATGACCTACGAGGTGGAACGAGTTCTTGCCGATATCGATGCCGATCACGGCGACCGCTGTGTTGAGGTTCCGAGACATGGCGTGCTCCTTGACCTGAGCGCCCCTTGCCAGCTTCTCGCACTGGCGGGGCCGGAGCACGGCCGGACCATTCCATTAAGAGACTTGGCACCGGAGCGCCCGGCCGCCATCGCGCTTGCGGTCATGCCTGCGGAAGCCACGGCCGCGCCTTCGATCAGGGATTGGATCGCGCCTGCGTTTCAGCTACTCGGTCGGCGCGATCTTTGTCCCCGTTTCGTAGGTACTCCTCGCCGCAGGCGTGACCTTGTCACCCCATCGCTCAGTTTGCTTCGGTGTCAGAGTCGCCGGGTTATGCCCCGTGAGGCCGACCGTGCTCCCGTACCGTCAGGCCTTGCTTCAATGTTGGCTGCTGGCGCGCGCTCTGGAAGGCGAGTAAGCTGCCCTCTCATCCCTGAGATAGGCAGGCATGGCCATGGAGCGCGTAGAACGACGGCTCACTGCCATCCTCGCCGCCGACGTTGCCGGCTACAGCCGGCTGACCAGCATGGACGAGGAGGGAACGCACGTCCGGCTGAAGGAGCATCTGCGTCTCCTGGTCGAGCCCAAGATCAGCGAACACCGCGGACACGTTGTCAAGAACACAGGCGACGGAATGTTGGCTGAGTTCAACAGCGTGGTGGCTGCTGTGCGTTGCGCCCTCGATGTCCAGCGTGGCATGGCCGAGCGCAATGCCGGGATACCGCGGGACAAGAGGATGGAGTTCCGTATCGGCATCAATGTAGGCGACGTCATCATCGATGGGGGCGACATTTTCGGAGATGGAGTGAACGTCGCGGTTCGTTTGGAAGGCATCGCCGAGCCCGGCGGCATCTGCGTTTCAGCTCGCGTTCAGGAATACGCACAAGGGCGGGTCGACATCACCTTCGAGGACGCAGGCGAGCAACGGCTGAAGAATATTTCTCAGCCCGTGCGAGCTTACAGATTGAACGTCCGCGATGTTGACCCACTTGCATCCGCACTATCGACCGAGGCACTGAGCCAACCTGATCGGCCGCGCTTGTCGATCGTGGTGCTGCCCTTCGCGAACCTTGGCGGCGACGTCCAGCAGGACGACTTCGTTGACGCAATCACAGATAATCTGACTACAGACCTATCGCGCCTGCCTGATTATTTCGTCATCTCGTGCAAGACGGCTTTCGCATACAAGGGGAAAGCCGTGGATGCTCGCCAAATCGGCCGCGAGCTCGGCGTTCGCTACGTGCTGGAAGGCAGCATCCAGAGCAGCACCGATCGCCTGCGCGTGAACGCGCAGCTAATCGACGCAGAATCGGGCGCACACTTCTGGGCCGAACGATTCGACAAGCCGCGGGCGGACCTCTTCGACATGCAAGACGAGATCACAGCCAGGCTCGCGCGGGCCATGGATATTCAGTTGGTGAAAGCAGAGACGCAGCGTCTCAAGCGTGAGACGCCAAGGGAACTTGATTCGGTTGACCTCGCCCTGCGCGGTTGGACAGTTTTCTTTCAGAAGGTGTCAGTCGCCGGAGCACGCGAAGCACGCGGCATGTTTGAGGAGGCGCTCCGCGTCGACCACACGAATGTCGATGCGCTGATGGGTTTGGTCGAAAGCCACATGTGGGAAGTCAACTCCTACATGTCCCCTGCGCGTGACGATCAAGTTCGTTTGGGTGAGGCTGCAATGTGCAAAGCGTCGGAACTGACACCACTCGATGCCCGGATGCATTTTTGTCGCGCTGCCGTATTGATCGCTTTGCGAGCACCAGAACGAGCTTTCCGCGAGATTGAGATTGCGTTGAGCTTGGATCGCGCTTTGCCATATGTTCATATGAGGGCGGGGTGGATTAAGATTTTTCTTGGCTGTGCAGAGGAGGCCGAGGGCCATTTGAGCAACGCGATGCGGCTCAGCCCGCGCGATCCAATGCTCGGAAATTGGTACGCCATTCTTGGCTTGGCGGATCTCCACCTCGGCAGGCTTGACAAAGCTGTGGACCGCTTACAGAAGGCGGTCGAGATCGCTCCAAATCACGAGATTCCCTACTTCTATCTAGCGGCGAGTCTGGCGCTTCAGGGCCGCGAAGCGGAAGCAGCGCAGGCCTGCAAAGTGGGGAGGCGGCTGGCTCCCATTTTCCGCATCGGTAAGTGCCGCGCCGAGGTCCAAAGCGACAACCCCGTTTTCTTACTGCAGCGCGAGCGAGTCTATGAAGGTCTGGAAAAGGCAGGGCTCCCAGAGTGACGTTACCTGTCCGCAAGGCCTGACAGCGAGATTATGTCACTCGCACGAAACGACGCAATCGTGGTTGAGGAGCCGGATGGCCTAACCTGACGCCGCTGACCATCGATTGACGCCACGCATCAAACCGAAGTGGCATTGCTCACAGGATCAGCGGGGCGCAGGCCCGGCTGCTCCCCGGAATGTCCGCTTCTGCCCATCTCGGACCTCGTGCAACGTCTGCTTCTGCGCCGCTGTTGAGGTTAAGCAGAGATCGCGGCTTTATGAATGCGCGCCCTAGCAGGCCTTCCGCGCCGCCAGTGCGTCCGCCACCGCGGTGCGGATATCGGCCACCGAGAACGGCTTCGTCACCACGTCGTGCACGATCGCGTTGAGGCCGGAGGCGCGCTCGCGCTGATGGGCAAAGCCGGTCATCAGCAGGATCTTCAGATCGGGAAAGTCGCGCGCCGTGGTGAGCGCCAGCGCGATGCCGTCCATCACCGGCATCTGGATGTCGGTGAGCAGCAGGTCGAAGGCGCCCTGGTCGCGGGTGAGGATATCGAGCGCCTCGGCGCCGTCCTGCGCGGTCACGGTCTCGTGGCCGTCCATGGCGATCGCGCGCGCCACCAGCGAGCGCATGGAGTCTTCATCGTCGGCAATCAGGACACGCGGCATGACGATCAATCGGTTGGCGGAGCTAGTTCCGACGGCCTCAGGCGCGGCCGCCGACCAGATCCCGCTTGTTGAAGAAACGTACGTCGATATTGCGTCCTTCGGACGGCGGCGAGGCGAGACGCGACTTGAAGAAGGCGCGCTCGCCGGGTTTGAGCACCGATTGTTCCAGCACCGCGTTCCAGGCGTAGACCTCGCTGCCATTTGCGTCGCGGACCGAAAAGCGCAGCCGCGGCAGCTCGACCGGCTTGCGGGTCTGCCCGACGATCATGCCCTCGATCACCAGCACCGGCTTGCCGTCGACGGTCTCGTTGGTGACCTTGATGTCCTGGAACGCGAGGCCGCGCAAATTCACATCGAGCCTGACCATCTTGTAGAACAGCGCGGTCTGCGGCAGCAGGCGCACCACGTCGTTGCGCCAAACCAGCAGCGCGACGAGCAGCGCGGCCATCGCCGCGCAGGTGGTCGGCAGGGCGCCGATCACGGGCATGAAGGGAATCCGGGGCAGCGCGGGCAGGCGGAACTGGCCCGGACGGAACAGGCTTGGCAGGCGGAAGCGGCGTTTGGTTCCGTCGGCGCCATGAGTGTCGGCATGCGCCTCGGCATCTTCCTTGGCCACTGCCGGCCAGTCTGGTTCGGCATTTTCGCCCTCGGCGGGCCAGTCGGCCGAGATCGAGGGGCTGTCGACCACGGGGGTCTCTTCCGGGTCTTCCTCCCGGGCCATAGCCTCCCATTCGGCGGCGGAGCCGGCATAAGGGGTCGCTGCCGCCATGGTCGGAACCGCAGCTCCGATCGCATCCTCCGGCCGCGCCAGCCAAACCTCCTTGCAGCGGGAACAGCGGACGGTGCGCCCGGAGCCGCCCAGGGTGTCCAGCTTGATGGCGTAAGATGTTGTACAATGCGGGCAAACGATGTGCATGGAGCCGAATCTCCACCGTGTCTCTGCCCGGATGCTACCTAGCGACCGTTAACGAATCGGAAACCATAACCGACGCACAAGGCTGCTGGGCGGTTCGCCGCCGGTTCGCCGGCCGGCGAGCCTGTTGTGCAGGGTTTTGGGCTGTCGCCCATCTCGAACGGAGCTAGCGCTTGGTTCGGTTCGAACATGTCGGTTTGCGGTACGGGCTCGGCCCGGAGATCTTGCGCGACCTCTCCTTCGTGATCCCGGCACACTCGTTCCAGTTCCTCACCGGACCGTCGGGCGCGGGCAAGACCTCGCTGCTGCGGCTGTTGTTCCTGTCGCTGCGGCCGACGCGCGGGCTGGTCAACCTGTTCGGCCACGACGTCTCCCTGCTCAGCAAGGACCAGGTCGCAGATCTGCGCAAGCGCATCGGCATCGTGCTGCAGGACTTCCGCCTGCTCGACCACATGACGACCTACGAGAACGTGGCGCTGCCGTTCCGCGTGATGGGGCGGGAGGAATCGAGCTATCGGCGCGAGGTGATCGACCTCCTGAAATGGGTCGGCCTTGGCGAGCGCATGGATGCGCTGCCGCCGATCCTGTCGGGCGGCGAGAAGCAGCGCGCCGCGATCGCGCGCGCGGTGATCTCGCGGCCGCAACTGCTGCTGGCGGACGAGCCGACCGGCAGCGTCGACCCGACGCTCGGGCGCCGCCTGTTGCGGCTGTTCATCGAGCTCAACAAATCCGGCACCGCCGTCATCATTGCAACCCACGACATCACGCTGATGGATCAGTACGAGGCGCGGCGGCTGGTGCTGCACCAGGGACGGTTGCACATCTATGAATAGGAGCGAGGAGCAGGTGTCGCTGGTGGATCTCGGGCGCGAGCGCCCGCAGGTCCCGGCGACGGCGCGCAACATGTCGCCGATCGTGCCGCGCGCCTCGATCGCCGGTCGCGCGCTGGTCGCGGTGGTCGCGATCATGACCTTCCTTGCCTCGATCACGACCGGCGCCGTGCTGCTGGTCAGCGCATCGGCGGCCGAATGGCAGTCGGAGGTCGCAAGCGAGATCACCATCCAGGTTCGGCCCGCGAGCGGCCGCGACCTCGACCGCGATGCGCAGGCGACGGCAGACGCGATGCGGGCGCAGCCGGGCATTCTCGACGTCCGCCCGTTCACCAAGGAGGAATCGGCCAAGCTGCTCGAGCCATGGCTCGGCAGCGGGCTCTCGATCGACGAATTGCCGGTACCGCGCGTCATCGTGGCGCGGGTGCAGCCGGGCTCGACGCTCGATCTCGCCGCGCTGCGCACGCGGGTGACGCAGGCCGCACCGACCGCCAGCGTCGACGATCACCGCGCCTGGATCGAGCGCATGCGCTCGATGACCGGCGCCACGGTGTTTGCCGGCGTCGGCATCCTCATTCTCGTGATCATCGCCACCATCATCTCGGTGTCGTTCGCGACTCGCGGTGCGATGGCCGCCAACCGCCCGATCGTCGAGGTGCTGCATTTCGTCGGCGCCGGCGACAGCTACATCGCCAACCGCTTCCTGCGGCATTTTCTCCGGCTCGGTCTCGAAGGCGGGCTGATCGGCGGCGGCGCGGCGATGCTGGCGTTCGGGTTCTCCGAATCGATCGCCAACTGGTTTTCCGGCACGCCGGTCGGCGACCAGTTCGCGGCCCTGCTCGGCACCTTTTCCCTGCGTCCGTCCGGCTATTTGGCGCTGGCGGCGCAGGCGGTGCTGATCGCGGCGATCACCGCGTGGGCGTCACGACGCACACTGTTTGCAACCCTCGACGATATCGACTGACGGTTGCGCGATCACGATCATGATGCCGGCTTCGTGATCTGCGCGCGCTCATCGCGTGTGATCTCCCGCGCACCTGCTTCGCTTTTGTCGCGGGAAACCGGTTTCCACTTTTCCGGATCATGCTCTAAAATCCCTGGGGGAAGGAAAATCGCATCACATGAGTTCGCAGACCGACGATACGTCGCTCGATAGCCGTGCCGTGCGCCCGCGGGGCCGGCTGCGCGCGGCCGTCGTCGCGTCGCTGGCGCTGGCGTTCGTCGCCGCGGCCCTGGGCTTCGTCGGCTTTCTCTCGCAACTGCGCGGCGTCGAGACCGATCCGCCGCACGACGCCGACGGCATCGTGGTGCTGACCGGCGGCTCGTCGCGGGTGTCGGACGCGATGGAGCTGCTGGCCGCGGGCTATGGCAAGCGGCTGTTGATCTCGGGCGTGCATCCGACCAATGCCGCGAGCGACATCTCGCGCTCGGTGCCGGACAGCCAGGGGCTGATGAGCTGCTGCGTCGATCTCGACCGCTCCGCGGTGAACACCCGCAGCAATGCGGCGGAGACGCGCCGCTGGGTGCGCGAGCGCGGCTTCAAGTCGCTGATCGTGGTGACCTCCAACTACCACATGCCGCGCGCCATCGTGGAATTGTCGCATGCGATGCCTGATGTCACGCTGATCCCGTTCGCCGTGGTCGGCGACAAATGGCGCGACGAACCCTGGTGGACCAGTGGCGCGACGTTCCGTCTCTTGCTATCGGAATACGCCAAATACGTCGCCGCGGAGCTGCGGGTGCGGCTGGCCGACATCGGCCTCGACCTGACCTCGGATCTCGGCGAGCCGGTCGCCGCGCCCCGCCGCCCCACCACCGCGCAGGCGAATTGATGTCAGCCATCGTCATTCCGGGGCGATGCGAAGCATCGAGCCTCAGATGTGCAATTGCGCATCGGGGAATCTCGAGATTCCGGATCTGGTGCTGATGCACCATCCCGGAATGACGGTGTGATTGTACGAGGGTAGTTTTAGAGATGACGTCGATCTTCCTGCGCTCGCTGGTTTTCAACGTGCTGTTCTATTTGGTGCTGGTGGCGCTCTGCATCATCGCGATCCCGGCGCTGCTGCTGCCGCGCTCGGCGCTGATGGCGCTGCAGGCGGCGTGGGCCAACACCAGCCTGTTCCTGATGCGTGTGATCTGCAACATCAGGGTCGAATTCCGCGGCGTCGAGAAGATTCCGCAAGGCCCGCTGCTGATCGCCTCGAAGCACCAGTCGTTCTGGGAGACGTTTGCGCTGGTGCGCTTCTTCGAGCATCCGCTGTTCATCCTCAAGCGCGAGCTGATGATGATCCCGGTGTTCGGCTGGTATTTGAAGAAAGTGGGCATGATCTCGGTCGAGCGCGGCGGCGGGCCGCGCTCGCTGCTCAAGACGCTGAAGCGCGCGGCTGCCGAGGTGAAGCTCGGCCGCCAGCTCGTGATCTTTCCGGAAGGCACGCGCACCGCGCCCGGCGCGCCGCCCGCCTACAAGGCCGGCGTCGCCCAGATCTATGTCGAGAGCGGCGTGCCGTGCCTGCCGATCGCGCTGAATTCGGGACTGTTCTGGCCGCGCCGCACCTTCATGCGCTATCCGGGCACGCTGGTGGTCGAATTCCTCGATCCCCTGCCGCCGGGCTTGCCGCGCGACGAGTTCATGACCCGTCTGCGCGACCAGATCGAAACCGCCACCAGCCGCATCGTCGACGCCGCCCGCGCCGAGCAGGCGCAATTGTTCGGCGGGGTGCCGAGCCCGGCAAAGGGTTAAGGCGGGGATGGCTTTTGGTTAAGTCAGCGTGACCGCCGACTCGGTGCACCTCTCCCGCTTGCGGGGTCGAGACGAGCGAAGCTCGCTCTCAGGTCGGATCGCATCGAATGATGCGATCCGGTTGGGCTCTCTCCACTCGAAGGGTCGGACTCGTGGCGATACCCCCACCCAGCCCTCCCCCGCAAGCGGGGGAGGGAGCCGCAGCATCGTTGCGCGGGGTTCTGACCGCTTCGTGTGCGGTCAGCGCATGACGAACGGGTTGGCCGGAATGTCCTGCGCGGTCGAGATCCAGACGCTCTTGGTTTCCTGATATTCGCGCACCGCGTCGATGCCGCTTTCGCGGCCCACGCCGGAATGCTTCATGCCGCCGAACGGCATCATGTAGCTGATGGCGCGGTAGGTGTTGACCCACACGGTGCCGGCGCGCAGCTGCTTCGGCACGCGGATGGCGCGCGCGAGATCCCTGGTCCAGATGCCGGCGGCAAGGCCGTAGATCGTGTCGTTGGCGATGCGGATGGCGTCCTCCTCGGTGTCGAAAGAGATGATCGACAGCACCGGCCCGAACACTTCCTCGCGCGCGATTCGCATCGTGTTGTCGACATCGGTGAAGATCGTCGGCTCGACGAACTGGCCGCCCAGGATGCCCGCGCCGGACGCCGGCTTGCCGCCGAGCAGGCAGCGCGCGCCTTCTGCTTTCGCGATGTCGATATAGTCGAGCACCTTCTTGTACTGCGCGGGCGTCGTGATCGGCCCGACATTGGTGTCTGGCCGCATCGGATCGCCGATCTTGGCGGATTTGGCGAGCTCCAGCACCCGCGCGACGAATTTCTCCTTGATCGAGCTCTGCACCAGGAGGCGCGATCCGGCGATGCAGGTCTGGCCGGTCGCGGCGAAGATGCCGGAGATGGCGCCGGCCGCGGCGGCGGTCAGGTCGGCATCCTCGAACACGATGTTGGGCGACTTGCCGCCGAGCTCTAGCGAGACGCGCTTCAGGCTCTTTGCCGCGGTCTCGTAGACCTTGGCGCCGGTCGTATCCGATCCGGTGAAGGTGATCTTGGCAACGCCGGGATGGCCGATCAACTCGGCGCCGATCTCGGGCCCGAAGCCGGTCACCACGTTGAAGATGCCGTCCGGAATTCCGGCCTCCTTGGTCAGGGCGGCGAATTCCAGCGTGCTGGCCGAGGTGAATTCCGATGGCTTGACGATCACGGCGCAGCCGGCGGCGAGCGCCGCGGCGCATTTCCAGGCGACGAACAATAGCGGCGAATTCCAGGCGGTGAGCGCCGCGACGACGCCGACCGGCTCATGCGTCGTGTAGGCGAAGGTCTCCGGCTTGTCGATCGGCACCAGGCCGCCCTCGAGCTTGTCGACCAGCCCGCCGTAATACCACCACCACTCCGGATGGTAGCGGAGCTGGCCCAGCATCTCCGCCATCAGCTTGCCGTTGTCGCGCACCTCGATCTCGGCGAGGCGCTCTGCGTTCGCGGCGACGAGGTCGCCGAGCTTGCGCATCACCTTGCCGCGCGCCGACGCCGTCATCTTCGACCAGGGTCCGCGCCACATCGCCTCATTGGCGGCCTTCACGGCCTTGTCGGCATCGGCGGCCGAGCCGCGCGGGATCTTCGCCCACGGCTCGCCGCGATAGGGATCGATCGAGTCGAACCACTCGCCATTGGCTGGGTCGACATACTGGCCGTTGATGTAAAGCTGATAGGTCTTCACGATATCCTCCCACGCATCGAGGCAATGTTGTTTGGAGGAACGATATCACGCCTTGCGCGACGCCGTCATAACGCAGTCGCGTGAAGGGGTTGCAGCCGGCTCGTGGGCGCAGCGTCAGTGCGCGGCGGCAAGCTCCGCCGCGATGATGGCGCCGAGCGCCATGTCGCTTTGCTGCCCGAAGCCGTGATGCACCACGCTGCCGTCGCGTCCGATCAGGATGCTGGTCGGTGTTCCCTGCATGCCGTAGCGCTGCATGGTAACCGGGATCGGCGTGCTCTCCCCGGCCTCGTCGACGCCGATCGGGAAGGTCAGCCGGTATTCGTGGATGAAGGCTTCCAGCGACACCGGCGTCATGGCGGCGTGGTGCTCGAACACGGTGTGCAGGCCGATGACCTGTAGGTCCGAATGCTTGAACAGTTCGAAGGCGCGTTGCGTCTGCGGTGTTCCATGCGCGACGCATCCGGGACACAGCATCTGGAACGCATGCAGCAGAACCGGGCGGCCGCGCAGCGCGGCCAGCGTCAGGGGCTCGCCGGTGTTGAACCAGCGCGACACCGCGAGTTCAGGTGCGAGAGCCACAGGCTTGTTCCTTGCGCTTGCCGTCGGCGGCAGGTTGGCAATATCGCGACGGGCCTGTCAACGATCGGCCAGGCTGGAACGCGCCCGGCGCGCGGCCCTTCGCCTCATGGTCCAGTGCCTAGCGCGATCGAGGTAGAGATAGACGACCGGGGTCGTATAGAGCGTCAGGATCTGGCTCAGGATCAGCCCGCCGAAGATCGCGATGCCGAGCGGCTGGCGCAGCTCGCTGCCTTCACCCAGCCCGATCATCAGCGGAACCGCGCCGAACAGGGCGGCGAGCGTCGTCATCATGATCGGCCGGAACCGCATCAGGCAGGCTTCGTAGATCGCGTCGCGCGACGACAGCCCGCGCTGGCGCTCGGCGTCGAGCGCGAAGTCGATCATCATGATCGCGTTCTTCTTCACGATGCCGATCAGGAGGATCACCCCGATCATGGCGATGATGTCGAACTCGGTATGCGACAGCATCAGTGCCGCCACCGCGCCGACGCCGGCCGAGGGCAGGGTGGAGAGGATGGTGAGCGGATGAACGTAGCTCTCATAGAGCATGCCGAGCGAGATGTAGATCGTCGCCAGCGCCGCGAGGACGAGATAGATTTCGTTCGCCATCGACTGCTGGAAGATCTTGGCGGCGCCCGCGAAGGCGCCATGAATGCCCGCCGGCATGCCGATCTGCTTCATGGTCGTCTCGATCGTCGTGGTCGCCGTGCTCAGCGAGACGCCCGGCGGCAGGTTGAAGGAGATGGTGCTGGCGACCAGAAGATCCTGATGGTTGACGACCAGCGGCGTCTCGCCCGGCTCGAACCGCGCAACGCTGGCCAGCGGGATCATCGTCTCCTGGTTGGTGCTGACCGCCGTTCCGGTCGACGATGTGCCCTTGCCGGTGGCGCCGATCGAGTTGGTCGCGAGGTTGCGCACCGCGTTGGCCGCCACCGAACTGATCGAGCTCTTCTGCGCGGACGAGGCCACCGTTCCGGCCACCGCGTTGGTGGTCTGTGTCCCGGTCGCCGTTCCGCCGGAGGTAGAGATATAGACCTGCTTCAAGGTCTCCGGGTTCTGCGAATAGGCGGGCGCGACCTCCATGATCACGTGATACTGGTTGCGCGCGACGAAGATCGTCGAGACCTGGCGCTGCCCGAAGGCATCGTAGAGCGTGTTGTCGAGCTGGCTGACCGTGATCCCGAGGCGGGCGGCGGCATCGCGATCGATGATCAGGTTGGATTGCAGGGCCTTGTTCTGCTGGTCGCTGTTGACGTCGGCGAGCGTCGGCTGCTTTTGCAGCGCTGCGACGAGCTTGGGCGTCCATTCGTTCAGCTCCGCGAATGTCGAGCCCTGCAGCGTATATTGATACGCCGCATTGCCGGAGCGCCCGCCGGCGCCGAGGTCGCCGATCGATTGCAGGAACAGGGTGGCGCCCGCCACCTCGGACAGTCTGTCGCGCAGCCGCTCGATCACCTGATCGGCGCGCAATTTACGTTCGCTCATCGGTTTCAGCGACGCGAACACCGTCCCGGTGTTGGTTCCGCCGCCCGGGCCCGCGCCGCCGCCGGTGAAACCGACGGCGGTGTTGACCGCCGGATCGTGTTTGACGATGTCGATGAACTGCGTGAGCTTCTGCCGCATCAGTTGAAACGAGGTGCTCTGGTCGGCCCGGATCGAGCCGATCAGCAGTCCGGTATCCTGTTGCGGGACGAAACCCTTCGGCACGACGCCGTAGAGATGGAAGTTCAGGTAGAGGGTCGTGCCCAGGATCAGCATCACCAGCACCGGGTGGCGCAATGCGATGGCCAGCGTCCAGCGGTAGCCGCTCAACATCAGCTCGAAGACGCGCTCGCAGATCCGGTAGAGCCGCCCGTGCCGCCGGCCATGCTCGGCGCGCAGCAGCACGGCGCACATCATCGGCGTCGTGGTCAGCGAGATCGCGAGCGAGATCACAATCGCGATCGTGATCGTCATGGCGAATTCGCGGAACAGGCGGCCGACCAGGCCGCCCATCAGCAGGATCGGGACGAACACCGCGATCAGCGACACGCTCATCGAGAGGACGGTGAAGCCGACCTCGCGGGTGCCGAGCAGCGTCGCCTCCAGCCGCGACATCCCGGCATCCATGTGGCGGGTGATGTTCTCCAGCACGACGATGGCGTCGTCCACGACGAAGCCGGTCGCCACCGTCAGCGCCATCAGGGAGAAGATGTCGAGCGAGTATCCGAGCAGATACATCACGGCGAAGGTCGCGATCAGCGACACTGACACCGCGACCACAGGCACAAGCGTCGCGCGCGCGCTGCGCAGGAACGCGAACACGACCAGGATCACCAGGGCGACGGCGATCAGCAGCGTGATCTCGACGTCGCGCAGCGAGGCTCGGATCGTCTGCGAGCGATCGACCGCGAGCGTAATGTCGATGGCGGGCGAGACCGAAGCCTTGAGCTGCGGCATCAGGCCCTTCACGTGATCGACCATCTTGATGATGTTGGCGCCGGGCTGCCGGTACACGATCATCACGATCGCCGGCTTGCCGTTGGAGAGGCCGAGCGTGCGGACATTCTCGACGGAATCGATGACGTCGCCGACATCGGTGAGGCGCACCGCGGCGCCGTTGCGGTAGGCGACGACCAGCGGCTTGTAGTCGTCGGCCTTCCTGGACTGGTCGTTGGCGTAGATTTGGTAGCGCCGCTCGCCGACATCGATGCCGCCCTTCGGGCTGTGCGCATTGGCGCTGGAGAGCGCGGCGCGAACGTCCTCCAGCCCGATGCCGTATTTGTAGAGCGCCGACGGGACCAGCTCGACGCGCACCGCAGGCAGCGATCCGCCGCCGACCGAGACTTCGCCGACGCCCTCGACCTGCGACAGTTTCTGGGCAAGCACGGTCGAGGCGGCGTCGTAGAGCTCGGCCGGCGTCAGCGTATCCGACGTCAGGGTATAGATCAGGATCGGCGCCGAGGCCGGGTTGAACTTGCGATAGGTGGGATTGGTGCGCAGGTTGGTCGGCAGGTCGGCGCGTGCGGCGTTGATGGCGGCCTGCACGTCGCGCGCGGCGCCGTTGATGTCGCGGTCGATGTCGAACTGCAGCGTGATGCGGGCGGACCCGAGCGAGCTCGCCGAGGTCATTTCGGTGACGCTGGCGATCTGGCCGAGATGGCGCTCGAGCGGGCTTGCCACCGTGGCGGCCACGTCCGCGGGGCTGGCACCGGGCAGGGTCGCCTGCACCATGATGGTTGGAATATCGACATCGGGCAGCGGCGAGACCGGCAGCTTGAAGAATGCAATGACGCCCGCCACCACGAGTCCCAGCGACAGCAGCGTGGTGGCCACCGGACGGCGGATGAAGGGGGTAGAGAGATTCATTGCATTCACGATCGGCGTCGTTGCGGCTGAGCTTCTATCCGTCCGCGCCGCGATGCAAAAGCCCAAATGTCACAGCGCGCTGCCACACCTCCGCCGTGATTTCGTTGCTGCGAGCAGGCGCGTCGTGTCCCCGGAGCAATCGTTGGAATAAAACGCGCGTCGCGCCGATATGGGCGTCACGGCCAGTTTGTAGGTGGGTAGGTTTGTAGGGTGGGTAGAGCGAAGCGAAGCCCACCGATATCCGCGCGGGGAAGATAGTGGGGTTACGCTTACGCTAACCAAGCCTGCTAAGCCCCCGCCTATGGCGGGGCGAAAACCGGCAGTTCTACAGCTGCGGGAATGAAGTCATGGAGTCTCCTTGGGGAACCGCCAAGAACCCTCAAGGAGACCATGATGGAAGCAGAGTACAATCATCTTAATCACGCGACTTGGGAGTGCAAGTACCACGTCGTGTTTACGCCGAAGTACCGCAAGAAGCTGCTGTTCGGGAAGATCAAGCGACATCTGGGCCAGGTATTTCACGATCTGGCACGACGGAAGGAGTGCCGGATCGAGGAAGGTCACCTGATGCCGGATCATGTCCACATGCTGATATCGATACCTCCGAAATATTCGGTGGCGCAGATCATCGGGTATATGAAGGGGAAGAGTTCGATCTGGATCGCGCAGAACGTCGAACGGAAGATGCGAAATTTCCTGGGCCACAAATTCTGGGCACGCGGATATTTTGTCACGACCGTCGGCCGCGATGAGGAAATGATCCGGGCCTACATCAAGAATCAGGAAATGGCCGACCAGCAACTGGATCAGTTTGAGCTAAAGATTTCAGCTGCCCCAAAATCCAAGCAATCGTCCTAACATCCCTTAAAACCGCCTTTGGCGGTTCCCAATCAAACCTCCAGCTTTGCTGGAGGTTATTGGCTTTGCTGCGTCATAAATGTTGTATCTCCTCATCCTGAGGAGACTGCGAAGCGGGCGTCTCGAAGGATGTAGGCCACAGATGGGGCCTCGTGGTTCGCCTGGCGATGCAAAGCATCGTCTAGAGACGCGCGTTCCGCGCTCCTCACCATGAGGGTTACGACGTTTGTGACGCAGTAAGACTAACCCGCCCTACGCCTCTCTGGTGTCCAGAAGCGGGTGATGAGCCGGATGCGCGTCGTGCAGCATCACGGCGAGTTGGTGCAGCTGTGCGTCGCGAAAGCCCTGCTTCTCGATCGAGGCGACCGTCGAGAGCACATAGTCGCGATTGTTGCCGGAGCGGCCGTGGCCCTGCTGCACGAGGCGCAATTGCTCAGGTAGCGACAGCCGTCCTGCGTACTGCACATGGCCGCGATCGACCACATAGGCGAGCGCGCTCACTCGCTGCCGCGCCTCGTTCTCGAGCCACACCGAGCGCATCACCTCGCGGTAGACATTGGTGGTCTGCTCGCGCGCGCGCAGATAGCCGATGGTGTCGTGGCGCAAGTGGCCGGCGACGCGGAATGCGATGCCGCGGCAGGCGCCGCCACGGTCGAGGCCCAGCACCAGGCCGGGCTTTTCCGGCGTTCCGCGGTGGTCGAAGGAATAGACGCAGAGCGCGCGGTGCTCGCCGATCAGCCGGGCCGGCACCTGCTCGATGAAGGCAAAGCCCGGCTTCCACATCAGCGAGCCGTAGCCGAACACCCAGAGGTCGGCGTCACCCGGGTCCGATGATGAGGGATTATTTGCTGCCATGGCGTTGATGGGCTAGCAGAACGAATCACCGAGGCGAAGCAAATTCCGCGATGTTTCGGCAGCTTGCTGTTGCTTAGATTTTGACAAATTCGCCCGCCAAAGGACCCGATATGTCCGACAAGACCTCCGTGCCGCGCCGGCGCTCGCGCTTTGGCCTTTACTTCGTGCCCGTCCTGGTCCTCGTCGCCGCGGTGGCCTGGAGCGGGTTCTGGTTCTATGCCGCCTCGCAGGTCGGGGTGCAGGCCGACGCCTGGCGCGCGCAGGAGGCGAGGGCCGGCCGGGTCTATGACTGCGGCAAGCGGTCGGTGGCCGGTTACCCGTTCCGGCTGGAAATCCGCTGTGCGGATCCGAGTGTGATGCTGGTCTCGCAGACCGCCTCGCCGCAAACGTCGTTTGTCGCGCGGCTCGCCGAGATCCTTGTCGTCGCGCAGATCTACGATCCCAGGCTCGTGATCGCGGAATTCAAGGGGCCGGCGACGCTCGGCGAGCACGGCGCGTCGCCGTCGCTGTCGATCGACTGGAGCAAGGGGCGCAGCAGTGTGGTCGGGCTGCCGGCGGTGCCGCAGCGCGCCTCGCTGGTGTTCGACGATCTCGCCCTCGATCGCATTGGCGGCGCGACCCCGGTGCCGCTGGCGCGCGTGGGTCATGTCGAACTCCACGGCCGGCAGGTCGACGGACCGACCCCGGACAGCCCGGCGATCGAAACCGTGCTGCAGATCTCGAACGGTACCCTGCAAGACATCCATCCCCTGCTGACCCAGCCGTTCAACGCCGATATCCATGCGCGGCTGAACGGGCTGAAGGACCTTTCGCCCAAGCCGTGGCCCGACCGTTTCCGCGAGCTCCAGGCGGCCGGCGGCAGTGTCGAGATCATGCAGTCGCGGATCGAGCAGGGCGACGTTCTCTCGGTCGCCGCAGGCACCTTGCGTCTCAACGCGCAGGGGCGCATCGAGGGCGAGCTGCAGATGACCGTCGCCGGCCTCGAGCGCGTCATCCCCGCGCTCGGCATCGACAAGATGCTGGAGGACGGCGTCCCGCAGTCAACGCTCGATCGCGTCGCGCCTGGTGTGAAGAGCCAGGACCTCAGCAATCTGTTCGGCGCGCTCGATCGCGCCGTTCCCGGCCTCGGCAAGGTGATCAAGCAGAACGCCAATGCCGGCATTTCAGCAGGCATCAATTCGCTCGGCACCGAGGCCATGCTCGAGGGTAAGAAGGCCCGCAGCTTCCCGCTGCGCTTCGCCGATGGCGCGGTGTTCCTGGGCCCGCTGAAGGTCGGCCAGATTCCGCCGCTGTTCTGAGCGATGAGTATTGATGATATTGCTGAGGCCGTTCGCGAAACCGGAGCGTCAGCCGAACTGCTGCCAGATGAAGTCAGAAAAGCCTTGATCACAAGGCTGTTCGAAAGGCTGCACGTGAATCAGCCCGCAACGCTGCGAAGACTGTGGCGGTAGCATCGCGGCAACGAGTGTCAGCGGAGGCGAGTTGCATTCGGGCAACATCCTCCGGAAATATGGATCGTTAACCCTCTTTCGCCATTGCGCGACTATTCCCTGATCCGACAATCCGCCTCGTCACATGCTTGGCTGTGCAATCTGGCTCCGAGGAGCCTTTGGAGGCTGGGATGATGAACGCACGGCCAATCGGGGCGGCGGCGTTGTGCCGGACGGTCGTTCTGCCCGGTTGCATTGTCGCCTGGTTTGCGGTGTTCGGTTCGGCTGGAATCGAGAATATCGGCGCATCAGCTAACGATTACCGCGCACCTCCTGTCGTCGCCGATGCCGTGCCTGCCATATCACCGGCAACTGCCAGGTCCAACGCCGCAGGCGATGTCGCCAATGTAGTGACCACCGGCGGATCGGAGGCGGTGGCGACCGTCAACCCGGCGCCGACCTCTCACGAGCCGGAAGCTGTCATGGACGCCAGATCGACCGATCCGACGGTGTCGCAGGAAACTCAACCGGTTCAGGCGCCGACAGCGAACACGCCGGATCCGGAGTCTCGCGAGGCCAAGGAGACGGTAGGCTCCATCGAAATTCTCGACGAGTGCTGGGACGTGAACGTCTGCATCGACCGCTATTTGTGGGCGCTCTATCAAAGGACGCCCAAGGAAGACACCATCAAGGTGCCGGAACAACGGACGGTGACAGTCAGGAAAAAGAAGAAAATGGTGACGCTCACCAGAACGTTCACCAGGCTTGTCGATGAGGATTTCGCCTGGAAGGACGCGAAGGCGGCCGAGAGAGCCGCCATGCCCATGATGGATTACGTCATCGGAGGCATGGATCGGACCTTCAAGCTGAAGCTCTTTCATGCGCTTCTCGCGGCGGAACAGGCCGGCTTGTCGCCCGGCATCACCAGCGCCTTCCGCGATGACTACCGGCAGTCGATTGCAAGCGGCCTCAAAGCGGCCAGCGACAGGTCGTATCACGGAGGCAGCTTCCGTGGCGGCTACGGCCATGGGCTTGCGGCTGACATTGTCAGCGTCGACGGTGCGACACGCGACGAGCGATGGAGGTCATCGGAAAAGCTCTGGAAATGGATCGACGCGCACGGAAGGGAGTTTGGCGTCGGACGCCCCTATCTCGATCGGGACCCGGCGCACACGGCTCCGATCGACGGCAAGGAATATGCCGCTCACAACCATGGCGCCAAAACGCAACAAGCGGCACTGGACGTGAAGATGCGCAACCGGCCCGCTGCACGGGCCAAGCACGCCACGGTGAAACGTCCAAGAACCGCAAAGTCGTCGAAGGTGAGAACGAGCTGACCGAGATTGCGGTGACGCGAGACGCGAAGCTCTCGGCACCGGGAGTACCAGAGTTGATCGACTTGGAGACGCGATAGCATTTCGAGCGAAGTCGATATGCTCCGGAATGCGGTGAGGTGAGCACGCTCTCAGGCTCCCTGCCCCTTGCGGGGAGCGCAATTGCATATGCCGATCACGCTGTGCGTTCGATGCATGCGGTTTGGTTGGTCTACCCACACACTCGTCATGCCCGGGCTTGTCCTGGCTTGTCCCGGGCATCCACGTCTTTTGGTTTTCCATGTGAAGAAAGACGTGGATGGCCGGGACAAGCCCGGCCATGACGACGTGTCAGCCCCACGGCGATGTCATCTGCGATTGCCCTCCCGCAAGGGGGAGGGAACCCTTCCGTCCGTGCGTCCCTGACGCGCCAATCACTGAGTTGCCCGACGTGGCAAGCCCCTTACGTAAAAATATTTCTGTTTTTCAGAATCGTAACTCGGTGTATGAATAGGCCCGTCTCACCCGCTTGAGGGGCGCTGCGCGATCGTCACGAGTGTTGGGTCGAGATGCGGTGGACGCCGAGCGTGTGACTGACGAGCACATGCACGGCGGACGGTGAAGTCGTGTGGTCCTGACGCCCCAGTGGCAGGTGTCTCTTCGCAAGAGCGCAATGTCTTTCGCGGACGACGGTGACAACAAAGCCCGGTCTCGCCGGGGAGAGCACGTATAAGCCGTAAAACCATCGCGCAGGGAAGGCCGGGATGTTCCCGGTTTCACCTGTGGTCCTACCTCCCGCGTTTTTTACTACGCGGGACCCATGGGTGCGATCGGCGCCCGGTCTTCCCTGCGCCCTCTGATCGAAGAGCGGCGAAGTTGGCAGCAAACCTCGGACGCACCGCGCCGCGAGAATGCGGATGTATGACTCACAATGGCGAAACACACTCAGTGTCGTCCTGGCGAAAGCCAGGACCCATTACCCCAAATCTCAGTAGTTGCGCGACGCCGGGGCCACGATCCCGCTCATCAGCAACTGCGGTGGTTATGGGTCCTGGCTTTCGCCAGGACGACGAACGGAGAGTCCCGTTCACAAGCCGCGGAATATGGGTCCCGGCCTTCGCCGGGACGACGGCTGTGGATCTGGTGCGACATCGGCCCCGTCCTGCGCTGGGATGACGTCGAAATGCGCGGCGCTCTACTCCGCCTTCTTCCCCAGATTCGCATGCGGCCGGCCGAAGTCGGCGGCGGCGGAATCCTGGCCGATCTCGACGATGCCGCGGCGGATGGCGCGGGTGCGGGTGAAATGGTCGAACAGCGCATCGCCGTCGCCGCGGCGGATCGCACGCGTGAGCTTCGACAGGTCCTCGTTGAAGGTGCCGAGCATCTCCAGCACAGCCTCCTTGTTGGCGAGGAACACGTCGCGCCACATCGTCGGGTCGGACGCCGCGATGCGGGTGAAGTCGCGGAAGCCGCCGGCCGAGAACTTGATCACTTCGGATTCCGTCACCTGTGCCAGCTCGTCAGCGGTGCCGACGATGGTGTACGCGATCAGATGCGGCAAATGGCTGGTGATCGCGAGCACGAGATCATGATGATCCGGCGTCATGATCTCGACCTTGGCGCCGAGCGCGGCCCAGAAGGCGCGCAGCCGGTCGGTCGCGGCGGGATCGGTGCCGTCAGGCGGCGTCAGGATGCACCAGCGGTTGATGAAGAGCTCGGCGAAGCCGGAATCCGGGCCGGAATGCTCGGTGCCGGCGACGGGATGTGCCGGCACGAAGTGCACGGCGTCAGGCAGATGCGGCGCCATGTCCTTCACGACCGCCCCCTTCACCGAGCCGACGTCGGAGATGATGGCGCCGGGCTTCAGGTGGCTCGCGATTTCGGCCGCGACCGGACCGCAGGCGCCGACAGGAATGCAGAGGATGACGAGATCGGCATCCTTCGCGGCTTCCGCATTGGTCGCGACGACCTGATCGACAATGCCGAGCTCGGCGACGCGCGCGCGTGTCTTCTCCGAGCGTGCGGTGGTGACGATCTCGCCGACCAAGCCTTGCGCGCGGGCAGCGCGCGCGATCGAGCCGCCGATCAGGCCGAAGCCGATCAGTGCGAGGCGTTTGAAAAGCGGGGCTGTGGTCACGTCGGTGTTCACCTTCCGGCCATGAAGTCGCGCAGGCTCTCGACCACGAGGCGGTTGGCTTCCTCGGTGCCGATGGTCATGCGCAGCGCGTGCGGCAGCTTGTAATTGTTGAGTGCGCGCAGCACGAGGCCGCGCCGTGTGAGATAGGCGTCGGCTTCCGCCGCGGTCCTGCCCTTGTCGGTCGGGAAATGGATCAGCACGAAGTTCGCGACGCTCGGCGTCACCTTGAGCCCGAGCTTGCCGAACTCCTCGGTCAGCCAGCTGCGCCACTTTTCGGTGTGCGTCTTCGACATCTGCACATGCGCGGAGTCCTCGATCGCCGCCGCGGCCGCCAGCATCGCCGGCGTCGAGACGTTGAATGGACCGCGGATGCGGTTGCAGGCATCGACGATGTGCGCCGGCCCGAACATCCAGCCCACGCGCAGCGCGGCGAGCCCATGGATCTTCGAGAAGGTGTGGGTGACCACCGTGTTGTCGGTGGTGGCGACGAGCTCGATGCCGAACTCGTAATCGTTGCGCGAGACGTAGTCGGCATAGGCGGCGTCGAGCACCAGCAGTACCTGCGACGGGAGAGCGGCGCGCAGGCGCTTGACCTCGTCGAACGGCAGATAGGTGCCGGTCGGGTTGTTCGGGTTGGCGAGCCAGACCAGCTTGGTGCGCGGCGTCACCGCCTTCAGGATCGCGTCGACGTCGGCGGTGAAGTTGCTCTCGGCGGCGATGACGTTCTTGGCGCCGTTCGCCATGGTTGCGATCGGGTAGACCAGGAAGCCGTGGGTGGTCGAGATCGCCTCGTCGCCTTGTGCGAGATAGGTGTGCGCGAGCAGATTGAGGATCTCGTCGGACCCGGCGCCGCAGATGATGCGGTCGGGATCGAGACCGTAGGTGCGGCCGATCGCTTCGCGCAGCACGCGCGAAGTACCCTCCGGGTAGTCCTCGAGATGGTCGGCTGCGTGCTTGTAGGCCGCGATCGCCTTCGGCGACGGGCCGAACGGCGTCTCGTTGGCGGACAGCTTGAACACCTTGCGCCCCGGTTCCGGCACCGGGCTCTTGCCCGGCGTGTAGGGCGCAATTTCGAGGATGCCGGGGTTCGGCACGGGGCGGGACATCATCAACTCCGGACAGAGCGTTTTCCAGCGAAGTGGATACCGGTTCGCGCAAGAAAACGCGTCAAAACAAGCATCAAGGCGGGGGGCTTAACTTCTGGCCGACCCGCCAGGAGGCACCGTATAGCGCGTTGCGTGGCTGCCGACGAGGGCCGACGAGCGGACCGAGGCGCCGGCCTGGATCAAGGCGAGCTTGATCGCCTCGAAGCCGGTACCCGCGACCGACACCAGCAGCGCCGCGCCGTCGAAGGCGGTGTCGGGCACCGCGACGATTTCCGCGAGCGGCGCCAGCGCGCGCGCGACGTCGGCGTTCCAGCCGGAGACGCGCACGCTCCACACCTGGACTTCCGTCACCATGGCATCGTCGGCGACTCGCGAGACCACGAACACCGGCAGCGCGGCGGGGTGATCGGCGCGCTCGAGGAACGGCAGCCGTGCGATGATCTTCGGCGCGCCACTGGCTTCGAGCGCGTTCCACCACGGCGTGCGGCTTGCAATCGCGGAGACCAGCGCGAGGTCGCCCTTGGACGACGCCACCGCATCGACCGCGGCCTGCGCGCTGAAATGCGCCACATAGGGCACCACGAAGCCGAAATGGAATCGCGCCGAATCCCGCATCGCGGACTCGCCGACGGAGACGTCGGCATGCACCGAGAACGGCGCCTGCACGTAGGTGAAGGTCGAGATGATGACGCGCCAGATGCTCTCGATGGTGTCGAGCGGCAGGATGCCACGATGCCGCTCGACCAGGCCGCGCATCATGCTGGCCTCGCGTGCGGGGCGAAATGCCGAGCCGACCTCCTGGGTCTTCTTGACCTGGATCAGGCGGTCGATGATATCGCCGCGCGCCATCAGCAGGCGGTGGACCTGCTCGTCGATTGCGTCGATCTCCTTGCGCAGCTCCTGCAGCGAAGGCGGCGACGGGGGAGGGTTGGACATCTGAAAACCTTGTGATCCGGGCGGCCCGATGACTGTGTCCCTGATTAGGAAAGACGGCCGCCGAAAGCAAAGAGAAACGTCGCAGGCGTGCCTTGCGCGATCGGGTTAACCATGGGGTGAGGGCGAGGCTAACCTTGACGACACGGGGTCCGAGGACTAGTTTCCCTGCACTTCCGTGGTCATTTGAGCCGGCCGGCTTGCAGCCACGTTAAACAACTCGCTAAACAGGCCGGGGACAGATCAGCTCCCGGCCGAACCTTTGTTCAGGCCGGGTTTTTTATGGCCTGATTCCTGTTCGAGGCCTCCCGCGCGGAGGCGGGGTCGCCTAGATGAGCAACGTGCGTCCGATACCGAGCCCTTCGATCACGAGCCCTTCGATCAATAGTGATGATCGCGCCCATGAGGCCGATCATCCCTCGTCGTTGGTGGCGAAGTTCGGCATCGAGCAGCCGCTGAAGCTCGACTGCGGCGTCGATCTCGCACCATTCCAGATCGCCTACCAGACCTATGGCGAGCTAAACGCCGACCGCTCCAACGCGATCCTGGTCTGTCACGCGCTGACCGGCGATCAGCACGTCAACAACATCCATCCCGTCACCGGCAAGCCCGGCTGGTGGGAGACCATGGTCGGCGCCCGCAAGCCGCTCGACCCGCGCAAATATTTCATCATCTGCTCCAACGTGATCGGCGGCTGCATGGGCTCGACCGGCCCTGCCTCGTTCAACCCTGCCACCGGCAAGGTATGGGGGCTGGATTTCCCGATCATCACCATTCCCGACATGGTGCGCGCCCAGGCGATGCTGATCGATCGTCTCGGCATCACGACGCTGTTCTGCGTGGTCGGCGGCTCGATGGGCGGCATGCAGGCGGTGCAATGGGTCGCGGCTTATCCCGAGCGCGTGTTCTCGACGCTCGCGATCGCCTGCGCGACACGCCACTCTGCGCAGAACATCGCCTTTCACGAGCTCGGACGGCAGGCCGTGATGGCCGATCCGGACTGGCGTGGCGGCCGCTATGTCGACGAGGACACGCATCCGCATCGCGGGCTCGCGGTGGCGCGGATGGCCGCGCACATCACCTATCTCTCGGACGCCGCGCTGCATCGCAAATTCGGGCGGCGGATGCAGGACCGCGACCTGCCCACCTTCTCGTTCGATGCGGATTTCCAGGTCGAGAGCTATCTGCGCTACCAGGGCTCGTCATTCGTCGAGCGCTTCGACGCCAACAGCTATCTCTATTTGACGCGCGCGATGGACTATTTCGACATCGCCGCCGATCACAACGGTGTGCTGGCGAAGGCGTTCACCGGCATCAAGACGCGCTTCTGCGTGATCTCGTTCACCAGCGACTGGCTGTTCCCGACCTCGGAGTCACGCGCGCTGGTGCACGCGCTGAATGCCTCGAGCGCGCGGGTGTCGTTCGCCGAGATCGAGACCGATAAGGGCCACGACGCGTTCCTGCTCGACGTGCCCGAATTCCTGGATATCTCCCGCGCCTTCCTGCAGGCCGCAGGCAAGGCGCGCGGGCTTGGAAATGGCGACGACCAGTCATGAGCATCCAGCAAACCCTGCCGCTGCCCGGCGTCGCGCCCGAGCGAACCGGAAGCTACCGCGCTGACCATCTCCTCGTCGCCGACATGGTGGCTCCGGGTTCGCGCGTGCTCGACGTCGGCTGCGGCGACGGTGACCTCTTGGAGCTGCTGGAGAGCCGCGGCATCGACGGGCGCGGCATCGAGCTGTCGCGCGAGGGCGTCAACCGCTGCGTTGCCAAGGGGCTCGCGGTGGTGCAGGGCGATGCCGACACCGACCTCGTCAATTATCCCGACGACGCCTTCGACTATGTGATCCTGTCGCAGACCTTGCAGGCGACGCGGCAGCCCAAAGTGGTACTGGAGAATCTGCTGCGCATCGGCCACCGCGCCATCGTCTCGTTCCCGAATTTCGGGTTCTGGAAGATGCGGCTGCAGCTCTTGATCGGTGGCCACATGCCGCGCACCGAGAACCTGCCAGCGACCTGGTACGACACCGCCAACATCCATTTCTGCACCATCAAGGACTTCGTCCAGCTCTGCGACGAGATCAACGGCAAGATGGAGCGCGCGGTCGCGCTCGATCTCTACGGCCGCCCGGTGCCGCTCAATCTGCCCTGGTGGGTCTGGAACATGTTCGGCGAGCAGGGCGTGTTCCTGCTGAGCCGCGGCGAGAAAGGGAAGTGACGGTTCACACCGGCGCCGCCACCAGCGAGCGCGGATCGCGCACCGGCCAGCGTCCGGCCTCGACCAGCGCGATGAAGCGTTCGACCATCTCGTTGAACAGCGCGGGCTCCTCGAGATTGAGCACGTGGCCCGACTTCGGAAAGAAGGCGAGGCCCGTCGCCGGCAGATGCTTCTTCAGGAACATGCTGGGCTCGATGCAATTGTCGTCCTCGTCGCCGCACAGGATCAGCGCCGGCGTCGGCACGCGCCGGATCGCCTCCGTCATGGTGTAGATCGAGGGCCGGCCGCCTTGAAAACTGCGCATCGTGTTGGCCGAGCCTTTGGCGTCATGACGGGCGAGGGCGGCATAGAAATCGGCGTGACCGCGCGGGTCCTTCAGGAGGAACGGAATCCGGCTCGGCGCCTCGCGCGTGACCTTCGCGACCTCGACCGAGCCGATCGCCTCATACTGCTCGGCATTGGCGCGGCACTGCGCGCGGAAGGCATCGAGATTTTCCAGGCTGGAGCCGGAGCCGACGGCGGCGAGCGTCATCGAGATTGCGCGCTCCGGCGCATTGAGGCCGATCTGCAGCGATGAGTAGGAGCCCATCGAAAGGCCGATGAAATGCGCTTTCACGATCCCGAGATGGTCGAGAACCGCGAGCGCATCGGTATAGAAATGCTTGTAGGTGTAGACGTCGGCATTCGGCGGCACGTCCGACGGCGTGTAGCCACGCGCCGAATAGGCGATGCAGCGGTGCCCGCGCGAGAAGTACCGCATCTGCGGTTCCCAATTGGTGTGATCAGCGGCGAACTCGTGCAGGAAAATGATCGGGGTCCCGTTGCCCGCTTCTTCGAAATGGAGGCGGACATTATCTTTCGTTACGGCATGGGGCATTTGAAATTCCTTCTCGTGGGCCGGCCCCAGATTTGCAATTAATTTCCTGGGCCGCAATGCGGCAGCTCCGATTCTTTTTTCGTCGTGGAATTTGCGCGGAATAACCCAGAAATCGTTTCCGCAGCGCCGCAAGAAGCCTTCCTCTCGCCACATCTCGATTTTTCAAAGCCCCGCCGTGTTCCGCAGGGAACGCGATGGGGATTGGGGGTACTACAGAGGATCTCGTGAAAATATGATTCAGTTGCTTGCGTATTGCCGGTCGCTTCGTCTTTTAGCGCTGGCTCTTGGTTCGCTCACTCTCGCCGTCGTTTCCGCCGCTCCAGCTTCCGCCCGCCCCCACCATTCACGTCACGCGCATTCGGCCCATGCCGGCGATCATGCGCGCCACTACGCCCATCGTCACTATCGCCATGCAACGCGCCTCTCGCGCTGGGAGCGCGGCGTCGCACGGATGCGGGCCCACGATCTCGCCGACGCCAATGCCAGCGTGGTGCCGAACACGGGCGGCGTGACGGAGAAAGGCAGCTTCGGTTCGTCGGGCCTCGTCGCCGAGGCACGCCGCTATCTCGGCGGCAATCCGACCGGCCGCGCGAGCCTGTGGTGCGCGCGCTTCATGAACATGGTGCTGAAGGAGTCGGGCTATCGTGGCACTGGCTCCGACATGGCAAGTTCGTTCGCCAAATACGGCCAGCGCGTTTCGGGTCCGCAGGTCGGCGCCATCGCGGTCATGAGCCGCCGCGGCGGCGGTCATGTCGGCATCATCACCGGCATCGACGCAAAGGGCAATCCGATCATGATCTCGGGCAACAACGGCAACCGTGTCCGCGAGGCGCCGGTGTCGCGCGGCCGGATCTATGCCTACGTGATGCCCACGAATTGAACGCTCATTGCGAGCCGGAATAGGGTGGGTAGAGCGAAGCGAAACCCACCGTCAGCGTCTCGGGGCTAAAGTGATGGGTTTCGCTACGCTCTACCCATCCTACGCGACTACGAGACGTACCTACACCAGCGTCGACTGCTCGGCGGCGATCGTGTCATTCACCGCGACGCTGCCGTCGGCAATGATCTCGGCATAGACGCCGCACTCATTGTTGCCGAAGCGCTGCATCAAAGTCTGCGGGATCATGAGGTCGCGCACGCCGGTCTCGGGATCGACATTGACCGCGGCGCAGCGGGTGATGCGCTTCACTATCTTGGCCCGCGCGCTGCCGATCGCGATGGTCTGGTCGAGCAGGCCCGCCTCATGCCAGGCAGGCCAGCCCTCGACATAGAGATTGGCGCGAAAGCGCAAGGGATGAACCGGCGCCTGCACCAGGTTCTCGATGGCGCGCAGGCTCGCGAGATTGATGATCGAGACCACCTTGCGCGCGACGTCGGAGAAGCTGTGGCCAGGGCTCGCCAGCACTCTGGGCGGTCCCTTGATCACGCCGGCATGGTGACCGGCGAAATAGCGCTCGATTGCCGCGCGCCCTGCGGCGGTCTCGAGGTCGCCCTGGGCCACCATCGCGCCGTCCCGGCGCAGCGTCAGCACGTGGCTGTCGTCGTCGAAATGGGCACGCAGCGGCGCCAGCCACTCGTCCCGCTGCAGCATCAGGAAATGCGGTTTCGGCAGCCACTTCGGTGCCGCCGGATCGAAGCCGCTCGGACCGTTCTCGATCGCATAGCGGCGGTCGGATCGCAGCGTCTGGCCGGCCCTTAGCTCCGCGCGGGGCAAGGGCTCCGGCGTGAGGCCTTTGACGGGGTAACGGTAGATGCCGGCGATCCTGGCGGAGGAGGTGCGTGTGTTGTCCATCCGCCCCCTCTAACTTGTTTGACGCGCGAGGAGAACCTCCGGGAACAGGAAGGCAGCTAGTCGGCGCGCGGCGCTCCGGGTGTGTCGAGGGTCCGCTGCATGAACACGAGATCCAGCCAGCGGCCGAACTTGCGTCCGATCTCCGGCATGCGCGCCACCTCGACGAAGCCCATCGCAGCATGCAGCCGGAGCGAGGCCTGATTGCCGCCGTCGATCCCGGCGATCAGGACGTGCTTGCCGAGCACGGTTGCGGCCGCCACCAGTTCGTCAACGATGAGGCGCCCGAGCCCACGGCCGCGATGGTCGGCATGGATATAGACGCTGTGCTCGACGCTGTAGCGGTAGCCCGGCCAGGCCCGGAAGTCGCCGAATGTGCCGTAGCCGAGGACCGTCGATCCCTCGGCGGCGACCAGCACCGGGTAGCCGAGCGCTTGTCTCGCCTTCATCCACGCCAGCCGTTCGGCCTCGGTGTCCTGCTTCTCCGTCCAGACCGCGTTCGAGTTGGCGACCGCCTCGTTGTAGATCGCGGTGATCGCGGGAATGTCGTGCTCGGTAGCTGGGCGGATAGTCATCTTAGGTTCCTCAATCGGGCCTCTTGAACGAACCGATCGTTTACTATATAAGACAATATGTCAATTATAGAAGACAAGGCTGATGAGGCTCTCGGGAGGCGGGTCCGTGCCGAACGGGAGGGCCGTGGCTGGTCGCTGGCGGAACTGGCCGGACGGGCCGGCGTGTCCAAGGCCATGCTCAGCAAGATCGAGCGGGCCGAGGCGAGCCCGACGGCGGCGACGCTGTCGCGGATCGCGACGGCCTATGGTCTGACCATAGCCGCGCTATTCGAGCCGGCGGTGTCAGAAGGTTCCCGCCTGCAGCGCGCCAAGGATCAACCCGTCTGGCGCGATCCGAAGGCGGCCTATCTGCGGCGGCAGGTGTTCCTGCATCCTGCCAATCCGCTGGAACTGGTCGAGATCGAGCTTCCTGCCAGGCAGGAGGTCGGCTTTCCCGCCAGCGCCTATCACCTGATCCGTCAGGTGGTCTGGGTCATCGACGGCCGCCTCACCCTGATGGAGGGGGCGGCTCGTCACGAGCTTGCCGCGGGCGACCGTATCGAGCTCGGACCGCCATCGGACATCGTCTTCCGTAATGAGAGTGCTCAGCCCTGCCGCTACCTTGTCGCCATCGTGCGGCGCTGACACGCGATTGTAACCGCCGGGCAAAATCGCGAGCTGTGGCTCTTCCGTTTTGGAACCAAGTGCCCACATCTGCGGCAAGCCTAAGAAATGATGGCGACGACCAGAGGCCGATTGAGGAACGTCGATGCGGCCCGCGGAAACCCAATGAAGATGCCGTTGTCATGCCTGAGGGGTGACGATGGCAGGCCGAGGGAAAACGAATGAACATTGAGAAGTACACCGAGCGCGCGCGCGGATTCATCCAGTCTGCCCAGTCGCTCGCAATGCGCGATGGCCACCAGCAGTTCTCGCCGTTGCATTTGCTGAAAGTGCTGCTGGACGACAGCGAGGGGCTCGCCGGCGGTCTGATCGACCGCGCCGGCGGCAATTCCAGGGCGATCCTGAAAGCGACCGAAGAGGCGCTGAACAAGCTTCCGAAAGTGTCGGGAAGCGGTGCCGGGCAGGTCTACCTGTCTCCGGAGCTGGCGCGCGCCTTCGATGCGGCGGAGAAGGCCGCCGACAAGGCCGGCGACAGCTTCGTCACCGTCGAGCGGCTGCTGCTCGGGCTCGCGCTCGAGAAGAACAGCGAGGTCGCGACCATCCTGAGCAAGGGCGGCGTCACGCCGCAGAGCCTGAACGCGGCGATCGAAGCACTGCGCAAGGGCCGCACGGCGGATTCGGCGACCGCCGAGAACGCCTATGACGCGCTGAAGAAGTATGCCCGCGACCTGACCCAGGCTGCGCGCGACGGCAAGCTCGATCCGGTGATCGGCCGCGACGAGGAGATCCGCCGCACCATCCAGGTGCTGTCGCGGCGGACCAAGAACAATCCCGTGCTGATCGGTGAGCCCGGCGTCGGCAAGACCGCGATCGTCGAGGGCCTGGCGCTGCGTATCCTCAATGGCGACGTGCCGGAGAGCCTGAAGGACAAGAAGCTCCTGTCGCTCGACATGGGCGCGCTGATTGCCGGCGCGAAGTATCGCGGTGAGTTCGAGGAGCGGCTGAAGGCCGTGCTGCAGGAGGTCTCGTCCGCAGAGGGCGGCATCGTCCTGTTCATCGACGAGATGCACACGCTGATCGGCGCCGGCAAGGCCGACGGCGCGATGGACGCGTCCAACCTCTTGAAGCCGGCGCTTGCCCGCGGCGAGCTGCACTGCATCGGCGCGACCACGCTCGACGAATACCAGAAGCATGTCGAGAAGGACGCCGCACTGGCGCGGCGGTTCCAGCCGATCTATGTCAGTGAGCCCACGGTCGAGGACACGATCTCGATCCTGCGCGGCTTGAAGGACAAGTACGAGCAGCATCACGGCGTCCGTATCGCCGACTCCGCGTTGGTGGCCGCGGCCACGCTGTCGAACCGCTACATCACCGACCGCTTCCTGCCCGACAAGGCCATCGACCTGATGGACGAGGCCGCGGCGCGGCTGAAGATGCAGGTCGATTCCAAGCCGGAAGAGCTCGACTCACTCGACCGCGACATCATCCGGCTCAAGATCGAGCAGGAGGCGCTGAAGAAGGAGAGCGATGCCGGCTCCAAGAGCCGCCTGCAGACGCTGGAGAAGGAACTCACCGAGCTCGAGGAGCGGTCGGCGGCGCTGACGGCGCGGTGGAGCGCGGAGAAGAACAAGCTCTCCAATGCGCAGAAGCTGAAGAGCGAACTCGATGCGCTCCGCGTCGAGCTGGCCAACGCGCAGCGCCGCGGCGAATTCCAGAAGGCGGGCGAACTGGCCTATGGCCGGATCCCCGAGCTGGAGAAGAAGCTCGCCGAGATCGAGGCCAAGGAAAGCGGCAAGCAGAACGACAGCGGGATGATGGAGGAGGCGGTCACCGCCAACCACATCGCGCAGGTCGTCTCGCGCTGGACCGGCGTGCCGGTCGACAAGATGCTCGAGGGCGAAAAGGATAAGCTCCTGAGAATGGAGGACTCGCTTGCCAAGCGCGTTGTCGGCCAGGCCGAAGCCGTGCATGCGGTGGCAACCGCCGTGCGCCGTGCACGCGCGGGCCTGCAGGATCCGAACCGGCCGACCGGCTCGTTCATGTTCTTGGGTCCCACCGGCGTCGGCAAGACCGAGCTGACCAAGGCGCTCGCCGCTGACTTGTTCAACGACGAGACTGCGATGGTCCGGCTCGATATGTCCGAGTTCATGGAGAAGCATTCGGTCTCGCGGCTGATCGGCGCGCCTCCGGGCTATGTCGGCTACGACGAGGGTGGAGCGCTGACCGAAGCCGTGCGGCGCAGGCCCTACCAGGTGGTGCTGTTCGACGAGATCGAGAAGGCGCATCCCGACGTCTTCAACGTGCTGCTGCAGGTGCTCGATGACGGCCGTCTGACCGATGGCCAGGGCCGCACCGTCGACTTCCGCAACACGCTGATCATCATGACCTCGAACCTCGGCTCGGAATTCCTGGTGAATCAGCCGGAGGGCGAGGACACGTCAGCGGTCCGTGACCAGGTGATGGGCGTCGTGCGGACGCATTTCAGGCCGGAGTTCCTGAACCGCATCGACGAGATCATCCTGTTCCACCGCCTGCAGAAGAGCGAGATGGGCCGGATCGTCGAGATCCAGTTCGCGCGCCTGCGAAAATTGCTGGAGGATCGCAAGATCGAGCTCGAGCTCGACGCCAAGGCGCGGAACTGGCTCGCCGAGAAGGGCTGGGATCCCGCCTACGGCGCCCGTCCGCTGAAGCGCGTGATCCAGCACAGCGTGCAGGATCCGCTCGCCGAGATGATCCTCGCCGGCGAGGTCAAGGACGGCGATCGCGTGGTGATCTCGGAGAAAGGCAACGTGCTGACCTTCAACGGCCAGGTGCCCAACACCGCCGAGATTATGCAGTTCGAGCCGCCGGTCCCGAAGCGCAAGCTGAACTGATCACCTCGCCAATCTCGATGCAGCCTAGCGATAGGCTGCATCGAGCGACGCCGCGCGATTCTTCGGTGTATCTCCCGATGTCGGGCAGTCTTACGCACGCGCGCGGCGGTTCCTTATGGGCCGCCAAGTTTTTTAATGAAACGCGGGCGGACGGCGGCCGTTTCCCATTCATGATCGGTTGGCGCGGCAACACCCACTGTGCTGCCCCCGAAAACAGAATTGGCCGGGTGCTCGCGTCGTTGCGCGAAACCGCGCCGCCGATCCCTCTCAGAGGAAGGTGTATCTGATGAGCAGGGAACTTACCGCCCATAACCGGCCCGTCTATGACGAGCTCCACCCGTATGTCTATGGCCTGGCCACCGGCCTGGTTGCATGGTTTGCGCTCGCGGCGTGGCTCCTGTTCGATCGCAAGAACGATATCGAGCTTTCGCTTGCGATGGTCAGTGTGCTGCTGTTTGTCGCGGTGCTGCTGCCGTGGCTGCTATCGCTGATCTGGCGAAAACATCGTCGTCCGCATGAAGCGCATCAGCAGACGGTCCCATTCCGCGAATGGCGCGCTGCCGATTTCGCGGTCTGGGGCAGCACGCTCAACAGCACCCATGCCACGATCGACATGTTGCTGCCGCTCGCGGCAGTCGCCTTCGGATTGACCGCAATCGGAATCGTGTTCCTGGTGTGCGCAAGCCTCGCGCCGTAGGCGGTCATTCCTGCGGGGGGCTCGGCAAAGCGGGATCATCGTCCTCGCTGGGCTCGAGTTCGGAAAGGATATCGACCAGCTCGCGAGCGCGCCCGGTCGCGAGCGGCTTGCCGGCGTTCATCAACGGCTCGTCATTGGCGAGCCAAGCCTTGGCTTCGGCGAGCTCGGTGACGGTTGCGCCGGAGGCGATGATCTTGGCGATCGTGACATCGTCGGCGTAGCCGACGGCCTTCAACACGTCGTCGCGGGTGAGCCGGGTCATGGTTGCAAATCCTCATTGGGCACAGAGACGCCATTACCCGCCGGCCATCCCGGCCGGCGGGTAAGGATGCATGAGTTCAATGCCTCAGCTGTGCGTCGTGAGCCGGGGCGGATGCTGGGACATTACCCAGAGCTCGATCGCCGCAAGGATCGCGACTGCGATGCCGATGACCACGTGCACGGTCATCGGGGTAGTGCTTCCCTGGAAGCCAAGGACCCACGGCGAGACCAGCGCCCAAAGCCCGACGATGAGGTTCAGCCACTCCTCCCAGACCGCAAATGCCGCAAGCGCGGCGATCGCAAGGATCACCATGACAATGCCGACGATATGGGCGTTGGTGGAAACCGTTCCGCCGTCGAACTTGAACAGCCACGGCGACAGGAAAAGAATCGCCCCGAGGATCAGGTTCGCGACGTCACACAGCTTTGCGTTCGTCCAGTTCTCCATGACACCCTCCACTGGAGGTTTCACCTGCGAATCAACTGGACGACCGCCGTTCGGGTTCCGGTCTTGTTCCACGAAATTTGGCGGAAATCGCCGCCGCCAGGGCCTCCGGCGGCGGGCGTTTCGACGCGGCAATCAGCCGCCAGAGGGAGCGCAGCGGCGTGGTCAGGCGGCCCGTGTGGCCCCGGGGGAACGATCAGCGGTTGCTGGTGGACCGCGCCATCGGGGCGCTGCCGGTGGCGTCGGAGACGATGCGCGCGCTGCCGCGGCTGTTCATCTGGGCGTCGATCCGGTCGCGCTCCTTTTCGAAGGCCGCCAGCATCGGGCCTTCCAGCGAACGGCCGCGCGGCAGTTTCACGCGCATTGGATCGACGAAGCGGCCGTTGACCAGGATTTCGTAGTGAACGTGGGGACCGGTCGACTGACCGGTCGAGCCGACGAAGCCGATGACCTGGCCCTGCCGCACCTTCTTGCCGACCTCCATGCCCTTGGCGAAGGCCGACAAATGGCCGTAGGCGGTCTCGTAGCCGTTGGCGTGCTTGATCCGGATATACTTGCCATAGCCGCCCTCGAGCCCGGCCTTCTCGACCACGCCGTTGCCGGAGGCGAAGATCGGCGTACCGTAGGCGGTTGCCCAGTCGACGCCGGTGTGCATCTTCACATAGCCGAGGATCGGGTGGCGCCGAGCGCCGAAGCCCGAGCGCATGATCGCGTTGTTGACCGGTTTGCGCACCAGGAACTTCTTCGCGCTCTTTCCGGTCTCGTCATAGTAGTCGACCAGTCCGTCGTCGGAACTCTGGAAGCGGTAATATTTCTTGGTCTCGCCGCCCACCGTCAGTGCGGCATAGAGCACCTCGGTCTTGTCGGTGCTCGTCGTGCCTTCGTCCTCGCCGGCATAGAACACGTCGAAGGAATCGCCGGGCTGCACCTTGCGCTGGAAGTCGACGTCGTAGGAGTAGATTCGGACCATGTCCTCGATGACGGTCGGCGGCACCTTGTTGCGCAGCGCAGTCTCGTAAATGCTCTGATAGAGCCGCACGCCGCTGCCATCATCCTCATCGTCGTCGTCGCTGGAATTGTCAGCGGTGTCGGTGACCGTGTTCATGCTCTGCACGTCGACGGCGACGTATTTGCCCATGTCGGACAGCGCGGCCACGGCTTCGATGACCGAATCGTTGGCGACGATCACGCGCCAGGGCTGCAGCCGCACGCCCGGTCCCGGGGCGGCCGGCGCCATCAGGATCCGCACCTTCTGGCCTTCCTTCAGGCCGCCGTCGCGGCCGCGCGGACCGAGATTCGCGGCGATCGCCTTGGCTTCCTCGGGCGTCGCGCCCTGGTCGCGCAGGATCGAGACGATGGTGTCGCCCTTCTTGACGACGTGAACCCGCTCGCCGACCGGATTGCCGCCGGTGGCTTGCTCCTTGGTCTTCGGCAGCAGGGTGACGTTTTCCGGCACCACGCGGGTCTCGAAGCCCGCATAGGGATCGGAGACGTTGCCCTCGGTGGCGTAGGCCATTCTCATGTCCGAGGCGCCGGTCGCATCGGCCGCGGCATTGGCAAGCGTGTAACGCACCGATCTGCCGGAGCCGTGCCAGTTGGCGGCGTCGCGCACCCGCATCAGAACATCGTCGAGCGGGACGACGGCGGCGAGCTTCGCCTTCGGCAGCACGCTGCCCAGATCCTTGGTGATGAAAGAGACCTCGGCGTCGGGCTCGACGGCTTCGGGATTGTTGGGGTCCTCGGCCGTGGCCGGCGTGTCGGTGCCGACGTCGGCCAGCAGGCGCTGCGCGTTGAACGGCGGGACCTTCGCCGACAGATCGCTCGTGGTCATCGCGAGATTGCCGGAAATGCGGATAAAGGGCCGCACCCGCATCACGTCGCGATTGCCGACGCGGGTCACGGTCGAGACACGCATCAGGATGCGGGAGGCGGATGAATCGCTCGGTGGCGGCAAGCGATCGCCCTTGTGCAGGCTGACCACGCGATCATTGGCGCCGAGAGCGCCGCGCAGCGCGCTTTCGACGCGCTCGGGCACCTTGGCGAATGTCATCTCGCCGTCGAGCGACGCAAAAACGGCGCCGCCGATGAGGGCCGCGCCACATAGTCCAGTCAGAATCGTGCCGCTGAACCATTGAACGGAGACACGGCGGCGATCGATCACCGCAGCCTCGGTACCGTCGACGGAAAGCGGCGGTTCGTGGCCGAGATCGATCATCCCGGTCTCGCGCCCATAGCCGCTGCCGCGTGACGCCCGTTGGCTCAACCCAGTGTCCCCCCAAATTCCACCAACATTCGATAGACCCCGGCTCGTCCTCGTCTTCCGTCTTTGCCCTTTAGAGAGCGATTGCGGCAGCGTGGCGAGCTCCACACATCGAAGTCCTGGAGATGATGGCCATTAGCTAGCCGTGATCTCGAACGTCAATGGTGTGCAGATCTCTCGAAGTTGCTCGACCGTGAAGAGGAGAGGCGACGGGTTCATGGAGAAATCGCCAGCTCCCCCGGAAAAAACCGCTCGAGCCCCCACTGGTTTCGCGCGGTTCAGTGCATAACCATAGTCAGAACGTCGCAGGATTGTGGCTCAAGTGCGGCGTAAGGTCCCCAAAAATCAGGGACTTTTCCGCATCTGAAAAAAGTTCGTCGTCGTGCGACGATTTTCTGACAATGGGCGTTGACAAGCCGGAAGGGGCCGGCCTATAAGGCACCCACTGAGCGCGGCGCTGCATTGGCCCTCGGGGCCAAGGCAAGCATTCGCGCCCTTGATGTTCCTCACTTCGATGAGTGACGCAACGGTCGACTTAGTATAGGTCGGCTGGGGTTCACCGTCGGTTGCTGGGGGCGGAACCACCCTATAGGGTGTGGGGTCTCTAGATCCCGGGCTGTTTGACAAGTGAAGATGAAGAAAGAGAAACGTGGACGGCGGAGTCCTTGCGTCTCTCGGAATACTTGAAGGCTTCGGCTTTCATCTTTCGAGAGTGGACGAAAGACTTCGGCGGTACACGTTTTAAAGGTTACACCATCGCTGCCAGCGATGTGAATCGTGGGCAGCTTGCCGGCTTCGGCCGGCGAAGAATGGTGGGACCTCGTCAAACGTTGTGATCAGCCGGTTCAAGGTTTCAAGTCCAACTTGAGAGTTTGATCCTGGCTCAGAGCGAACGCTGGCGGCAGGCTTAACACATGCAAGTCGAGCGGGCGTAGCAATACGTCAGCGGCAGACGGGTGAGTAACGCGTGGGAACGTACCTTTTGGTTCGGAACAACTGAGGGAAACTTCAGCTAATACCGGATAAGCCCTTACGGGGAAAGATTTATCGCCGAAAGATCGGCCCGCGTCTGATTAGCTAGTTGGTGAGGTAATGGCTCACCAAGGCGACGATCAGTAGCTGGTCTGAGAGGATGATCAGCCACATTGGGACTGAGACACGGCCCAAACTCCTACGGGAGGCAGCAGTGGGGAATATTGGACAATGGGCGCAAGCCTGATCCAGCCATGCCGCGTGAGTGATGAAGGCCCTAGGGTTGTAAAGCTCTTTTGTGCGGGAAGATAATGACGGTACCGCAAGAATAAGCCCCGGCTAACTTCGTGCCAGCAGCCGCGGTAATACGAAGGGGGCTAGCGTTGCTCGGAATCACTGGGCGTAAAGGGTGCGTAGGCGGGTCTTTAAGTCAGGGGTGAAATCCTGGAGCTCAACTCCAGAACTGCCTTTGATACTGAAGATCTTGAGTTCGGGAGAGGTGAGTGGAACTGCGAGTGTAGAGGTGAAATTCGTAGATATTCGCAAGAACACCAGTGGCGAAGGCGGCTCACTGGCCCGATACTGACGCTGAGGCACGAAAGCGTGGGGAGCAAACAGGATTAGATACCCTGGTAGTCCACGCCGTAAACGATGAATGCCAGCCGTTAGTGGGTTTACTCACTAGTGGCGCAGCTAACGCTTTAAGCATTCCGCCTGGGGAGTACGGTCGCAAGATTAAAACTCAAAGGAATTGACGGGGGCCCGCACAAGCGGTGGAGCATGTGGTTTAATTCGACGCAACGCGCAGAACCTTACCAGCCCTTGACATCCCGGTCGCGGACTCCAGAGACGGAGTTCTTCAGTTCGGCTGGACCGGAGACAGGTGCTGCATGGCTGTCGTCAGCTCGTGTCGTGAGATGTTGGGTTAAGTCCCGCAACGAGCGCAACCCCCGTCCTTAGTTGCTACCATTTAGTTGAGCACTCTAAGGAGACTGCCGGTGATAAGCCGCGAGGAAGGTGGGGATGACGTCAAGTCCTCATGGCCCTTACGGGCTGGGCTACACACGTGCTACAATGGCGGTGACAATGGGATGCTAAGGGGCGACCCTTCGCAAATCTCAAAAAGCCGTCTCAGTTCGGATTGGGCTCTGCAACTCGAGCCCATGAAGTTGGAATCGCTAGTAATCGTGGATCAGCACGCCACGGTGAATACGTTCCCGGGCCTTGTACACACCGCCCGTCACACCATGGGAGTTGGTTTTACCTGAAGACGGTGCGCTAACCGAAAGGGGGCAGCCGGCCACGGTAGGGTCAGCGACTGGGGTGAAGTCGTAACAAGGTAGCCGTAGGGGAACCTGCGGCTGGATCACCTCCTTTCTAAGGATGATCCTTCAGATCGCTCACGCAATCCTATTGCAGCAGCAATCTATCGGATCGTTTTAGAAACATTCAGGGGCCAATCGATCACAAGATCATTGAGCTCCATTGGCGGGATTTCGCCGTCTTCGTTTCTCTTTCTTCGCGGACGAACACGCGCCAGGGGCTGAGCGCTTGAGCGATGCATCGGCGCGAGCCGATTGCGCGCCAGCTGGCTCCGACATCTCGCGAGAGATGAGCGTTAGGGGCTTGTAGCTCAGTTGGTTAGAGCGCGCGCTTGATAAGCGTGAGGTCGGAAGTTCAAGTCTTCCCAGGCCCACCACTTTGATCGAGTGCGGAGCATTCGTCTTCTGGTTACGGGGCCATAGCTCAGCTGGGAGAGCGCGTGCTTTGCAAGCATGAGGTCGTCGGTTCGATCCCGTCTGGCTCCACCAGCCTTCGCTGGCTGATGCCAGCTACGGCTAGGCGAGCCCGACTAAAGCGAAGGCTGC